>JAKDLG010000130.1 GCA_030452985.1 Humibacillus sp.
GACGCCCGATCGAGCTCCTGACTACCGCATGACGACTTTGCCGAGCCCCTGATTCTCGAAGCTGCGTGCCGGCGGGCATCTGACCGCGCCGCGGAGACGCCGCGACCGGTTCGCAAACGGCCTCAGGGCCTGCCGTGAGAATTGCACATTTGCCGACCGATCACGATGAGCGGCATACCGAGCAGCGACGGATCTTTCTCGAGGTAGTTTTGCAGGGTCGCCTCCGACGGCAGCAGGCTGGCCTCCAGCCGCCGCGGCGCGGAGTCACCGATCCGCCACCTCCCCGTCTCCACTGCCATGCTCACAGTCTGTCTCAGAACCTGCTGCCTCCGCGTCTTCAACCGGCGACGCCTGGAAGGTCACTGCGGCAGCTTGCGGCGGCGATGGGCCCTCGTGCGACGTGCTGGCTCCGGCCCCACATAGGTGAGATCGGAGGTGCAGATCTGCGCACGCTCGAGAGCGGAGATGAGCTCCGCACACGCCGCCGCCGCCCCCATGAGGGACGCGACGGTGGTCGCTACCGCTGCCGCAGGATCATCAGCGAACGGGCCCCGCGACACCTCCAGCCGCTGCGCGCGCTCCTGCACCTGCCACCATCGGCCCAGATGATCCAGACTGTCCTGCAGCGACTGCCCTGCCTGCCTCAGCACCCCCATCAGCAGGTAGACCTGAGCTGGGTCGCTGGGGGCTGCCGCCCCCCTCGTGACCTGTTCCAGCCGGGCCAGCGCCTGCCGAGCATCCTGAGCGATGTCCACGGCGGAGGTCTTCGCCCCCAGCGGCGCATGTGAGCCGACACCGTTGGTCCACCCAGCGGCATCAAACATGCCTCGCACGACTGTCATCCCTCAAAGCGTGTGGCCGCTGCCTGATCGCAGCGTCCTTCGAGTCCATCCTCGTCCCGTAAACTGTGTGCGTCTAGTGACGAAAAGATCATTGAGTGTGCACTATTGCTGCATGGATCTAAGCCTTCGACGACTGCGCACGCTTCGCGAGGTCGCGCACCACGGCGGGGTGAACGCGGCCGCGGCGGCCATGCACTACTCACCGTCTGCGATATCACAGCAGATGGCCGCCCTGGAGGAAGAGGTCGGCTCCCCCGTGTTGGCCCGAAGCGGTAGGGGCGTGGCACTGACTCACGTGGGTCGCGTTCTGCTCGAGCATGCGCAGATCCTCTTGGACGCCGAGCAGCGGGCGTGTTCGGCGGTGGAACAGGCTCGCGACTCCGCGGCGGTAGAGCTGACCGTCGGGGTGTTTTGCACCGTCGCGGCCGGCCTCGTGCCGCGGGTCGTCAAGGACCTCGCCGAGCGGCATCCACAGCTGCAGGTGAAGACCCGCGAGACCGACCCCGACGAAGCGACGTTGCAGCTGCGGCACGGGCACCTCGACCTGGCCTTCCTCATCGACTACCCCGACGCGGCGGAGCCCTGGCGCAGTGGGATCGTCATCACCCCCGTCGGGTTCGACGCGTTGCACCTCGCTGCGCCCAGCGGCTGGTTCAGCGAGCAGGTGATCGACCTGGCCGACCTGGCTCGTCAGGACTGGATCATGTCCGGGATCGAGAACTACTACGGCCGGGCCCTGCACAGCGCATGCCGACGAGCCGGCTTCGACCCGCACATCGCCCACCAGGTGACTGAACAGCCCACCGCCCTGGCCATGGTCGCGGCGGGCCTCGGAATCACCATGATGTCGGACCTCGGACGGTCGTTCCTCCCCGCAGCGGGCGTCAGCACTCACCGGCTACGCGACCCGGTCCGCCGCCAGATCCTCGTGGGATACGACGAACCCGCCCGAGCACGGCCGGCCGTATCCATCTTCCTCGACAGTGTCCTGCGTTCAGCCTCAGCCGTCGGGCTCTCACGGACCGACAGTCACGAACCACCAACCAAGCGCGACCCCCCGAGCCAGCCATCCTGACTGACACCATTCAGGAGGCTCGTCGGTCATGACCCCCAAGACCGCGCCCGACCCTGCCGGCGGATGGTTTCCACAACGCTCCACCGAACACGACCAGATGTCGAACGACGCCAGCACGCCACTCGGTGGCCGAACCCAGAGCACGTCCTCAATCTCAGCGTACGGCCAGGAGCACCCGGTTTGAGAGCACCTGCCAGATGGTCCCCACCTCGGAAAAGCCGGCCCTGTGCAGAGCCGCCACGTGCCTATCGAAGCCGGGCGAGGTCTCTTGGCGCTGCTGGCGCGCGAAGACTCGGGCCCGCGCGGCCAGGAGCGGCGCCAACACCGGTTCTGAGCCGAGCTCATCCCACCACTGCTCCGCCGTTTCGATGCCACGTTCGGAGAAGGCCGCGTCGGACCACTGCTCGTCGAGGACACGCCCGCTCAGGCGGGCCAGGGTCGGCGACTCGGGGCCGTACGCCAAATGGTCCCCATTGAGGAATACCCCGCCGGGCCGCACCAGCTGAGCGAGTTCGTGGTAGACGCGATCCAACGTGTCCGGCCACAGCCAATGCAGTGCGGTCGTGCTGATCACCGCGTCGAACTGCGTCTCTCCCAGCACCTGAAGCCAGTCGGGAGAAGCCAGGTCGGCCTCCACCCAGCGCAATCGACCTCCGAGCGTGTCCAGCGCGCCTTGACCAAGGGCCAGCATCACGGGGTCCATATCCACCGCAACCACCCGGGCACCGGGGAAGCGAGCGAGCAGACGTTGACTGACCGATCCGGGACCGCACGCCAGGTCCAACGCCACGAACGGCTCCGGCAGCAGCTGTTCGACCGCGTCGAACATTACCGTGAAGCGGGCTTCTCGCTCGGGAACGTAGCCCTCCTGCTGTCTGTCCCAACGCTGCAGCCATTCGCGCCAGTCAACATCCGGCTGCCCGTCTGAGCTCATGTCGGGTCCTCTCAAGGTCACTGTGCCGCGAAAGATCCTGCTGGTGCCCGCCTCACGATTATGGCTCTCTCAGGTCCATCGGCGCGTGACCACAGAGCACCGCAGCCCGGCGGGCGGCGCTCACCACGTCCCGACTACGTCAGAGCCCGTATACCCGTGACGTCATACTCCGACACCGATGCCGTCAGCATCGCGACGCGCTGTTCCTGTGTGGCACCGTCGCCGCGGAAGGTCTCGACCTGGGCCTGGGATTCCCAGCGTTCAAAGATGTTGATACGGCCGGGGACGACGGGGTCGGCGGAGATCGAGAAGTCCAGGCAACCGGGTGCCCGGCGGGCCTGCTCGATGACGCTCACGCAGTCGGCCAGGTAGGACTCGCGCAGAGACTGGTCGACGATGAGGTGTCCGGCGACGATCAGCATGTGCTGCTCCTCTGCTGGTGATGGATCGCCCATCGTAGGCCCGCACGGCGACTGCGCGGTCGTCAGCCACGAGGAGGCGATTCCCTCGCGTCATCTCCCGCAGCACGGCTGCCTCCGGCAACACTCCCGCCTGGCGGGGCGAAGTCATCGTGCACGGTCAATACATTCGAGGTCCTCTCGGAATCGAGCACGCCACTGCCATCACGGCCGTCACCCACGTAGCGGACTTCTACGCGTGCGGCTATCTCGGTGTCCAGCAACAGCGCCATCGAGAGCCTCCGCCTGGAAGCCACCCCCGATGATCCGCGCCGCAGGAGTGCCTCCTGAGGGTCAAGGACACGCCCGACCTTTGGTTCTGGGCCAGCGCCGAGGTGAGACTGAAGAGATGTCGACGCACCCGAACAGCACCCTCTCGTTCGCGGACTTCCTCCGGGAGGTCACTCACGTGCGGGAGGTGATGGTTACTCCGGCCGGGCGCGGTGTGGTCCACGAGGCGGGCGTCGAGCCTTCATGTCTGCTCGAACGCATCCACCTGGTCGAACGTATCGGCGCTGCGATGACAGCCCAAGACCTCGCGGACCCGGGCTCGCTCACGTTCGCGGACCGGGAACGGGTGGCCAGCGGTAGCGACGCCTCCGTGGACGAGGTCGATGACCTGTTGGCCCGCTACCGCAGGATCGTCGGTGCCGCCGGATCGAGGTAGGAACGGCCTCGTGGCCGCTGCTGTCGTCGTGGGCGCGATGGCCGTCAGCGACGTCCTGCACGGGTGGGCGTCCGTTGGGGTTTCAAACCACGGTCTGTGAGGGAACGTCAGACCGCGGCGGGGCCATCGGTGTTGAACTTCTGACTCCGGCCGGTGTTGGGGGCGCTGAACGTGACGTGATCACGTCCGTAGGGCTTTGGCCTATCCGCAGTGGGAGGACGTGGCGTCGCCCAGCCGTTGGTGGGACCGCACTCGCCGTTCCGCGCCGTGGGCGCCGAAGCAGAGACAGCCGAGGCCGATGCTTGTCAGACCAACGCGTTCAGGCCCGCCGAGCACCGCACCGAGCGCGACCCACGTCACGCCGATGAGCAGGTAGGGGAGCCAAGCCCGTGCGATCCACTGCGTCCGCAACGACATGCGGCTGATTTTACCGCGCTCACGAGAGCAGGCTCCTCTGCAAGGCGACGTGCTGATCAGTCCGCTGGAAGCGTGTTCGGAGCCCGAAAGATACCCGCTGCGCCACGCAACCTGGAACGCGTTTCACCAACGTCCGTGGTCAGTACAGCTAGCCGTGTAAGTGTGGCTTGACGGTCGCCCTCGCCCCGACGACGACTCTGTCGGACCCGGCAGGGCCCGGGCAGAGTCCGCTCTGGGCACCACCAAGAACCCGAGCGACCCGCCGCCGCCCCCGACACGGCGAAAGCAGGGTCAGCCAGAGGCGGGCCCCAGCCGACCGACGACCTCGCCAACATCATCTGAACCCAGCACTGCGATAGCCCCTGCCCCAAAAACCGTGGGACAGGCGCTTTTCCGTGCCCGAAACGCTCCAGCCGGATCCCTTTGCCCTTGCGAACGCCCGTTCGGTCCCTGACCGGCGCCCACGGCGCTCTCAAGGCGCGGTTCTGGGGCCAGAACGGCGAAAGTCCCGGTCAGATTTGCTCTGACCGGGACTTTCGGGAACTCCAACCCGGTTTCACCGTGAAGGACCCGTGGTG
This sequence comes from Humibacillus sp., assembly GCA_030452985.1. GTDB lineage: Bacteria > Actinomycetota > Actinomycetes > Actinomycetales > Dermatophilaceae > DSM-29435. Next base: position 4,972 of record JAKDLG010000130.1, read on the forward strand.
GGTCCTTCCCGTAACTCCCTGACCTGCAACGATGCACCCCCTCCGGTGGAGGGACGTACGTATAAGAATCTCACTTTGAACAGTCAGGCGGGCCAGAGCCTTGCGAGGCGCGCTCGTTGTGGAGAGACGAGCGTGTCAGACCAACGCTCTAGCCTTGCGTCATCTTCCTCGGGACCGCGCGAGGGCGTACAGGGAGCGCAACAATGACGCGAAGTGACACGTTGAAGTCGGAGATCGCCCGGCTTCAGTCGAAGGGTTCAGGTTTGACCAAGGACCTGGCCAAGCACCGTGAGGCTGCGAACAAGGCCACAGCCGCCGCCACGAAGAAGCGCGGCGAGGCGGCGAAGACGAAGTCGGACTCCACTCGGCGGATGGCCACCTCGGCGGCCGAACGCGAGGAGAAGAAGGTCGCCGACGCTACGAAGAAGATCGGTGAGATCGAGAAGAAGTACGCCGATAACACCAAGGCCATCGGAGCCAAGGAGTCCTCGCTCAGATCTGCGCTCATCACCGAGCAACGGGTGGCCGACCGCGAGGTATCACGTCGGCGGCAGACCGAGAAGAGCCACGCGCGCGAGATGGCTGCGCTATCCCGTCCCAACATGCAGATCCGCTACGTCGAGGTCCAGCCACCCAAACAGGAGCCGCTGCGCGTCCTCTATTTGACAGCGAACCCGGAGTCGGTCGAGACGACTGTCGAGCACCCGGACGGTTCCATCGAGACCAGCGGGGTGTGGCTGCGGGTCGACTTTGAGGTCCGCCAGGTCAAGGAAATGTTGAAGAAGTCGAAGTACCGGGATCTGGTGACCGTAGAACACCTCCCCGCCGCAACCACCATGGACCTTCTGGAAGGCTTGAACGATCATAGGCCTCACGTCGTGCACTTCTCCGGCCACGCCAACTCGTGGGGTCTGTTCATGGGCAACGACGAAGGGACGACCGAGGGTGACGATCTAGACTTCGACCTCCTGGCACGGTTACTTGGGGCGACCGACGAGCCGCCGAGGCTGGTCGTGCTGAACGCCTGCGAGAGTCTGGCCGGGGCTGACGCCCTGCTCCAGACGGTCCCCGTCGTGGTCGGCATGTCGGACAAGGTGAACGACGCCAGCGCCGTCGTATTCGCGGCCCGGTTCTACTCGGGCATCGCGTCGGCTCAGTCCGTTGACAGTTCACTGAAGCAGGCGAAGGTCGCCATGGAAGCAGCGGCGTTGGAGGGCTCTCACCTGCCCGAGGCCAGGGCGCGCGAAGATGTGGACCTCGCCACCCTGATCTTGGTCAAACACGCGGCCTGATCCGCGCGCCCAGGCCGAAATGGAACCAGTGGCAACCCGCCAGGCCGGAGCACCCTAGCGATCTCAGCACACCGAGCACCGGCGCAGGTAGTCCAAACGCTCGACAGCGCCTGCTTCGCTGTTGGAGTCGGAACGTGTCATGCTGGCTATACCGATGGGGAGGGATCGAAGTGGCGACGGCAAATGACGTGGCGGCGTACGTGATGGGCCTCGTGGGCTCGTGCGACACGATGAAGTTGCAGAAGTTGGTCTACTACAGCCAAGGCTGGTCCTTGGCGTGGGACGGCGAGCCGATCTTCGATGAGCCGATCCAGGCATGGGCCAACGGGCCGGTCGTGTACTCGGTGTTCGACAACCATCGTGGCCGCTTCCGGGTGCAGGACTGGCCCCACGGTGACCCCGAGGCGCTGACGGAGGATCAGAAGCAAACCGTGCAGGCCGTTGTGGGCTACTACGGCGGGTACGACGGTCAGCGGTTGAGCGACATGACGCACAGCGAGCGCCCCTGGCTCGAAGCCCGGGCAGGTCTGGCCGTGGGAGCCCGCTCCCAGAGGCCACTAGACCTGGACACCATGCAGGACTTCTTCGGCGACCTGGCCGCCCAGCAGTAACTGACCCACCACAAGACAAAATGGGCAGGAAGAAGGCCGTCTATCAGTCGGGGCACCAGAGCGCGGTGAAGGCGAAGCAGATCGGAAGTGCGGATCTGACCGGTTCAAGTCAGGATCAGCACTTCCGCTGGGACACGTCCATGCTCGACGTTGGCGTCACCGACGACGCCGCATGTGACTGGACTTGGCGGTTAGAGCCTGACGATCTTAAAGATCTGATGCAGTTCCTCTCCGATAGTTCGAACCGGACCTGGAGCGAGTTGGAGGGTGATCGCACGGGCAATAAAGTCAGCCACAAGAAGCACCATCAGCACCCTGTCGCCAATATTTGCAACGCTGCCCGGAAGCGGTTCTTGGATGAGGTCGGAGACGAGTCACACGACATGCTGTTTCGGTTCCGGTACGGCGGCACCCAGCGGCTTTGGGGGCTTCGGGACCGTGCCGTCTTCCATATCGTGTGGATCGACCTCAATCATAAGGTCTACCCCACCGAGCCTGGATGACCTGCACTGCGGGTGAACCGTTCGAGGCCCCTTGAAAGCACCGGCTGGAGTGTCTGTCGAGGCTTCGAGGTATTCGCCAACCAAGCGTCACTTGTATCGTCAGCAGTTCGGGGATGATCGGCTCCGTAGGACCAGATGTCTGGCCGAAATCAGTAGACCGAGACGTAGCCCTCAGCCCGCACCGCCTCGGCAAGTTCTGCCGCCAGTTCGTGACTGCGCAACTCAGGGTGTTGCTCCATGGCAGTGGTGATCTCCGCCAGGGAGTCCTTGGCGCGGTACTGGGCAATGATGAGGAGGCGGAATGCCGCGTCAAGGTCTTCTTGGGCAACGGCCAGGCTCATTGCGGACCTAGCCCCGGCCAAGAGACCAGGGTCCTCCACCAACAAGTGCCAGAGGCTTTGGCCTAACCCCCCGCGTACCCATCCTGGAACCTCGTCGTCCTCCGTTGCGGCCTCTACCGCACTCACCAGATGGTAGATCTCGGCGGGCGACCACCTCAGCCACGGCCTCACCTCATCCTCGATTGTGCGTGGAATCCAGTTCCCGCTGTGCCACAGGATGTCGGGGTGGGGCACGAGGTGGCTGAGCAGCCATATAGCCCGGCGCAGGCTCTCGCCCGAGAGGTTCAGCAACGCGCGACGCAGCAGGATGAAGGCGCGGGCATCGTTTCGCCCGAGGGCCCAGCAGTCGTAGACGGCGAGGAACTGGCGCTCGTCATCCTGGCTGAACAGATCCAGGAGCCCAGTCGGAGAGGCCTGTCGCACGTACTGCTGAGCCAGCCCAAGGAAGGCAGGGAGGCTTTCGTCGTCGAGCGGCTCTCTGACCGGGATGTTGACGACCGCCTTGCTGTCTAAGGGGACGGTCGCGGGCCGTCGCGCGTGTTCGGTGAGGTTGACCCACCGGAGGTCACCGGAGTCGGGGTCCCAAAGGACACCGAACACCGGCACGCTGGAGTCCGCCCAAAACCTGCGGTCTTTCGGGGTGGCTGGCAGCATCCAATTGCCGTCTCGAATGAAGGACCGAACGCCCTTCACCTGGAGCCCGACCACGGCACCAGTCACCTCGCCTTCGTCAGTGATGTCCACCAAGAGGTCGCGACCGTAGTCACTGCGACCTTCGACCTCGATCACGACGAGTCCGTGCCCTTCAAGTATGGTGCGCACGGCGTTGATCGCACCTCGTTCGCTGACGTGCCCTACTCTCAGCCGCTTACGAGGGCCAGGCTCGTCGCTGCTCATCCGGAACCTCTAGCGCACACTGAAGCAGGGGTCGACTGGGTCACAAGAGCAATGCTAGGCAGTTGCAGAGACGGCCCAAGGCAGAGGCGCACTCACTCGTCCGGGACTCAGCGACGACGCCTGTGATCTCCTCGAACGATTCGGCCTTCTGGCACTTCTTCACGAGCCAGTTGGCGAAGGCCGGTGTATAGCGGTACTGACCACTTGGCTCGTCGTAGACCTGTCGACCAGCCCACCCGTCTCGACGAGGGTCGCTATCTGCCCCTCGGGAAACCGATCCCTCTCAACTCGGGCTCCAGGCCCGCCCATTGCCGAGCACGCTCAGTCACGCGGTCCGTCTCCCCGGCGCCGTGGAGCCCAATCGCTTTCGCCGCGTACGTGGCTGCGTGCGGTGAGTGGCCGAACATGTGGGCGACGGCCGCCGCCTGCCCGGCGGCCCGTGCCGCTTCAACCGCACCGGGGGCGCCCGCCTCGGTTGCATCCCGTGCCGCTGCGTGCGCCGCGAACGCAGCATCGCGACAAGCCGTCATCGGAACCTCGCCCCGCTCCCACGCACGCACGCTCTCGATGGCGGCTCTCGGCCGGTTGTCGTCTGGTCGACGCTCTTCGAAGACGTACAGGGCGCGCCAGGCGCACCATGCGGCCCAGCGTGCCAGCGCCTCGTGGATCGTCTGTGGCGGATTCTCCCACTTCTCCTTCGATGCCCCAGCCATAGGCCCATCGTCTCAGCGACAGGACTGATCACAGTGAACATCGCAGGTGGCGAGTTGCCGAAGAATACAAACCGAGGTCGTTCGTGTCCGTGGGTGTGCAGTCTCTATGGTGGACGCATGACCCCAGCGCAGGCTCTGCAGTACGTGCTCTTGGCGGCGAAAGGCGAGAAGGTCATGGTGACCAAGACGGCCCAGATGCGCCTCCTGTACCTGACAGATCTGCGCGCTCATCGCTTCGGAGACACAACTTCCGGGGTTCTTTGGGAACGCGCAGCCCACGGGCCGTTCAATAAGTCTGTCGGCTTCTTCCCCCGCAAAGTGGAACTGGACCCAGGTCCGGAACCCGCCTACTACGATCATGCGCGTGCAGTCGTCTCCGCCTACGCTCGGCTCGGCAACGACGACCTTGGACTAGTTTGCAAAGGGTCCGCACCGATGCGCAAAGCCCCGAAGCCACGGGACATGTTGGACCTTGACTCCACGTCCACGAACGACACGAGTGCACCCATCACGAGCCCGTCGGGCCGATAGGGGCCGGCAACGCAGTGGCACAGTCTGGATCAGTCGTGCGTCGGTGACCCCTTGAGGTCGTTCGGTAGGCGTTGACCGCGCCGACGATCAGGTCGGCGTCCGCGTTCTTGGACTGGCCCTCGGTGGAAGGTAATTCCACCGAGTCGTTTGCACTCCAACACCACTGCTGGGCAGAACCCGTGCTTCGGGGTGAGTTCAGGCGGGGTTGCCGTCAACTGACGAAAGTCTGCGAACGATGCGGGCCGTCTCATCAAGCAGGTCAGCGAGCCGAGTGAGCAGGTCAGCCTGGCTTTCGCTTGGGTATTTGGCCACAAAGTACCCGCCGTTGGGCCCCTGCTCGCTGCGTACGAGGCCCTCGTCCACCAGGGGTCGAAGGCCGTAGACCGCTGTGGCGGTGCTTGTCTCAAACTGTTGACACGTCTCGGCGACACTGGTGAGGCGGTCGCCCACGGCCAGGGCACCCAACCGCTGTCTGTAGTACTCGGCAATGTTCTCCCGGACGCTCATCTTGACTCCTAGTTCGATCTGTACGAATAGATCGAATGTACCACGCTTGCCAGCCTGCCGTCTTGCTGTGCGTCGCCGTCGCCTGCGACATCGACGGCAGCCAGGACTGCGTTGACCCCCAGCCGCTCCTTGGGGTCAGGCGGAGGTTTTGTCCGAACGGCCCAGGGACCCCGACACGCGCGCTTTTCGCCCTTGGTCCTTTTCAACCGTGAGCACCACGGCATCCTCAGAGTTCACGGCGTTGTCGGCGTGCATGCCGTATCGGGGCCACGTCTCTAGCGGAATGATCTCGTCCACGCGGAAGCCCCTCGTTGCCGCGACGGCCGCAAGGAGGCGGGGTGTGGCGATCTCCACGAGTCCCTCACCTTTTCCGGTGCGGTTCGTCCCGACGACGAACACGGCCCGTTCGCCCACCTTCAGGGACTCCGCGAGGTTGTCGAGAGTTTGCCCGATCTGACTGAAGTACCGATAGAGGAGGGTCGGGACTGCGGCTCGGCGGAACCCAGCATCCGTCCGCTCGTTCGATGCCTGGATGGTCCCGAGGAGGTCAAGCACAGACGACGGCAGGGAGTCCCTGTTGGTTTCCCAGGCCTCGGCCCAAGCGCGCGCGACGCCGGTGTTCCACTCGCGGCTGCCGGTGAGGTTCTGCTCCAGCCTGCGGATGTCCACCGCTGACCCAAGACCAAGCAGCACGATGGAGAGCCGATCGGTGTCGATGTAGGGCAAGGCTGTCGCGTAGGGAGGCGAGGTGACCACCAGTCGCCGACCGTCAGGGACGACGGCCGCGACTGTCTCCGCATCTGCACTCGACCCTGCCCGAATCTCGGCTCGCAGATCGCCTGCCACCACCGCTGCACCACCCACTTCGCGCAACGCCAGATGAGCCTGCGCCGCAGCGACGGCGAAGAGGTCGGCGACTCTTGGCGGTGTCCAATCCTTGTTGCGCCTTCGTACCCTCAGGTCTTCTGGCATCTGCCAGGAGATGCTGCGCACCAGGCTGGAGATGTTGACTCGAGCGACGTCAGCGGCCAGCGAAGGTTCTCTATAGCAGATATCAAGGGCGGCCCAGAGTGCAGCGAGGACTTCCTGTGGAAACCAGTTCCGCAAGTACGCTTCGTCAGCGGCCTCGACTCCCTGTGGCACTTCGGCTCGACCGCTGGACTGAGCAAGGTCCATGGCGGTCGTGATCTTCTCGCTCAGCGCCAGGTGCCGACCGGCAAGGCCGTCTTCTCCGCTCGCGCGCAGCACATCAACCTTGACCCCTGTGAGCCACACGGCGAGGGGGTTCTTGTCAATGCCACCCACTTCCAAGCCGAGTCTCAGACCCTCCACCAGCGTCGTACCGGACCCACAGAAGGGGTCGATGAGGGCGGTACAGGAAGGATCCACGACGTTGACCAGGGCTCTGGCCAACTGCGGGTTGAACTTCCCTTTGTACTCATGCAACCCATGCACGAGGAAGCGAGTTGACTGCCGCTTGGTCTTGCGCCCTCGGACACTGCGGTGCAGGTCCTCCACCTCGGCCTGTGCCGTTGCGGCAGAGATCCCTCCTCCGCTCACGGCACGGAGGTATGTCGCCCTCTGCCGCAGCAGCACCGCATCGCTGGCGTCGACCTGAGCCTCGAACGAGAGAACGTCACGCCCGACCAGTGCCTCGATCTCGCGGCGCGCCAGGTCCTTTTCATACTCAAACAGCGGATAGTCGGCCCACTCGACAGCAGTCACGCTTCCCTCCTGAACAGCAGAACGTGCTCTGACTTTCGGCCGCGACTGTGCGCGCGGTTGAACGAACTTCGGCCGGTGGCGATTGGACGCTTGCCCGCAAACTCGGTGGCGAAACCCGAGGCCTCAGCGACAGAGGTGAGGAGCGAGCCGTTGTCCACGGTCCGGCCCCCGATGACACTGTCTCCTACGACCACGACTACCGGGGCGCCGCTGGTCGTAACGCGCTCCAGTTCGCCGAAGACCTGCGTCATCTGCGCAGCAAAGTCGGTCTCGTCCAGACCATTGGGCTTGCAGTAGTGGGGCCGCGCCCCGATCTCCTGCTCCCGCACCTCCACAGCGTCGAAGCCCAGCCAGTACATCCGGTACTTGTGGTAGAGCCAGTACTCGTAGGCGTTGGGATAGGGAGGGGAGAAGCAAACCGCAGAAACAGATGCGTCCGGGATCGGCGCGAGATCCCGCGCGTCACGCCGGTACACGTTGACCTGTGAGTCTGGTTCGTAGTCGCTCGTATTGGTTCGCAGCCACTGCCCGGTGCGGCCCAGGGCACGAGCGACCGCCCCCGCCGCCGATTGCTGGTCACCGGCCTTGTCCACGGCTGCGTAACGCGTGTCCGACTCCTGTCGGGAAATGCGGACCGTGGCCGCCGAGACGGAAACTGCCACACGGTCACGCCATGGGTCTTCCGGGTCGATGGCGCGCACGTACCGAACTGCCCCGGTGAGCGCACGCTGGGCGTGGTCGCTGAACCAGTGATCCAGACGAGGAATCTCTACGAACTCAGGACCGATCCCATCCGACTCACTCGCAGCGCTGAGCAGCGCCGCCTGGTGCGTCATCAGTGCCGACTCGTCCGCAGGCGCCCAGCGCGATGCGCGGACGCGGCTGATGAGGCAGGCGATTGGGTTGATGTCGACTCCGACAGCGTCAAGACCTCGGCGCCGAGCCTCGGCCAGGGTGGTCCCCGACCCGCAGAAGGGATCGAGCACGGTACCGGAGCGAATCCCCAGCAGGTCCAAGACCTGTGCAGGGACCTGAGGGATGAACCGCGCCGGGTAGGCGTGAAACTCAGACCCTCTGGCTTGCTTTCCGGCCGTGAACGACCAGTCAGCCGAGCCGAATCTGGCACTTACCGCCTGTTCTTCTCCGAGCATCTCCAGGGACATGCTCTGACCTTACCGTACAAACCCAGTTCTAACCCAGTTATCCACCGGTATAGTAGCGGCATGTCGAGTACCGATGTCACCTGGTTGGACGCCTCAGACGTGGCCTACGCGACACACGGGCGAAACCGGACCTATCTCATCCCTGATGTCGTCTCAGACCGCCTAGATGAACTCCTGCAAATCATGGGGGCGGGTGGCTTTCGAGCCGAGCGCGCCGACCTCGTGGGGGCCCTCATCTTCGGAGCGCCAAGCGAAGCCGACGACCTGCAACGGTTGGTGCAGTCCTACCGAACCGCTACCGTCCAACAGGTTTCGCTACAAGACCCAACAAAGTCCGGCAGGGTGAAGGTCCAGCCGGCCGTGCAGGGGCCGCGCAAACGCCGCCGCTGAGTCACCATGAAGGAAGCAGCGCGAGGTCCGGTGCCGCGAGCCAGCCATAGCCCCGAGACGGGCCCCTGTACCCCGTCACCCCCCCCTTGCCTACCTTTGCGCGCAGCGCAGCGTACCCGCGGTCGCGTGTGCCGATG
>JAKDLG010000324.1 GCA_030452985.1 Humibacillus sp.
TCAACAACTTGGCAGCCTAATCCCGGTGTCTACAAAAGCGGGAACACTCCACAGGTCGACGACACCGTCAGGATCGGCCACCCTCGCAAGGAACGAGCGGACATGACGGGAATAGCACTCCGCCGTACCGCTCGAGGAACCCTTGACGTTGCAAAGGTACTCCGCGAAGGCACCCACCGCGTCCTCCGCGACCACCCGCCCTGCATCAGGACGATCATCCCCAACATCACCGTTCATGCGGCATCTCCCTTCCTAGGATCAGGAAGTTCAGCGTGCCGCCCCTACAGACCCGTTATGCCGAAGATTGCAGGCCGCAGAGTGCCCCTCACCAGGCACGACACCGCCAAGGTCGGCATAACCACGACATCGGCCTAACCGGTGTTATCCCGATCTCGGGATAACACCGGGTTCAAGACCGCCACCACTGAGGAGCTGCCCGACGCCGTCACGGTGATGGACCCGTTCCACGTAGTCCGCCTCGCTGGGGACGCGTTGGACGCGTGCCGACGCCGGGTCCAGCAGGACCTGCACGGTCACCGCGGCCGCAAGGATGAAACGCTCTACCGTGCCCGCCGGACGTTGCACACCGGCGCGGGGCTGCTCACCGACAAACAGCATCAACGCCTGGTGGACCTGTTCAAGCCCGATGAGCACGTCGAGGTCGAAGCGACCTGGGGCATCTACCAGCGGATGATCACCGCCTACCGCGAACCGGACCGACCCCGCGGGAAGGAGCTCATGCAGCGCCTGATCGCGTCGGTCAGCGACGGCGTCCCCGCCGCCCTGACCGAGCTGCGCCGGACCCTGAAACAGCGAGCAGCCGATGTGCTGGCCTACTTCGACCGACCCGGCACCAGCAACGGCCCCACCGAAGCGATCAACGGACGCCTGGAACACCTCCGCGGCTCCGCCCTCGGCTTCCGGAACCTGACCAACTACGTCGCCCGATCGGAACTTGTCAAGGTAGTTGAGGCCAGTGGGTGTTAAGCCGATGCTGCTGGCTGCGGGGTTTCTGCTGGTGGTGGGTTGATCCAGGCGGCTTCGGGTAGCGCGAGGATCTTCGGGTCGTGGTGGTTGGCGAATCGTTCGGGGTGAGCAGCTCGCGCCTCGGCCAGGGCCTGGCTGCGGGCGACGGTCGTGGCGCTGGCGAGGCCGTAGTGGACATCGGCGGCGGTGTGCAGGCCGATGCCGCTGTGGTGGTGCTCGTGGTTGTAGGACTGGACGAAGTCGTCCAGGAAGGCCCGGGCGTGGTGGATGGAGCCGAACCGTTCTGGGAAGACCGGGGCGTACTTCAACGTTTTGAACCACGCCTCGGAGTACGGGTTGTCGTTGCTGACCTTGGGGCGCGAATGCGACCGGGTCACACCCGAGGGACGTGCCCTACGGGCCGGACCCGGTCCGGCTGGTCTGGCACAAAAGCCGCTGGCGATGCCGGGAACCGCTCTGTGAGCGAGGGTCGTTCACCGAGTCCCTGCCGCAAGTCCCGACCCGGTGCCGGCTCACGACGCGGCTGTACGAGCAGGTCGGGGCCGGGGCCGCGGACGGGTACGCGTGCGTGCTGGCTGCAGCGGACGCCCACGGGGTGTCGTGGCCGGTGGCGCACGCCGCGTTCATCGCGCACGTGACGCCGGCGTTGGCGGCGGACCTGCCGGCGGTGGCCGTGCTCGGGATCGATGAGACCCGCCGCGGCAAACCGATCTGGGAACAGGACTCGGTCACCGGCCGGTGGCGTGTGCTGCACGACCGGTGGCACACCGGCATCGTCGACGCGGCCGGCACCGCCGGGCTCCTCGCACACATCGACGGACGCACCGCCAGCGCGGTGACCGAATGGTTGCAGGGACAGCCTGATTCGTGGAAGCAGCAGGTCACGCACGTGACCATCGACCTGTCCGCCTCGTACGCCAAAGCCGTCCGGGACGCCCTGCCGTGCGCGGTGATCGTGGCGGACAAGTTCCACCTCGTGGCCCTCGGTAACCAGATGCTCACCGAGGTGCGCCAGCACGCCACCCGCGCCGCCCGAGGGCGCCGGGGCCGTAAGAAGGACCCCGAGTGGGCCGCCCGGCGGCGGCTGCTGCTCGGCTACGAGCGGCACACCACCGAGGGGTTCACCCGGATGTGGAACGCCCTACTCGACGCGGGCGACCCCGGCGAGGAGGTGCTGCACGCCTACATCGTCAAAGAGCAGCTGCGGCGGCTACTCGCGCTGCCGCCGAACACCGACCGGGAGCTGATCAGGCACCGGCTGTGGCAGTTCTACCAGCTGGCGGCCGACTGTCAGATCCCCGAGGTCCACCGCCTCGCTGAGACCATTGAGACCTGGTGGCCGGCGGTCGAGGCAGCGATCACCACCGGTTACTCCAACGCCCGGTCCGAGGGGTACAACCGCCTGGCCAAGCACGTCGGGCGGAACGCGTTCGGCTTCCGCAACCCCGCCAACCAACGACGCCGGATACGGTGGGTCTGCACCCGTCAACACCGGCGGCTGTCAGCCAGGAAAACCGCGTTGCCCGGTTAAGTTTGAAGAGCCGCCAAAGTTCCGAGCGTCCTGTGCAGTCGACGCGGAAAGGCCAAAGCACCGCAAAATCAACCGGAACCGTCCCGGATCGCGTTGAACCTGCGACGGAATCCATCAAGTGGGTTATCCATTTGACTGCCGGGACCGCTGGGGCGCTGGGCAGTTCGTT
>JAKDLG010000131.1 GCA_030452985.1 Humibacillus sp.
GCCTCCCGCACCCCCACCACCGCCTCACGGAGCAGCCCGGCATCCAGAGTGTGTTGGGCGTTGCCATCGCGAACATGGATGTGAATGAGGGCGGCGCCTGCCGTCTCGCACGCCACCGCCGTCTCGACGAGCTCTTCGGGTGTGGTCGGGAGGGCTGGGCAGTCAGCCTTCGCGGTCTCGGCACCGGTGGGCGCCACGGTGATCAGGGTGCTCGCAACGGTGCCGGCGGTGCTCATGGCGCACATCCTGCCAGTGCCATGTCTCGAATCAAGGCCACCCCGACCCAGATCCTCCTCGAACGACGGGTTCGTGAGCGAACGCCGTGGTGTACCGGCGCGTTCGACCTCGAACGAGTCGTTCGCGGGACTCGGGGGTCAGGGGGCGACGATGACCGTCTGGGCGGCGCTCAGGTCGCCGTCGATGAGCAGCTCCAGGCTGGGGTCGATGTTGCGCTTGACGAGGGCCAGCGCGATCGGGCCGTCGACGTGGTGGCGGCCCACTGAGGTGACGTGCCCGATCGTGCGTTCACCGGCCCGCACCGTCGAGCCCGCCGCCGGAAGGATGTGCCCCGATCCGTCGACGTGCAGGAACACCAGCCGACGAGGCGGCCGCCCGAGGTTGTGCACCCGCGCGACCGTCTCCTGGCCTCGGTAGCACCCCTTGTGCAGGTGCACGGCCGTGCGCAGCCAGTCGACCTCGTGCACGATCGTGCGGTGGTCGGTCTCGTGGCCGAGCCGGGGGCGCCACGCGGCGATCCGAAGCGCCTCAGCGGCCCAGAGGCCGGCGAGGGGCCGATCGCCCACGGCGGCAACGATGTCGGTGCGCGGCACGATGACCTCGCGCCACCGACGTTCACTCCCGGGATGGTCGTCGACCGGGCCGTAGGCAGCGGTGTCACCCACGAGGTCCGGCCAGGGATCGCGCCAGGCCAGCGGCTCGCCCTCGACCGACTCGGCGGCGTGCGGCTCGCCGAGCACGGCCCACGTGTCGGTGACATCGGTGACCTCGACGCGAAGCATGAACCGCATCCGCTCGAGCCAGGCGAGCAGGGCCGCGCCGGCGCCGGGTTCGGTGGTGATCCACGTCGTCTCGCCGTCGTCGACCAGGTGCAGCGAGTGCTCGACGTGCCCCTTCGGCGAGAGGATCAGCGCCTCACGCGACTGACGGGGAGCGAGCCCGAGCAAGGCCTGGGTGGTCAGGGAGTGCAACCAGCTGAGCCGGTCGGTCCCGGTGACGGTGAGCACCTCACGGTTCGAGAGGTCGACGACGCCCAGCCCCTCCTCGAGCACCCGCTGCTCACGCATGGGGTCGCCGTAGTGCAGTGCGACCACGGAGTCGAGCCCGTCGCCCGCCACCGCGCCGTCACGGCTCAGCAGCGGGCTGCGTGGCACGCGGGGCGTCACGACCTCCGCGGGCGCGACATCGTCAGTTAGGTGGGCTGGCATGGCATCACTCACTGTTTCACTCACTCTCGTGCAACGGCCGCCACGGAGTGGTCATTCCTGGCGCGAACGCGGGGGCCACCACCTCAGCCGACCCGGGTCAGCCGGGCCGAGAGGTGGCTCTGCAGCTCTTGGCCGACGGCGGCCATGTCCATGGCCCAGAAGAGCTGTGAGTCGACGAGGCCGTACATGCGGGTGGCGGCGTTGTACTCCTTGGCGCCGGGCGAGCGCAGCACCCCGTCGGTCTTCAGCTGGATGCGGGCGGGCTCGATCGTGCCGTAGTACAGCTCGAGGATGCCGGTCGGGTGCACGAGCAGCAGCTCGACCTCGCCGTTCTCGAGAGGGCGCCAGTACCCCGACTCGACGGCCGCGTTGCGCACCTTCTCGCCCGACGACGCATCAAGGATCCAGGCACGGCTCTCCCACTTGAGAAAGCCACGACCGTCGTGCGAGACCTCGACCTCCTGGCCGAACTGCGCCTCCTCGATGGTCGGGTAGCCGACGACACCGACCCCCTCCCAGCGGCCGATGAGCCAGGCGATCGGACGCAGCGGCTCGGGGATGTCGGCATCGAGGGAGAACATGCCGCAGATCGTAGCCTGAGCTCATGGACTCCCCCACGCGATCGCTCGTCGTCAAGCTCACCTGCGGCACCGAGTCGCCCGAACGGCTCTCCCAGGCCTTCACCGTCGCTGCCACCGCGGTGGCCAGCGGGGTGTCGGTGTCGCTCTGGTTGACCGGTGAGGCCTCGTGGCTCGCGACACCCGGCCGGGCAGAGGCGTTCGAACTGCCGGATGCCGCCCCGCTGACCGACCTTCGCGCCCTGGTGATCGACGGTGGACGGCTGACGGTGTGCACCCAGTGCGCTGCCCGACGAGGACTGACCGAGGGCGACCTCGTCGACGGCGCTCAGATCCGGGGGTCAGCGGCGTTCGTGGAGGAGGTCATGACGCAGGGCGCGCAAGCCCTCGTCTACTGAGCCGGCGGTAGCTCGGACGCGGCTGGACTCGAGATGGCGCGCGCTGCACTGGCCTACTGGTAATGACCGTGAGTCGCCCCTCGGTGACGGCGGTCGACCACCAGGAGAAGGCCTCCGGCTGCGAGGAACGCGAGGCCCAGCCCGAGCGGACCGGTCAGGTCGGAGCCCGTGATGGGCAGGGTGCTCCCGCCCTCAGGGCTCGACGGGGGTGACGTCACCGGATGGGTCACCGAGGTGGTATCGGTGCCCGATGCGCTCGTCGACCCCGAAGCGGTCGTTGAGGTGGGGGCGGTGGACGTCGTGGTGGTCGTGGTGGTGGTCGTGCTGCTCGTCGTCGTCGTGGTGGTCGTGGTGGTGGCGGTGGTGGGTGGCGCGGCGACCGCCACGACCTGCACCGTCGTCGGCCCGCTCGTTCCGCCGTCCTTGTCGGTGGCAGTGAAGCTCGCGTTGAAGGTTCCGGCCGTGGCGTAGGTGTAGGTCACCGGGGGGTCCGCCGGGCCGCTGAGGGTCTCGACGGGTGACCCGTCGCCCCAGTCGACCGTGTAGACGAACCGAGCCGCCATGTCGGCCGATGACGGGTCGTTCGCGCCGACCTTGACAGTGAACGGCTGGCCCACCGTCGCGGTGAGGTCACCGGTGACAACGGCGACCGGGGCGGTATTGGTGACCTCGAGGGGGGCGTTCGCCGTCGTGTCCAGGGCCCCGAGGGTCACCTGGACGGTCGCCGTGTGGCTTGAGGGACCGTCATCGATGCCGAGGGCTTCCAGCTGGGCCCACGTCAGGGTGGGCGTAGACCCGGTGGCGTCGGTGAAGTCCCCGTCGTTGTCGAGGTCCCAGGCGTAGGTAGCGCCGGGCGTCGACCCGGATCCGTCAAGGGTCAACGTCCCACCCTCGGCCACCGTGTACGGACCACCCGCATCGGCGACGGGGCCAACAGCCTGCTGAAGCGGGGTCGACGTGCTCGCGCCGAACGTGTCAGACCCGGAGTAGGCCGCCGTGACGGTGTGCGTCCCGGGCGCGAGGTCCGCCGTCGTGAAGGTCGCTGTGCCGTCGGTGCCGACCGTGACGGCCGGCTGATCGGTCCCGTCGACGGTGAAGATCACGTCTCCGGCCCCGACCGTCGCGCCACCGGATGTCACCGTGGCGGTGAAGGTCACCGACTGTGCGGCGTCGGAGGGGTTGGGCGCCGAGGTGAGCGTCGTGGCGGTCGCCAGCTTCTCGACGACCTGGGTCGTCGACCCCGTGCTGCCGGCATAGGTCGGCGTGCTCTGGTAGGCCGCCGAGACAGTATGCGATCCGGCGGTCAGCGCATCCGTGCTGAGGGTCGCCGTGCCATCGGGACCGACGGGCACCGCGGCGCCCAAGGATGACCCGCCGTCGGCGAACTGGACGGTGCCGGTCGTGACAGGTGCACCGCCAGAGGTGACGGTGGCGGTGAGGGTCACCGACTGACCCACGTCAGCGGGGTTGGGCGCCGAGGTGAGTGTCGTGGTGGTCGCCAGATTGTTGACGACCTGCTGCAGGCTGTCGCTGCTCGTGGCGAAGTTCGCGTCGCCGCTGTAGGCCGCGGCGATCTGGTGGGTGCCGGCTTCCAGCGCCGAGGTGGTCAGCGTGGCCGCACCGTCCGGCCCGACGGCGACCGGGGGACCCAGGGGGCTACCACCGTCGGTGAACTGGACCGTGCCGGTCGTGACCGACACGCCGGCCGAGGTCACTGTGGCGGTGAACCGCACCGGGTCGCCGATGGAGGACGGGGTTCCGTCAGAGGTGAGGACGGTCTTGGTCGCGGCCTTGTCGACGACCTGGGTGACGGAGCCGGCGCTCTGCCCCAGGGTGTCGGTGCCGCCATAGGCCGCCGTCAGGGTGTGCGACCCGACCGTCAGAGCAGAGGTGGTCAGGGTCGCGGTGCCGTCGCTGCCCACCGTCACCGGGCCACCGATCGGTGTGGCGCCGTCAGTGAACTGCACCGTGCCAGTCGTGACCGGAGCACCGCCCGAGGTGACCGTCGCGGCCAGGGTGACCCCGGAGCCGTGCGACGAGGGGTTGGGCGCCGAGGTGAGGGTGGTCGTCGTGGCAGCCTTCGAGGTGACCGTGAGGCACCAGCCGCCGGCCAGCGACCCGGAGTCGCCCGACGCGTCGTCGACGACCCACAGGCTCCACTGCCCGTTCGCGCTGGGACCGTTGAACGTCGACAGGGTCGTGGCGCCGCTCGGCGCCGGAGCAGGGGCCGGGAAGGTGTCCGACGACCCGTCGTCGATGTTGGTGGGCCGGTAGTTCCCGCTCACGGCCGGAGCGGGTACTGGCGCCGCGGCGTCGTCGTCGAAGGTCAGGTTGAGGTTGCTGACCGGCGACTGGCCTCCGGCGTCGCTCATGATGAGCAGGTTCTTCGACGGTGCCGGGGCGGCCAGCATGATGTCGAGGTCGATGGGAGCCTGGTGCGACAGGCCCTTGAGGGTCGCCGTGACCTTGGTGACCTCACCGGAGAGGCCCGCCACGGTGACGTGCGACGGGTAGGGAGTAGCCGAGCCCAGTGACGGGATCGTCATCGGCCCGGTGTTGCAGAAGGTGTTGCCGGTGGTGACGGTGGGGTTGTCGACGCGTTGACTCACTGTGCCGTTGCTGGCGAGGAACCCGGTGGCGCCGCCGTAGGTGGCCCGGACGAGGTGGGTGCCCTCGGCGAGCGCCGAGGTCGTCAGAGCGGCCTGACCTGAGCCGTTCAGGGCGACCGGCGCGCCCAGGGCACTGCCCCCGTCGCTGAACTGGACCGACCCGCTGGTGACCGGCGTCGCCCCTGCCTTGACGGATGCCGTGAAGGTGACCGGGTTGCCGGTGGTGACGGTGGCGTCTGAGGTCGCCACGGTCGTCGTCGTCGGTGCCGCCGCGACCTCGGTGGTCACCGACAGGCTCCACCCACCGGACATGGTGCCGACGTCGCCGGAGGTGTCGTCGTTGATGTAGAGGTGCCAGGTGCCGTTGGGGCTGATCCCGGTGAAGGCACCCGAGAGGGTCGTCTGGTTCGACGGCGTCGGGGCGGGGGCAGGGAAGACGTCGGGCCCCCCGCTGTCGATGTTCGTCGGCTGGTAGGTCCCGCTCACGAGCTGGAACTTGTCGCCGGGGACCGGCGTGGGAGCGGAGTCGTCGAAGGTCAGGTTCACATCGGACGCGTTGACCAGCTGCGACGGCTGCCCCAGGTCAGACAACACCACGATGTTCTGGCCCGTGGGGGAGACCACCATGGCGTCGATGTCGGCCACCGACGTGTGGGTCACGCCGTAGAAGGTCACGGTGACCTTGCTCACCGAACCCGCCAACCCCGACACGGCGACGTCAGATGGGTAGGGACTGGCCGGCCCCTCCTGGTCGACCGACCCGGTGGCGGGGATCGCGATCGCCGTCGTGTTGCCGAACGACGTCGGCCCGTCGGCGATCGCGGCAGGCGACCCCATCAGCAGCCAGCCGAAGGCCATGGCGAGAACCGTCAGCAGGGCCAGAGGTCGACGGCGACTCTTCCCGTGTCCGTGCCTCGAGCGTCTCATCATCGCCAATCTCCTCGCGGTGTTCACGGCAGCTGGTCTCGGACGGGGGCTGGCGGACACTCGGGTGTTGGAGAAAACTATGTCGAGTTCCTGCCGAAATAACCAGAGTCGGTTCGGCCGGAACCGGGCACGGCTGGTGCCCGCCACTGACTTCAGGAGGCCCGTGATGGACCCTTTTCTTGGCGAGATCCGTTGTTTCGGCTTTACGTTCGCGCCGGTGGGGTGGGCGCTGTGCCAGGGCCAGCTGCTGTCGATCAGCTCCAATACCGCCTTGTTCTCACTGCTGGGCACCACGTACGGAGGCGACGGCCGCACCACGTTCGGGCTGCCTGACCTTCAGGGCCGGATCCCGGTGGGCCAGGGACAGGGCCAGGGGCTGTCTCCGCGAGTGCAGGGTCAGCAGGGCGGCGCCGAGACGGTCACCCTGACCTCAGGCCAACTGCCGGCTCACAACCACAGCGTGGCCGCCTCCTCCGGTGCGACGGGGAAGAGCCCAGCCGGCACCCTCCCCGCCTACACGGCCGACGGCACGACCTACGGCACGACTGCCGACCTGGCCATGAGCCCCACGATGGTGGGCGGCGGCGGCGGCAGCAGCCAGCCGCACGACAACGTTCCCCCCTACCTCGTGCTGAACTGGTGCATCGCCCTCCAAGGCATCTACCCGGCCCGCAACTGAGGGCGCCGCCCGTCGAGCGAGGTCAGACGGGCGACGCGGTCGTCGGCTGCGGCCGGTCGGGCACCAGACGGTAGCCGACGTTGCGCACGGTCCCGATGAGCGCCTCGTGGTCGGGGCCCAGCTTGGCGCGGAGCCGACGCACGTGCACGTCGACGGTGCGCGTGCCCCCGAAGTAGTCGTAGCCCCAGACCTCCTGCAGCAGCTGAGCCCGGGTGAACACGCGTCCGGGATGCTGGGCGAGGTACTTGATGAGCTCGAACTCCTTGTAGGTCAGGTCGAGCGGTGTGCCGCGCAGCCGCGCCGAGTAGCTGGCCTCGTCGATGACCAGCTCACCCGAGGTGATCGGCAGGTCGAGGTCGGCATCGACCTCCTGGTCCTTGGTGATGGCCAGACGTAGCCGGGCGTCGACCTCGGCGGGCCCTGCCGAGTCGAGCAGCACGTCGTCGAGACCCCATTCGGCCGTCAACCCGGCCAGGCCGCCCTCGGTGAGCACGGCGAGCAACGGGGTGCGGATGCCCGTCGTGCGCAGTACCCGGCACAGCGACCGGGCACTGGCGAGCTCGCGACGGGCGTCGACGAGCACGACGTCACACTCAGGCGCGTCGATCAGCGCCGTGGCCTCGGCGGGCAGGATGCGCACCGTGTGCGTGAGCAGCCCGAGCGCGGGCAGTACCTCAGCGCTCGGCACGAGCGCATTGGTCAGGAGCAGCAGTCGGGCCATCTCCTGCAGGATAGGGGAGACTGGTCGCGCGCGACGGACGCGCCCGGGATGAGACCCAGCAGTAAGACACAGGACTGAGACGGAGGGCCATGAGCGAGGTCGGTGCGATTACGGTTCGGTACTGGGCGGCCGCCCGCGCCGCGACAGGCGTCGACGCCGAGCAGGTGGCGGGAACGACCGTGGGCGCCGTGGTCGACGCAGCCGTCGACCGTCACCCCGAGCTGGCTCGGGTGGCGCGCGTCGCGACGCTGCTGCTCGACGGGCGGGCCGTCGGCCGCGAGGTGCCCGTGGTGGGCGGCGCCACGCTCGAGGTGCTCCCGCCGTTCGCCGGCGGATGAGGCACGATGACGTCCGTGCCTGACGCCGCTGAGCCTGCCGGCTCGCATCACCCTCTTCGCTCGAGCGAACCTGGCCCGTCCGTCGAGACCGCGCGACTGGGTCTCGTCACGGTGGCCACGACCGTGGTCGGCGCCGGAGCGCTGCTGGCCGCGGGCGCCGCCGGTCACGGTGCCCTGTTGACTCTCACCCTCGTGCTCTCGCTCGTGCTGGCCTGGAGCTGGCCGTCGATCAGCGGCACGTTCACTCCACAGGCCACGTCGGTCGTGCTCGCGCTGTCGGCGTTCGCCATCGTGCTGAGCGCCCTGCGTGACGACCTCCGCTGGGTCGCAGCTGCCGTTGCCTTCGGGATCGTGCTCTCGTTCTTCGCCCAGCTGCGCCGCACCACCGGACGCGACGGGCTGGTGCTGTCGTTGCTCTCGGCGTTCGGCGGCCTGGTGCTCATCGCCTCGGGCACCACTGCGGTCATCGCCGGCGTCAGCGACCGAGGCCGCACCGTCGTCGTGGTCGCGATGGTGGCCGTCGTGGCTGCCCTCCTGGCCGACCTCGTCGGGGGCGCCGTTCGGAACGCAGCCGTGCTCGCCGTCGTCGCCGTGCTGCTGGGCGCGGTCGCCGCGGTCGCCGTGGGGCTGGGTCTGCACGGGCCGGGCGCGGCCACCGCGGCCCTGGTCGGGGCCGGTGCCGGCGTCGTCTCGTGGGCTCTTCGTCGGGTGTTGGCGACCCAACCCACCATCGGAACCCTGCAGGGCCAGGTCGGAGCTGGGGTGGCTTCCCTGCTTGCGGTCGGGGCGATCATCAACCTCGCCACCGTCATCACCTGAACGAAAGTGGCCACTCGACTGGGTGGGGGGTGCCCAGGTGCGGGCGCGGAGCAGGTGAGGGAGCCTGCGTGGGTCGAGTGGCCAGTTCCGTACCGACGCACGGATGCCGCTGGGCGTGGGCCCAGCGGCATCCGTTCGTTCTATCGGTGGTGCGGTACCCGGCTCACTGAAGGGTGATCCGGTCGAGCGGGCCCGGAGAGTAGGGCGAGACGTCCTCGAGGTGGTTCGCGAAGGCGTCGATGTCGAGCCCGCCGAAGAACTTGTTCGTGCCCGTGGCGAAGGCGGCGAAGCCGTCACCACCGTCAGACAGGAAGTTGTTCGTCGAGATGCGGTAGGTCGCGGCCTTGTCGACCGAGGTGCCGTTGATGGCCACCGAGCCCTCGACGACCCCTGGGGTACCGGTCTTGGTGTACGTGTACGTGAAGCCCTTGCTCACCGCGAGGATCTTGCTCGACGCGGCGTTCAGGCCGGTGACCTGCTGGTTCAGCACGTCGTAGATCTGCTGCCCCGTGAGGTCCATCGAGACGAGGTAGTTGTTGAACGGCTGCACCGTGAACGCCTCCTCGAAGGTCACGTCGCCCGGCTTCTCGGTGGGGTACTTCTGGGCGTCGTAGAGCAGGTCGGCGCGCACGCCACCGGGGTTCATGAAGGCCACGACCGGCACCTTGCCGCCCGTGGTCGTCGACGGGTCGGCGAGCTGCGCGTCGGCGATGAGGTCACCGAGGGGTGACTCCCCGGCCGCGTTCTGCGCCTTGACGACGTCTTCGGTGATCTGGCCCAGCACCCGTGAGGCGATCGCCTCGACGAGCGTCTTGTACTTGGCGATGAGCGCGGTCTGGTCGGCGTTCTTCGGCACGATGCGCGACACCGGGAGGTTCGTGGCGTCGACCGACGTGCGCACGATGTCGCGCCGCCACGTGTCGTACCTCAGGTTCGTCTCGGTGTAGAGCCGCCCGAACGACGACGCCGACGTGACCAGGCGCGACTTGCCCGCCGGGTCGGGGATGTTGCAGACGTAGGGCTGGTGCGTGTGCCCGGAGATGACCATGTCGATCGCGGGGCTCAGCTTCTTCGCGATCGGGATGATCGGCGAGCCGGCGTCGAGGGTTCCGCCGCCACCGCACGTGTAGTAGTAGGGCGTGCCCGAGGGCGGGAAGCCGCCCTGGTGGATGAGCACGACGATCGCGTTGACGCCCTTCTTCCGCAGCACCGGCACGAGCTTGTTGGCCGTCGCGACCTCGTCCTTGAACTCGAGCCCGGCGACTCCCGACGCGGTGACGATGTTGGGGGTGTCCTTCAGGGTCATGCCGATGAAGCCGATCTTGACCCCGTTGCCGAAGTTCTTGATCGAGTACGACGGCAGGATCGTCTTGCCCGTCTTCTTCACCACGACGTTGGCGGCGAGGTACTTGAAGTCGGCGCCTCCGAACACCCCGTCGGGGCAGGAGTTCTGGTTGTTGGCGCCGTCACCGTCGTCGATGCAGCCGCCCTTCTGCAGCCGCTGCAGCTCCTTGTAGCCCTCGTCGAACTCGTGGTTGCCGACCGAGGTGATGTCGAGCCCGAGCTTGTTCATCGACTCGACCGTGGGCTCGTCGTGGAAGGCGGCCGACAGCAGCGGCGAGGCCCCGACGATGTCGCCGGCGGCGACCGTGACCGTGTTGCGGTGGCCCTTGCGCGCCTGGGCGAGGTGGGTCGCCAGGTACTCCGCTCCTCCGACGTCGGCTGTGTCGGTGGCCAGCGGGCCGGTCTGGATGCGGCCGCTCGAGCCGCCCGGCGGCTCGAGGTTTCCGTGGAAGTCGTTGAACGACAGGATCTGCACGTCGACGGTGCGCGGCTGGTGGCCGTAGCCGTTGCGTACGTTCGACGAGCTGTCGTCGCTGCTCTGGGTCGGAGTGGCGAGGGCGGGTGCCGCGAGCGCGACAGCGCAGGCTCCGACCACGGCGGCTCCGGCGATCCGGCGGGTTCTTCGGGACATGTCTTTTCCCCTTGTTCACGTGGGTTGCGAGAGGGCGCCCCCGAGCGCCTGCTCGGCAGGCTAGCGGCGATCACCGACGAACGGGGGGCAAGCCTGGTGTCGTGATGAGATGGGCGTATGAACAACGTGCAGGTCGTTCGTCGCGACGCCGACCACCCGCTGACCGTTCCGGAGTCGGAGGCGGTGGCCGCTCTGGTGTCGGCGGCGGCCGCCCACGACAGCGGCCGGGCCCTCTCGGAGCAGTTCACCCTCTCGGTGCGGGCCGGGGCGACCAGCGGCGTGACCCACCTGCTGGCGGATGCCGCTGACGGCGCGCTCGCGGGGTACGCGCAGGTACGCGAAGGCTCGGCTGACGAACCCCCCTCCGCCGAGCTCGTGGTCGCTCCCCGGTCGAGACGCGCCGGCGTCGGCACTGCACTCCTGGCCGCCCTCCCCCCCGGCGCGCGGGTCTGGAGCCACCTCCCCGGCGCGGTCGGCGAAGGGGCGGCGGCCTTCGCCTCGGCCAGCGGGCTGCAACCGGTGCGTTCGTTGCACGTGATGGGTCGCTCCCTCGTCGACGGCCCGCCGTGGCCACCGGCGGGCGTGCCCGACGAGTTCGTGGTGCGCCCGTTCGAGCCGGGCCGCGACGAGCACGCGTGGGTGGAGGTCAACGCCGCCGCCTTCGCGCACCATCCGGAGCAGGGGTCGCTGACTCGGGCCGACCTCGACCAGCGGATGGGCCAGCCGTGGTTCGACCCGGCCGGCTTCATCCTGGTGTGCCCGCGCGAGGCCACCGACCAGATCGCCGCCTTCCACTGGACCAAGGTCGACCCACCCGACGGCACGGTCGGCGAGGTCTATGTCGTGGGCGTGGCCCCCGACCGGCAGGGCTCGGGGCTGGGCCGAGCCGTCACCGTGCTCGGGCTCGACCACCTGGCCGGCCGGGGCCTGGCCGACGTCGTGCTCTACGTCGACGAGGAGAACACGGCCGCGGTGCACACCTACACCCGGCTCGGCTTCACCGACCGTGAGGTGCACCGCCAGTTCGCGCGTGAGCCACGCCCCTGAACGACCACCGAGCCCAGTTCGGCCCTGGTGAGCCACGGCGAGATGAGTTCACCCACGGGTTGCCAAAGGGTGCCACCATGGTGCGCATGAGCACCGGGAGTCTCGAGCGAGCCGACGTGTCCGACCTGACGGAGGCGCGCGAGGCGCGACGGGCCGACGAAGCCGAGTCGGCGCCCGGTTCTGAACCGTCGCCGGAGCCGGCTGACGCCGTCAGCTCGTTCACGAGCACCGTCCCCACCCGGCGCATCCCGGCTCGGGCCCCGAACGGGCGTTTCGTGGGCCAGGGGCCCGAGACGACGTCGGCTGCTGACGAGCTGCCGGCCGACCGCTACCTCGAGCGCGAGCTGTCCTGGCTGCAGTTCAACGAGCGCGTCCTGCAGCTGGCGATGGACCCCGCCGTGCCGCTGCTCGAGCGCACCCGCTTCCTGGCGATCTTCGCGAACAACCTCGACGAGTACTTCATGGTGCGGGTGGCCGGCCTCAAGCGGCGCATCGCGACCGGTCTGGCGGTGCGCACGGCCGCGGGTCTGGAGCCTCGCGAGCTGCTCGAGCGGATCGCCCGGTTGGCCCACGAGCTGATGAACCAGCACGCCGCCGTGTTCCAGAACGAGGTGCGCCCCGCCCTCGACGACCAGGGCATCACCATCGTGCGCTGGGACGAGCTCGACGACGAGGCTCGCCAGCCGCTGCACGACTTCTTCGGCGACCGCGTCTTCCCCGTGCTCACCCCTCTGGCGGTCGACCCGGCCCACCCCTTCCCGTACATCTCCGGCCTGTCGCTCAACCTCGCGGTGCTGCTGCAGAACCCGAAGACGGGCACGCAGCACTTCGCCCGCGTCAAGGTGCCACCGAGCCTGCCGCGCTTCATCAAGGTCGAGGAGGACATCGACTCCGAGATCGAGCGCAAGCGCTTCGTGCCGCTCGAGGACGTCATCGCCAGCCACCTCGACCAGCTCTTCCCGGGCATGCTCGTGCAGGAGCACTTCTCCTTCCGGGTCACCCGCAACGAGGACCTCGAGGTCGAGGAGGACGACGCCGAGAACCTGCTCACCGCCCTCGAGAAGGAGCTGACCCGACGCCGGTTCGGTCCCCCGATCCGGCTGGAGGTCGAGGAGGACATCGACCCCAAGGTGCTCGACATGCTCAGCCGCGAGCTGCAGATCAGCGAGCGCGAGGTCTACCGGCTGCCGACGCCGCTCGACCTGCGGGGCCTGTTCACGGTGGCCGACATCGACCGGTCCGACCTCGAGTTCCCGAAGTTCTTCCCCCGCACGCATCCCGACTTCGCCCCGACCGAGAGCTCCAAGGCGATCGACCTGTTGGCGGCCGTGCGGAACAAGGACGTGCTGGTCCAGCACCCGTACAACTCCTTCTCGACCTCGGTGCAGGCGTTCATCGAACAGGCCGCGGCCGACCCCAACGTGCTCGCCATCAAGCAGACCCTCTACCGCACCTCCGGCGACTCCCCCATCATCGACGCCCTCATCGACGCCGCCGAGGCCGGCAAGCAGGTGCTCGCGGTCGTCGAGCTCAAGGCGCGCTTCGACGAGGTCAACAACATCGGCTGGGCCCGCCAGCTCGAGGAGGCGGGTGTTCACGTCGTCTACGGCATGGTCGGGCTCAAGACCCACGCCAAGCTCTGCCTCGTCGTGCGTCAGGAGTCGGAGGGGCTGGTGCGCTACTGCCACATCGGCACCGGCAACTACAACCCGAAGACCGCCCGCACCTACGAGGACTTCGGGCTGTTCACGACCGACCCGCAGGTCGGTGAAGACCTCTCGCGACTGTTCAACCTCCTTTCCGGGTTCGCCCCCCGCAGCCGCTTCAAGCGGCTTCTGGTGGCGCCCCGCACGGTCCGCTCCGGGCTCCTCGACCTGATCGACGACGAGATCGAGTGGGAACGCACCCGCACCGACGACGAGCCGAGGAGCCGCATCGTCTTCAAGGCGAACTCCATCGTCGATGAGACCCTCATCGACGCCCTCTACCGGGCGAGCATCGCCGGCGTGCGCGTCGACCTCTGGGTGCGCGGCATCTGTGCGGTGCGCCCCGGTGTCGAGGGCTTCTCGGAGAACATCCGGGTGCGCTCGGTGCTCGGCCGCTTCCTCGAGCACTCCCGGGTGTTCTGGTTCGACCACGGCGGCGATCCGCAGGTCTACATCGGCAGCGCCGACATGATGCACCGCAACCTCGACCGCCGGG
>JAKDLG010000325.1 GCA_030452985.1 Humibacillus sp.
CTCCCAGCGTCGTGTACGGCCCACTCTGTCGCACGGTCGCCCTCAGGGCCAGACAAGAGCCGCGCGCCACGACCGACCGGACCAGACCCCCACAGCCGCACGCTCACAGCCGGTCGGCCCGTTCGCTCAGGTAGCGCTGCTCGGGCAGGCTCGTGGTCAGACTGGCTGCGAGTCGGTAGGCCTGCCGGGCCGACTCGACATCGCCGTCCCGCTCGAGCAGATGGGCACGCACGGCGTGGAAGCGATGGTGGCGGGCCAGCTTGCCCGCTGCCTCGATCTCGGTCAACGCGGCCAGCCCCGCCGCCGCACCCCGCGCCATCCCGACGGCCACGGCCCGGTTGAGGTCGACCATGGGCCCGGGGTCGAGGCGCCGCAGCACGTCGTACAGGGCGACGACCTGCACCCAGTCGGTCTGCTCCGCCCTGGGTGCCTCGGCGTGCACGGCCGCGATGGCCGCCTGTACCTGGTAGGGACCGAGGGCGGCCTGGGCGAGCGCGTCGGTGACTAGCGTGACCCCTTCGGCGACGGATGCACTGTTCCACTGCTCGCGGTTCTGCTCCTCGAGCGGTACCAGCCGGCCGTCCGCGGCCGTGCGAGCCTCGCGTCTCGAGTCGGTCAGGACCATGAGGGCCAACAGGCCGGCCACCTCACCGTCGTCGGGTAGCAACCTCCTCGCCTGTCTCGTCAACCGAATCGCCTCGACGGTCAGGTCGAGTCGTTGCAGCTGCGGCCCTGCCGTCGCCGTGTACCCCTCGTTGAAGATCAGGTAGAGCACTCGCAGCACGGCCGGCATCCGGCGAGCACGTTCGTTCGGGGGCGGCATCCGGAAGGCCTCGCCTGATGCCTTGATGCTCGCCTTGGCCCGACTGATCCGCTGAGCCATCGTCGACTCGGGCACGACGAAGGCCGCAGCGATCTCAGCCGTTGTGAGACCACCAACCGCTCGCAGGGTCAAGGCGATCTGCGACGCCGGCGTGAGGGTGTGGTGGCAACACAGGAGCAGCACGGCGAGGGTGTCGTCACCGCCACTCGAAAGGAGATCAGCTGCGGGCGAGACGAGCTCGTCTGCCGGGGCGCGTTGCGCGCCGGCCACCTCACGCCGAGCCCGCGCCTCGTTGCTGCGCAGCAGGTCGATGAGTCGCCGCGAGGCGACGGTGATCAGCCAGGCCCGCGGGTCCGCCGGCACACCCTGCGCGGGCCATTGGGTCGACGCCGCCAGCAGCGCCTCCTGGGTGGCGTCCTCTGCGAGGTCGAACGAGCCGTATCGACGCGTCAGGGCGCCGATGACCTGAGGCGTCAGCTCGCGCCAGAGGCGCTCGACCGCATGGTCGTCGGTATCCATAGCCGGTGAGCCTGACACAGCCGCCCCGGCAGAACCGTGCAGCAATCGGACCGCGGTAGCGTCGGCACGTGGCCGCCGCCTCTCTTCCGACCGACGCCGACGCCCGGGCGGCCGAAGCCGAACGCTCGGTCGGCGTGCTCTTCGGCACTCGTCTCCTCGGGATGCCGTTCACCCACCTCGCGCACGTCGCGCACCCGGCGCCTCGCTTCGTCGGCGGCTCGTGGAACTACTGGTGGCAGGCGCACTACCTCGACGCCATCGTCGACGCGGGGAGGCGGTTGCTTCGAACTGGAGACCGCCAGGGCGCGTTCGAGCACGTTCGCCTCGGCAACCGCCTGGTGGCGACCATCAGGGTGCGCAACGTCGGGATGTTCACCAACCGCTACTACGACGACATGGCCTGGCTCGCCCTCGCGGTCGACCGGCTGCGCGTGCTGACGGGCCTGGCGGGCGACCACCGGCCGCCTCGACGGCTACGAGCTGCCGACCTCGCTCTGACCGCCCGGTTACGTTCAGCGATCACCGACGACCTCGGCGGCGGTCTTTTCTGGAACACGACGCGCGACTTCAAGAACGTTCCGGCGACCGGGCCGGCTGCCCTGCACCTGGCCCGCGGCGGAGACCTCGAGACGGCCCGGCTCCTCGTCGACTGGGTCTACGCCCGGCTCTTGGCGCCCGACACCGGCCTCTTCCTCGACGGCATCCGTGTCACCGCCGAGGGCGAGCACGTCGTCACCGACGTCTACACCTACAACCAGGGCACCATGCTCGGCGCCCTGCTCGCCCTCGGTGACGACACCAGCCTGAAGCGCGCAGACCGGCTCGTGAACGCCATTGCCACGCATCTCACGACGCCCAACGGTCACCGCCGACCCCTCATCACGCACGGGGGCGGCGATGGGGGGCTGTTCACCGGCATCCTCGTTCGCTATCTGGCCCTGGCAGCGGGCGAAACGTCACTCGACGCCGAGTCCCGCTCGACAGCGCGGCGGCTCGTGCTCGACACGGCAGACTGCTTCTGGGTCGGTCGCGACGAGCGCACGCTCGTCGGCGGGCAGTGGGCCAGCGTCTTCGCACCGGACCCCATCCGGGCGGCCGTCGAGGCTGGGCCCGGGGGCCAGGTGATCGAGCTGTCGACCCAGGTGCAGGCGTGGATGACTCTGGAAGCCGCCGGGACGCTGTTGGCCTGAGGTCACGACCGGTCGACGTCTCCTCTTGCGCTATACGTATATGCATGCGTATATTTATCTCGGAGGTTAGGATGAGTGCCGTGCCGAATAAGAGATCGCGCGGATAGGTGACGGCGCGCCGTAGCAGCAAGGCGGGCACGACG
>JAKDLG010000132.1 GCA_030452985.1 Humibacillus sp.
CCGGCCCCCCCCCCCCCCCCGGGGGCCGCTCCGGGGGGGGGGCCCCACTACTCGATGTGTTTCCTGGTGGCAGAGGGATGCGGACATCGGCCCGATGGCGTGGGCGGCGGGCTAGCGCGGCGGGTTCGTGGTCAAGCCACCGCACGCGGCCGACTTCGCCCACGCCTGGCCCCCGGCCTGGGCTTGCTGCGCCGAGACCGCACGGGGCACGCCGTCGGAGCCGATCTGCAGGGGCACGTACTTCGTCGCTGTCACGACCGAGCGCTGGCGCGGCGTAAGGCCCTGGGGATCGGCGGCGTGCGTCGTCGACCGGGAGTAGTACGCGTCGATCGACAGGGTCAGTACACCGGTCTCGGCGTTCGGGCCCGAGCTGTTGTACCAGACGAAGTTGCCGAGCCCGTAGGCGATGCAGGCGTCGTCGTTCCACCCTGAGCCCTGCGGCCGGTGGGCGTGACCGCCGACGACGATGTCGGCACCGTCGGCCACCGGCCGTTTGACCGTGACACGCTGACGGTCGTCGGCGCAGGTCGTGCGCTCCGTGTTCCAGTGCATGACGACCACCACGACGTCGCCAGTCTGCGCTGCAGCGAGCACGGCCCGGCGCAGGTTCGTGTCGTCGACGTTGGCGGCGATGCCCGCCTGGGTCGCCGTGGCCGCGTGGTTCAGGCCGGTCAGGTCACGAACCAGAGACGACGCGAGCATGGCCACCCAACGGCATCCGGCGCAGGAATGGGACCGCGGCCAAGCTCCCGCGCCATCCCCAGCAGCATCCGACCGTCCGAACCCGACCACGGCCCAGCTGCGGCGGCCAGAGCCGTCAGCTGTCGGATGCCGCCGTGCTCTGCGAGTGCGGCCCAGCGGCCTCAGCGCCCTCCTGCTCTCCTTCGGAACGGCGGCGGCGCAGGTGCCAGACGACAAGACCGATCACGACCACCGCCCCGAAGACGATGGCGGCGTCGCGCCCGAATACCGTCTCGACCTTCTGGTAGGAGGCGCCGGCCAGGTATCCCGCGGTCACGACCACCGAACCCCAGAGCACCCCGCCGAGAGCGTTGAAGGTCAGGAACGTTCGGTAGGTCATCGGCGAGCTACCCGCGAGCGCAGGCATCACGGCACGGAAGAACGCGACCCAGCGACCGAGGAACACCGCCCATCCACCCCGCCGCTTGAGGAAGCCTTGAGCGTCGTCAAGACGTGACTGGTGCTTGCGCAGCATCCGGATGCCGAGGATGCGCGGCCCGAGCCGTCGGCCGACCTCGAACCCGACACTGTCGCCGACGATCGCCGCCACGATGACGACGGCCAGCACGGCCGGCAGCGCGACGTGGCCGCGGTTGGCGGCCACTCCGCCGAGGATGGCGGCGGTCTCCCCCGGCAGTACGAAGCCAACGAACAACGCGTCCTCTGCGAAGACGAGGAGGCCGACGACGCTCAGCACGAGAGCCGCCGGGGCACTCAGGATCTTGTTGACGAGGTCAGCGAGCACGGACGCTCGCCGCCGCGACCAGAGGACTCATGGGTCAATCATCCCTGTCAGAACTGAGCACCTGCTGAATGTCCCCTGAATGCCGAGATCGCTGATCTACCGTCGGTGACCCCCGATGACCATGGAGCGATTCATCAGACACGGAAGTCCGCTCTGGCTACCCTTGAAAGTGCCAAGGGGTGCGATGCTGGGGGGCAGGCATGGGGGAGTACGAGCCGTCATGGACGGGTGCAGTCGGCGTGGTGATGGGCACGCGTCCGGAAGTGATCAAGCTCGAGCCGATCGTGGCCGCGATGCACGAGATCACCGGCCTGCGACCAGTCGTCATCTCGACGGGTCAGCAGCAAAGCCTGCTTCCGCGCACGATGCACGAACTCGGTCTGACGGCGGATCACACGATGAAGCAGATTCATGGTCATGGCCTACCTGCCCTCGTCGGCGGCACGGTGCGTGGCATGGGTGACCTCCTGCGAAGTCTTGAGCTCTCGGCGCTCGTCGTGCAGGGTGACACCGCCACCGCGATCGGAGCTGCACTTGCCGCCTTCTACAGCGGGCTGCCTGTCGTGCACGTCGAGGCGGGCCTCCGCTCGGGGGACGTGTGCAGCCCGTTCCCCGAGGAGGTCAATCGGCGAATGATCACGACCGTCGCAAGCCTCCACCTGGCTCCGACGGTCGAGGCCCGAGACAACCTCCTCGCGGAGGGCGTGCAACCCCGTTCCATCGTCGTCACCGGGAACACCATCGTCGACGCCATGCACCGCCGTTACCAGCCGACGTCGAACGAGGATTGGATCAGCCGACTCGCCGGCTCTGGACGACGGATTGCCGTGCTGACGATGCATCGACGAGAGACGTGGGGTCCATCGATGCGGGCGATCGCGCAAGCGGCGGGTGATGTCGTTGCCCGCCGGGGAGACACGACGCTGGTGGTTCCGGCGCATCCCAACCCGGTGGTGCGCGAAGCACTGCGACCGCTGCTCGACTGTCCAGATGTGATCGTGACCGATGCCCTGCCCTACGGCGACTTCCTCCGGCTCCTCGCGGCTGCTGACGTCGTTCTGACCGACTCGGGGGGCATTCAGGAGGAGGCGCCCTCCTTCGGAGTACCCGTGCTCGTGCTTCGTGATCACACCGAACGACCTGACGGGTTGACCGCTGGCTGCGCGACGCTCGTCGGAACGGATCCGGTCATGGTGCGCCGCTTACTGTGGGAGGTGCTTGAGCATCCCAGACGGTCTAGTGGCCACAATCCGTACGGTGACGGTCACGCCTCCGACCGCTGCCTGGTCGCGATCAGTGATCTGGTCGCAGCGGGCAGTCGACCGCTCGTCGCCAGTGCCTAGAGCCACCGGTCAGCCGGACACCGATGGGCGAACGAAAAGTCTTTCGAGAAGAGCCGGACCGACGACGTTCTCATAGAACCACACTCCGTCGATCGTGCCCTGATACGAGGGTTCGCCGCCGGAGCGGCTGTCGCGGCGTCGTCCGGCGCCGAGCCCGATGGCGTACAGGCCGGGAACGGGTGCGCCGTCGATCAAAACGGTGGCGTCGCGGCCTGAGGTGACCCGCTGGGGAGCGACCTTGAGTAGGGGCGCGGCCGCCGACCGGTATCCGGTGGCAGCAACGACGAGGTCGGCAGGCCCAAGCCGTCCTGCAACTGCGCGCCCCCCGATGCCGCAGCGGACCAGCGCAACCCGCGGTTCGCGGCCGTCGCGGATGCGTCGGTAAAGGTCGGCAGCATCGCCGCGCAGACCACCGAACCGAAACACTTTTCCGGTACGCGGACACACGTCATCGTCATCGAAGCAGCACCCATCGCGTCGCGCAGCCGTCGGGTCGTCGTAGGTGACCTTGATCGGCGAACGGTGCACGATGGTGAGGGAGGCTTTGGGCCACCGCTTCTCGTGATCGAGCGCCAGCAACAGCTTGGCCGCACCGAAAGCACTGTGCGAACCGCCGACCACAACGACGCGAGGCGAGCCCAGCCTGAGCTGACGCCGATGGTGCACGGGGAGCCGACGCATCACCTCGTCACTGTGCACGAGCGGCATTCTTGTGGTGACGACCTGCGGATCGATCCATGGGCTGCCCCCGTTCGCCAGCACCACCTTCTTGGCCAGCACCGATCGCCCTCCCTCTCGGCTGGTCAGCCGAACCTGGAACCCACCGTCGACGCGGCGAATCTCGTCGACCCGCGCCTGGACCACGGCAGGCGGTTCTTGGGTGTGCAGCCGCGCCAGAGTCACCTCGGCAGCCAACGTGAGCAGGCGCGCGGCAGTCTTCAAGGGGACGGGCCCCGGTTGATGGCACGCCTCGATCGCTCGTGCCGCTGCACCGCCGACCCGGCCCGCGAGCACCGGTGTCGTACATTCGGTGAAGACGGTGCCGGCGGTGTCAGACCGGATTTCGTAGTGGCTCAGTGAGCCCGCTCCGAGGTCGCCCACCCCTTCAGCGTCGACGAACAAGGCGCCGCTCTCCAGCCAGTCGTCAAGCACGCCGCCGACAGCCGCAGCCCGCACGAGGGCGGTACCGGCAGGGCCCAGACCCACCACCACCGTGTCGACTCTGTCCCGAGGCAAGCTGTCGGCCATCTCAGACGAGATCGGTCGCTCGCGTCGGACAGGCGCGGTGGCCGTCGGGCGCCAGGGCCTGAATCGCGAAGATCGTCGACCACGACGCCAGATCGGCCGATCCTGGCTCGTACGGGACTCCATGGCTGGACGCCACCTGACGAAGGAAAGCCTGCCCGCGATCGACCTCGTCGGCGTATGCCCCCGAATCGACCAGGCGAAAGAGTCGCACCGATTGAGCTGTCGCATCAGTGCGCACCGGGCCGCTCGTCCGAGCTCCGTCGTACCAGGCCTGCACAGACCCATCCTCTGCCTGCACCGACGCAAGCCACGCGACCGCGCGTTCGATGGCATCCGTGCGAGCGTCGTCGCGGACGGCCGACCCGTCTTTGAGCTCCGACATCATCAGCAGGCCCTCCACGGCGTAGCAATGCGCGTGAGCGTAGGTCAGCGGTGATGCCGTGTGGATGCGAAACCGACCGTCTGTGGCCTGGAGGCCGAGGGTGCGCTCCTCCAACTGGTTCAGGGCCGCCCAGGTGCGGCCCACGGCATCCGGCCCCCCGCTCACACCGGCTCTCAGCGCAGCCACCAACGCCGCTGAGATCTTGGCTTGGTGGGCGCCGAACGACAAGCTCCAGCGAGTGCCGGGCGAGAGCGACTCGGCCGGGGTGGTAGCGGTCCGGGTCTCCACGGCCCGGAGCAGGAGGTCAAGCCAGTGAGGCACCGGATCGGCCTCCGCGGCAACGGCCTCGCGCCGGCCGAGCTCGTGACACGACATCAGCCGACGCTGATCGATCACGCCCCGCAGGGCCATCGCCGTGTCGAAGGCGTAACCGACGTCGCCCCGCCGCACCCCGTCTACCGCCGCCTCGTCGCAGAGCACATCGTGCAGCTCGCGACCGCGCGACTGATCAACCGGCCACCGGGCGAGAAGACTGGCCAACAGGCCGGTGAGCTCAGGGTACGGATAGCCCGGGTGAGACGGGTTGGCCCAGCTGAGGCAGTGGCCGGAACGATGGCGGAACAGGCCAGACGCTACCGACTCGACCCAGGTGTCGATGACCATCTCTTGACGGTACCGGGCGCACGGTGCGCCGTCTCGGGATCCCTCCCGATCAGACGGTCTCGTCCTCTGTCGTGATGAGCCAGTCTCGTACCTCGGGCATGTCCTCGAGGTGTTCGACGATGTAGGCGTGGTGCCGGTCGAGCTGCGACTGGCACCAGGCCTTGAGGTCGCTGGCCCCGGGCACCTGACGTTTCGAGTTGTTGATGGCGTCCATCACGAGGTGGTAGCGGTCGACCCCGTTGCGCACGACCATGTCGAAGGGCGTGGTCGTCGTGCCCTCCTCGCTGAACCCGCGCACGTGGAACCGGTCGGCGTCGGGCCGGCCGTGCACCAGCTGGTGGATCGCGCCGTGGTAGCCGTGGAAGGCGAACACGACGTCGACCGTGTTGGTGAACAGCTCGGCGAAGCGCACGCCGTCCATCCCGTGCGGGTGGTTGCGCGGTCGCGAGAGCGCCATCAGGTCGACGACGTTGACGACCCGAACCCGCAGCTGTGGGAGCTTGTCCTTGAGGATCTGCGCGGCCGCCACCGTCTCCATCGTCACGACGTCACCCGCACACCCGAGCACGATATCGGGGTCGGCCGAGCCGTCGTCGTTGCCGGCCCACTCCCAGGTGCCGGCCCCGATCGCGCAGTGCTTGACCGCCTCGTCCATCGTCAGCCACTGCGGTTGCGGCTGCTTGTCGATGACGATGAGGTTGACGTACGACGTCGATCGGAAGCAGTGATCGGCAACGGACAGAAGGCAGTTCGCGTCTGGCGGCAGGTAGATGCGGGCCACCTCGCCGCGGGCGGTGAGCACGGTCTGGATCAGGCCCGGCCCCTGGTGGGAGAAGCCGTTGTGGTCGTTGCGCCACGCCGTCGAGGTGAGCAGGATGTTGAGGCTGGGCACCCGGGCGCGCCACGGCAGGTGCCGGGCCTCCTCGAGCCACTTGCCGTGCTGGACGGTCATCGACGCGCTCACCATCGCGAACGCCTCGTAGGTGGCGAACAGCCCGTGCCGGCCGGTGAGGTTGTAGCCCTCGAGCCAGCCGTGGCAGTTGTGCTCCGAGAGCACCTCCATCACCCGCCCGTGGCGCGAGAGCAGAACGTCGCCAGCCTCGACCCGCTCGGCGGTCATGCGGTCAGAGACCTCGAACACCGCGCCGAGGCGGTTGCTGTTGGTCTCGTCGGGGCAGAACAGCCGGAACGACTCGGGGTTGCGCACGTAGAGCTCGCGCATCATCTCGCCGAGTGCGCGCGTCGACTCGGCCCGAACACTCGCCGGGGCCGGCACGTCGCGGGCAAAGTCGCGGAAGTCGGGGATGTCGAGGGGCACATGCAGCCCGTCACCGGCATCCGGCGAGCCCTGCAGACGCACCCCGCCGTTGGCGTGCGGCGACGCACTCATCCGCAGGTCGCCGCTCGGGTTCGCCGCCCGCACGAGGTCGACCGGGGCCCCCGACTCGTCGAAGAGCTCGTCGGGGCGGTACGTCTTCATCCACGTGTCGAGCAGCGCGAGGTGCTCGGGGTTGCCCTTCACCCCCGACAGCGGCACCTGGTGCGAGCGCCACGTACCGGTGACCTGCACCCCGTCGATCGTCTCGGGCCCGGTCCACCCCTTGGGGGTGCGCAGCACGATGAGCGGCCACCGGGGGCGCGGCCCCTCCCAACCCTGCTCGCCGACGGCCCGCGCCTCGGCCTGGATCGCCTTGATGCGGGTGTAGGCGTCGGCCAGCACCCTCGGCGAAACGCTCGTGCATGCCCGGAATGTCGTCGCCCTCGACCTCGAGCACGAGGTAGCCGTGCCCCTCGAGCAGGCGGCGCACCTCGCCGGGGTCCTTGCGCCCCAGCACCGTCGGCCCGGCGATCTTGTAGCCGTTGAGGTGCAGGATCGGCAGCACCGCTCCGTCTCGGGCCGGGTTGAGGAACGAGATCCCCTTCCACGAACCCTCGAGCGGGCCGGTCTCGGCCTCGCCGTCGCCGACGACCGCGATCGCCAGCAGGTCGGGGTTGTCCATCACGGCGCCGAAGGCGTGCATCAGCACGTAGCCGAGCTCGCCGCCCTCGTGGATCGACCCGGGCGTCGTCACCGACACGTGGCTCGGGATGCCGCCGGGCGCGGAGAACTGGCGGAACAGCCGCTTGACGCCGGGCTCGTCCAACGACACGTCGGGGTAGACCTCGCTGTACGTGCCCTCGAGGTAGCCGGCGGCGACGAGCGCGGGCCCGCCGTGGCCGGGACCCGTCAGGTAGATCGTCTCCTGGCCGGTGTGCCGGATCACGCGCGACACGTGGGTGTAGATGAACGACAGGCCCGGGCTGGTGCCCCAGTGGCCGAGCAGCCTCGGTTTGATGTCGTCAGAGGTCAGCTCGCGCCGCAGCAGCGGGTTGTCCTGGAGGTAGATCTGACCGATCGTCAGGTAGTTGTTCGCCCGCCACCACGCGTCCATCGCCGCGATCTCGTCGGGCGTGGCCGCGGGCACGGTGGTCAGGTCGGATGCCGGTGTCGTCGTCACGGGCCCACTCTGGCCGAGAGCGGGGGCTCGGACAAGGGACCTTGGGCCCGCTGCAGGCAGGAACGAACGGCCGGCGCGGGGGTCCGAACTCGCGGATGACGCGGCCCGGACGATCTCATCACCCATCGGCTGCTCACGCGTGCAACGATGTTCGCGACCACCCCGCCGGGAACACGCCAACCAACACGTCAACCTGACGCCGCCCGCGCGGCGCGCGACCCCCGCACATGCGAAGGAGCTCGGATGCAGCGCACAGCCGGACTGCTGGCCGACGGCCGAGAGATCATCTGGTTCGACGTCGACGGCTCGCCTCCGCGGACCGCCGTCAACGACCCCCGCGACCTTCCCCAGACCATCGCCAGCTCGCAGATGCGCCTCGATGTGCTGACGCAGCAGTGGATCTCGATGGCGTCGCACCGCCAGAGCCGCACGTACATGCCGCCGGCCGACGAGTGCCCCCTGTGCCCCTCGAGCGACGGCCGGCACACCGAGGTGCCCTCCGAGGAGTACCAGTCGGTGGCGTTCGAGAACCGGTTCCCGTCGTTCTCGACCCACGTCGAGGGCATCGACGCGGTCGACGACGGCATCACCAAGCTGCGCCCCGGCATCGGCCGGTGCGAGGTCGTCTGCTTCACCTCCGACCACGACGGCTCGTTCGCCGGCCTCACGCAGCAGCAGGCGCGGCTCGTCGTCGACGTCTGGGCCGACCGCACCACCGCCCTGTCGAGCTCCCCCGGCGTCGAACAGGTCTTCCCCTTCGAGAACCGCGGCGCCGAGATCGGCGTGACCCTGCAGCATCCGCACGGGCAGATCTACGGCTACCCGTTCGTGCCTCCACAGGCCCGCGCCGAGCTGCAGAGCGCCCGTGAGCACCTGGCCGAGACCGGCCGCAGCCTCTTCGGCGACATCATCGAGCGCGAGCTGCGCGACGAGGTGCGGGTGGTGGTCGACAGCGAGCACTGGATCGCCTTCGTGCCGTTCGCTGCTCGCTGGCCGATGGAGGTGCACCTCTTCCCGCGACGCCAGGTGCCCGACATCCCGTCGCTCAACGAGGCCGAGCGTGACGACTTCGCCCGGGTCTACCTCGACGTGCTCGGCCGGTTCGACCGGCTCTACTCCACCCCGATGCCATACATCGCGGGCTGGCAGCAGGCACCGGTCAACGCCGACCGCGACCTCGCCTGGCTGCACCTCGAGCTGTTCTCGGTGCGTCGGGGGGAGGGCCGGCTGAAGTTCCTCGCCGGGTCGGAGTCGGCGATGGGCGCCTTCGTCGGTGACGTGCTGCCCGAGCAGCAGGCCGAGCGACTACGGCAGGTCTGAGCCCACCGGCTTTGAAAGAACCGCGCTCGACCACGACAAGCGAGCCGGTCCCCGACGGAGACCGGCCCGCCCCGACCGGAAAGGTCAGTGCTCGAAAGCGTCCTTGACGTCGCTCCCAGCGTCCTTGAGCTGCTCACCCCGCTGCTTGAGGTCAGCCTGGGCCTGGTCGCCCTTGCCCTCGGCCTCGAGCCGCTCGTTGTCGGTGACCTTGCCGGCGGCTTCCTTGGCCTTCCCCTTCAGGTCTTCCCCGAGGTTCTTGGCCTTGTCGATGGCACCCATGACGGGCTCCCTTCCTGGTCTGATCAGACACTGGTGCCCTACCCGACGCCCTGGGTTCGCTAACCCTCAACGCGGTCTCGGCCAGCCGTCGGGCATCGACCAGACCGTCGGCACGCTCACGGGAGGGTCTTGTCTCGCGCCGAACGGGGTGGTTTTGCGACACTGGACCGTGACCTCTCCAGCGGGCGACCCGCCCGGCTCCGTGAGCGCGCCGAGGCCCGGCGCGACCAACCTGAGCCGGTACGCCTACCTGTCGATCGCGGCGGCCGTCGTGACGATCACCCTCAAGGTCTGGGCGTGGCGCCTCACCGGGTCGGTCGGGCTGCTCTCGGATGCCGCCGAGTCGGTCGTCAACCTGGTGGCCGCGGTCGCCATGCTCATCGTGCTGCATGTCGCGGCGAGGCCGGCCGACAAGAACCACCTCTTCGGTCACAGCAAGGCCGGCTACTTCTCGGCGGCCATCGAGGGCCAGCTGATCTTCGTGGCCGCCGTGGTGATCATGTGGACCGCCGTCGAGCGCTTCCTCAACCCGCGCCCGATCGAGGATGTCGGGGTGGGCCTGGGCATCTCGGTCGTGGCGTCCATCGTCAACGGGGTGGTCGGCATCCTGCTGATCCGCGCCGGGCGACGGTACCGCTCGCTGCCGCTTACGGCCGACGGCAAACACCTGATGACCGACGTCTGGACCTCCGCCGGCGTCATCGTCGGTGTGCTGCTCGTCGCGCTGACCGGCATCCAGCGTCTTGACCCCGTGATCGCGTTCGTCGTCGGCCTCAACATCGTCTTCACCGGCTGGAAGCTGCTGCGCGCGTCGGTCGAGGGGCTGATGGACATCGCCATGACCAGGGAGGACAACGCGGTGATCGCCGACGTGCTCACCGGGTTCGTGTCCCCCGAGGTGCACTTCCACGCCCTGCGCACCCGCGAGTCGGGGCACGACCGCTTCGCCGAGGTGCACGTGCTCGTGCCGGGGGCGTGGTCGGTGCAGCAGGGGCACGACCTCGTCGAGGAGGTGGAGGCGGCCGTTCGGCTGCGCTTCCCCGACGTGGTGCTGACCTGCCACCTGGAGCCGTCCGAAGACCCGCGGGCCTACGGTGACTACACCGCCGAGTTCCCGGTGCCCACCCACGACGACATCCTCGCGGCCCACCGGAGCAACCCCGACGCAGCCGGTGGCGACGGCCCCCTACCGACGTGATGGGAGCGCCACCGATGAGCCCGCAGCACGTCGTCGTCGACTCCCCCATCGGAGCTCTGACCGTGGTCGCCGACGACGGCGCCATCAGTCACCTGCTGATGGATGCCGCTGCTCACCGGCCCGCCGACCCTGCCCTCTTCGGCTCGTTGGGCGCGATCGACAGTGAGCCGTTCGCCTCGGCCGCCACTCAGCTGGCCGAGTACTTCGTGGGCCAGCGACAGACCTTCGACCTGCCGATCGCGCCGCGCGGCAACGACTTTCAGCAACGGGTGTGGGCGATGCTGCTCGAGATCGCCTACGGCGAGACGCGCAGCTACGGCGAGCTGGCCCGCGCGCTCGGTGGCCGCGACCTCGCCCAGGCGGTCGGAGCCGCGAACGGGCGCAACCCGATCGCCGTCGTCGTGCCCTGTCACCGGGTCATCGGTGCCGACGGCTCCTTGGTCGGCTACGCCGGCGGGCTCGACCGCAAGCGCTTTCTGCTGGCCCTGGAGGAGCCAGCCGCGCTGGAGAGCGGCCGGCTCTTCTGACCCGTCACGAGCGGCGCTGGACGGTGGGCGGTGACGTCAGTCGGGGACCTGCAGGATGCAGGCGGTGCCGACGTCGACGAAGCCCACCCGACGGTAGATGTCGGCCGCGGCATCCGACGCGGCCGACAGGAAGACCAGCTCGACGCCGCGCTCCCGGCAGGCGGTGACGAGCGATCGAGTGATGGAGGTGCCGTGCCCGCGGCGCCGGTGGCCCGGGGGGACGGCGATCCCCATCAGCTCGGCGACCTCGTCGCGTGGCGCGGCCGACCCCGCTCCGCACAGCCGGGTGCCCTCGAACGAGGCGACCACCACGAGGTCACCGCGCTCGATCAGCTGCGGTTGGATGCCGGTGTCGCCCGGCTCGACCTCATCGACGCCGTGGAAGCCGGCCGAGACCGCCCCCACCGCGAGCGCGAGGTGCGGCTCGGTCGGGTGCAGGGTGCGAGCCCTCGGGTCGGGTTCCACGTCGTGCAGGGTGGTCAGGGCGAGCAGCGGGTAGCGCTGCGGCTGATGACCGGCGGCCAGCACTGCGGGCAGCAGGTCAGGCGACAGCTGCTCCACCCACTCGATGGCTCGAGGCACCCCGAGCTGCTGCTGGCGCTCGAGCACCCGTTCGACGCCGGCCGCCTCGAACCGGCCCGGGCCGCCCAGCTCAGGCCGGGCGTAGAACTGCCAGCCGGTGCCCGCGTCGGCGACGAAGATCGTGAACGCGCCGCATGGTTCCGCCCTCGCCGAAGCGCGCGGCACGAGGTCGTAGTAGCACTCGATGCGGTCGAGCCGGTGGTCGTGGATGGTGCGCACGTCGTCACCATGACACCGCCGCGCGGGGCGACGCCATCGAGTTTCCAGCCGTCAGCGAGATGTTCGCAGTCTGTGAAGGGTGGCTGA
The DNA here is from genome assembly GCA_030452985.1 of Humibacillus sp. GTDB lineage: Bacteria > Actinomycetota > Actinomycetes > Actinomycetales > Dermatophilaceae > DSM-29435. Next base: position 11,833 of record JAKDLG010000132.1, read on the forward strand.
GCGCCGACCCCTTCGGTGACACGTGACCCGGCGGCTCTCCTCAGGTCAGCGCCCCGGGGCGTGGGATGCTGGGCCGACCTCACACTCTCGCGGGGCGGAGCGTCTACAGAGCATGAAGCATCCGTTCGACCAGGCCGTCACCGAGCACGGCGCCGTCGTGCTGCGCGTGTGCCGGGCCGTGCTCGGCCCCGTCGAGGCCGACGACGCATGGTCGGAGACGTTCCTGTCGGCGCTGCGGGCCTGGCCCGACCTGCCCGACGACGTCAACGTGCGAGCCTGGCTCGTCACCGTCGCGCACCGCAAGGCCATCGACGTGCGCCGTGCGCAGGGGCGAGCAGCGGTGCCGGTCGAGTCCCTTCCCGAGCAGCCGTCCCGGCCCGACGAACAGCCCGACGCGGCCCTGCCCGACACCGCGCTCTGGGCCGCGCTCGCCGCCCTGCCGACCAAGCAACGCCAGTGCGTCGCCTACCACCACGTGGCCGGTCTGCCTCACGCCGAGGTCGCCGCCATCGTCGGGGGAACCGCCGCCGCGTCACGACGGTCGACCGCCGACGGCATCGCCACTCTCCGCCGCACCTACCTCACCGAGGACGTGAGTACCTATGTCTGACAACCTGATTGAGCAACTCACCGTGGACGACCCCGCCGACGCCGGGGCCGTATCCACCCTGCGCGAGAGGCTGGCCGGGGCGGCATCCGCCCAGGGGCTGGTCGACGTCGCGTTCCGCACTGTCGAGACCCCGGTGGGGGCACTCCTCGTCGCGGCGACGGAGACCGGTGTCGTGCGGATCGCCTACCCGGCCGAGGGTCACGAGGCGGTTCTCAAGTCGTTGAGCCTGACGATCGGCTCGCGGGTGCTGCGCGACACCCGGCGGTTCGACGACCTGTGCCGCCAGCTCGACGGCTACTTCTCGGGGCGGCGACGCCACTTCGAGGTTCCGCTCGACCTTCGCCTCGCGCACGGGTTCCGCCTCGAGGTGCTCGCCCATTTGCGCACCATCGCCTACGGCGCCACCGAGACGTATGCCGTCGCGGCGGCGGCATCCGGTCGGCCGAGGGCGGTACGTGCCGTCGGCACGGCCTGCGCCACCAACCCGCTACCGCTCCTCGTTCCGTGCCACCGCGTCGTGCGCTCCGACGGCACGATGGGTGGCTACCTCGGCGGCCTCGAGGCGAAACGGTTCCTGCTCGACCTGGAGGCGGCGGCATGACGGTTCACGGGGGCCGGGCCGGGGGGCTGCGATGAGTTGGCCGGTCGAGCGCACGCGTGAGGTCTACACCAACCGCTGGATCACGGTTCGCGAAGACCAGGTGCGCCGACCCGACGGGTCCGCCGGCCTGTACGGGGTGGTCACGGTGCGTTCGCCCGCCGTGTTCGTGGTGGCCCTGACCGAGGCCGACGAGGTGCTGCTCGTGACCATCGACCGGCACACCGTCGGGTCGTCGGTCGAGGTTCCGGCCGGAGGCACCGACGGCGAGGAGCCCCTCGTGGCCGCCCGGCGCGAACTCGCCGAGGAGACCGGCATGGCGGCGCGCACGTGGCGCCGGCTCGGCACCATGAAAGCCCTCAACGGCATCTGCGAGGCGGAGGAGCTCGTCTTTCTCGCCACCGGCCTGGAGCTTGCGGAGGGTCACGACGCGGCGACGCTGGTCGAGGAGGGCATCAGCGCGGTTCGGCGCGTGCCCCTGCGCGACGCGCTGGCCATGGTGGCCTCCGGCGAGATCACCGACGGCGAGACCCAAGCGGCCCTGCTGCACGCCCTCATCGCCCTCGGCCGAGTCCACTGACCCCCACCCACCCAGTCGAGTGGCCACTTTCGTACGGTCGGGTGTGTACGAAAGTGGCCACTGGCACGTAAATAGCCTGTGCTGTGCTGGGGCCGGGTT
>JAKDLG010000133.1 GCA_030452985.1 Humibacillus sp.
CTGACGGCTACCCCACAACCGGTGGGGTGTCTCAGACAAGCCTGACAGACAGGGCTCGGGGAGGGAACGGCTGCAGCCGCCCCCGCGCACCGGATCTCCCCCGACGCCCCGGGCATGGGGTACGTCATCGCTGAGGACGGGGCCACGGTGCGGGTGCGGGCTGACTTCTGGCCCGATCACCTCATCCGTTCCACTGCCACCCGGCACGCCACTCCGGTCCGGGAAGCCCTGCCGACAGCTTTGTCACAGGCGGACGCACCACCCTCACCCATCACCCTCAAGGGCCCGAACAGGGTCGGTCCGTCGAGTCCTGTTGAGGGGTACCCGGCGGTCCGGAAGCCACGCAAGCCGCGTACCCCCCGTACCCCGCGTGACGGGCGCGATGGCGGCACGACACAGGATCGAGCAGCGTCATGACCCACCACGTTGAGGGCGTCAACGAGGCGACGGCGGGAATGCTGGCTCCCGTCACGGTGACGGTTAAGTGGGCGGTGACAGCGTGGATGACCGGCGCGGCCTGCGCCACCCGCCCCGACCTGCCCTGGGTCGCGGACGACGCCCCCACGGGTGTGATCCAGCGCATGGCCGCCATCTGCCACGGCTGCCCGGTCATGGCCGCGTGTGACGCGTTCGTGAACACCCTGGCTGGGACGGAACTGGACGTTGGTGGCGGGTTCTGGGCCGGGAAGTACCGTAACCCCGCCCCCGACATCACGGCCACTCAGCGTGGTGGGGCTACGCAGCTGCCGCTCCCGGGCCTGACCCTCGGCCACACTGTGCCGGAGGTGGCGGCATGAACCGGTTCCACCCCCGGTCGGGGGTCACTGCTGACATGGCGGTCGTCGCCGCAGAGTCGGCCGGGGTGTGTATCCGCCCGCACGTGCGGACCGTGACCGACCGACTGACCGGGGATACGACCTCGGTGCCGATCCCGTGCGGGTCGACCCGGGAAGCGGTCTGCGGGCCGTGCGCGATCAAGGCCAGGCGGCTGCGGATGCACCAGTGCCGCGAGGGCTGGCACCTGACCCACGACCCCGAGCAGACCACCGTCCCGGACGCGACGCCCGACGACGACGGGCTCGACGACGATGGTCAGGCCGACGGCGTCTCAGGGATCGAGGAGGAACAGGGATCGGGTGCGGGTCGTAGGGTGCGGTCCACGGCTCGTCTGTCGGGGTTCCCTGATCTGCCGGTGGTACCGATGGAGCAACGCACCACCGGGGCCGCGTTCGAGGACCCCCGCACCGGGGCCACCTACCGCCCCTCGATGTTCCTGACCCTCACGCTGCCCTCCTACGGCAAGGTCGTTCCCGGCCTGGGGGTTCCAGTCGACGCGCGACGGTATGACTACCGGCGGGCCGCACTGGACGCGATCCTCTTCCCACGGCTGTTGGACCGGTTCTGGCAGAACCTGCGCCGCTGCGCGGGGTTCAAGGTGCAGTACTTCTCCGCGATCGAGGCACAACGACGGCTCGCGCCGCACCTGCACGCCGCGGTCCGGGGTGCGATCCCGCGGGCCACGATCAAGGCCGTGACGCGGGCGACGTACCACGCGGCGTGGTGGCCCAGCCTCGACACCGTTGTCTATGACGGGGACCAGCTCCCGACCTGGGACGACGATACCGGCGCCTACCTCGACCCTGTGACTGCGTGGCCGCTGCCGACGTGGGACGAAGCGACTGCCGACCTCGTCGACCCCGCCCACGTGGTCCAGTTCGGGGCGCAGGTCGACGTCAAAGGTCTGCTTGGCGGCACCCCGGACTCCGACCGCGCCGTGCGGTACCTGTGCAAGTACCTGACCAAGAACGTGGCCGACACCTACGCCGGAACCGAAGACGGAACCACCACCGCCTACGAACGGCACATCGACCGCCTGCACGACGAGGTGCAGTGGTTGCCCTGCTCCCCGACGTGCGGCAACTGGCTCCGCTTCGGCGTCACCCCGAAAGACTCCGGCCCCGGACTCGTCCCCGGCCGATGCCAGTCACCGGCCCACGCCCGGGCGAACCTCGGCCTCGGCGGCAGGCGCGTACTGGTCTCCCGGTCATGGTCGGGCAAGACCCTGACCGAGCACCGCGCCGACCGGCGCACCGTCGTCTCCGAAGTGCTCGCCGCTGCCGGTGTCGACGCCGGTGATGCGGACCGGCTCGCGGCCGACCACGTCCTACCTGACGGCACACCCCGGTACGTCTGGGAAGACTCCGAGCCCGGGTCGGTCGACTACGTCGCCGTCATCGCCGCGTCCCTGCGTCAAGCCAACACCTGGCGGGCGCGGTACGTCGACGCGAAACGCACAGCGGCACAGAGGGGTTCACCACCAGCCGGTCCAAGTGGGCCTGTGGACAACCGTTCGGCAAGCGCACCACCGACCGCGACCGACGCGGCGTGAACTCAAGGAGGAGCCATGGAAACGCTATTCACTATCGATCAGGCGGCTCGCGCGTTGGGCACGACGGCACGGTTTCCTCGTCGGCTCATCGCCGAGCGAAGAATCCGCTTTGTGCACGTAGGTCGTCACGTCCGCATTCCCGAGTCTGCGGTTGTCGAGTTCGTCAACGCTGGGACGGTCGATGTTGTGGTCCGTCCCGCTCGTCGTCGGGCTGGTTGACGACTGTGGCTGGGCAGCGGCGCGATTTCGGCGCGCTACGTCGCCTACCGTCGGGTCGTTGGCAGGCGAGCTACCTCGGACTCGACGGATTGCGCCGTTTGGCACCGATGACATTCACGGCCAAGGCGGATGCACACGCCTGGCTGACGGTCCGTCAGTCGGAGATGCTCAAGGGTGACTGGTTAGACCCGAACTTGGGCCGGATCACGGTGGACGCGTTCACTACGCGATGGGTGGCGGAGCACCGATTGGCGCCACGCACTCGGGATCTGTACGAGTCGCTGAATCGGTTGCACATCAGACCGCTACTCGGTCGGGTGCATCTTGGCGACGTGACGACTGAGCACGTTCGCTCCTGGCGTGCGCAGCTTCTTAATACCGGCCGCTCGGAAGGCACGGTCGCGAAGGCGTATCGACTGCTTCGAGCGGTGATGAACACGGCTGTAGACGACGGGCGAATTACCCGGAACCCGTGTCGAGTCAAGGGTGCTGACCAGGAACATTCGCCCGAGAGGCCGGTTGCTTCGGTGCCGCAGGTGTTTGCCCTGGCGGAGGCGGTCGGGCTGCAGTATCGGGCGTTCGTCCTCACTGCGGCGTTGACAAGCTTGCGGTGGGGGGAGCTCATCGCGCTTCGGCGTCGAGATCTTGACCTAGACGCGCGCGTTGCCCTGGTTCAGCGGAGCCTGGTCGAGCGGCAGGGTGGCCTTGAGGTGGCGTTGCCAAAGAACAACCGGGTCCGTCTGGTCACTTTGCCTGATGTGCTCGTCGTGGAGCTGCGTCGGCACTTGGCCATGGTCGCTATGGAACCTAATGCTTTGATCTTCACGGGGGAGAGAGGCGCTACGCCCCGCCGTGGCAACTGGCGTGCCAATGTGGCGTGGACCGATGCGGTGCGTGTGGCGGGGCTGCCAACCGGGTTTCACTTCCACGATCTGCGGCACACGGGCAACCACTTGGTTTCGCAGTCTGGCGCATCGACTCGTGAGCTGATGCAGCGGATGGGGCACTCGACCATGCGGGCTGCGTTGATCTACCAGCACGCCACGGAGGCGCGCTCGACGGAGCTGGCGGAGCGCCTGAATGAGCTCGTTCGGGCTCAGCGGGGCAAGGGCGCGGAGGGCTGAAATGGCGTCTTTGGGGATGCGGCTGTTGCACGTAGGTTGCACGCCGGCTCTCTTCGAGCACGTCCGTTTGACCGGCCCAAAGGCCTTTAGGCGTCTGACCTGCGGCTTTAGTGTGGAGCGAGCGACGGGAATCGAACCCGCGTATCCAGCTTGGGAAGCTGGCGCTCTACCATTGAGCTACGCTCGCGCGGCCACCCCTGAAGCCGTGGGGTGGCACGAGCCGAAAGTGTATCTGACGCCGTCGTGGCCCTGAGCACGACCGTCCAGGTGCCGCTTGGCTGCTCGACTGTACGGAACTGGCCACTCGACTTGAGGGTGGGGCGGGTGGCGTCAGCCTTGTGGCGAGTAGGCGATCCAGCCGCTGCTCGAACCGCCCCCGCGGCGCGGGCGTCGTGTCGGGCGCAGCAGGCCGGGCCCGACTACGGGAGGCAGGTCGGTCGAGCCGCCGTCGCCGGAGTCGACCCCGAGCAGGCTGCGGGTCAGGTGCTCGGCGTCAGACAGCAAATCGTCGAGTGCGGCGATGAGGTGCCCGTCGGTGAGGTCGGCACCCTCGGCGCCCTCGATGGCGGCCATGAGCACGGCGCGGCGCACCAGCTCCTTGGCGAACGAGGCGGTGGTGCCGGCCGAGCGGGCAGCGACATCCGCCATGACCGACTCGCCGAACAGGTCACGGCCGTAGAGCCGCAGCAGCGCCAGCCGACCGGCCTCGTCGGGAAGCGGGATCTCGACGGCCAGGTCGACGCGCCCGGGTCGTTGAGAGAGGGCGACCTCGAGGTCGTCCACCCGGTTGGTCGTGAGCAGAAACGCCACGTCGGCGTCGGCATCGAGCCCGTCGAGGGCATCGAGCACCTCGAAGAGCAGCGGTGAGGTGCCCATCCCGATCGAACGGTCCTCGGCCACCAGGTCGCAGTCCTCGAGCACGACGATGGCCGGCTGGTGGGCTCGGGCGATCTTGGCGGCGGGCTGGATGTACTGCAGGGCGCTACCACTGAGCATTACCGCGGTGGTGTCGGGCGAGGCGCTAAGCAGGTAGCGCACCGTGTGCGTCTTACCGGTGCCGGGAGGGCCATAGAGCAGCACACCCCGCTTGAGGTGCTGCCCGTGGGCCTGCAACCGCGCGCGCTGCTCGCCGATGCCGATGACGTGACCCACCACCTTGTCGAGCTCGTTGCCCGGCAACACGATGTCGTCACGCGTCATGACTGGTCGCTCGAGAAAGCTCAGCCCCGCCATACCGCGCCCGTACGGGTCGGCACCGAAGGTGATCACCTGTCCCTTGAGGATGCTGCGTTCGTCCATCAGGGAGCGCACCCGGCCGATGAGCGCATCAGCGGTCTCACGGTCGGGGGCCAGCACCTCGAGCACGCCCTCCTCGCGCCCGTACTGCGGGTTGGGCGACTGCTGTCGCACCGCCACCGGCGACCCGTCGAACGTCAACAGGCGGATGCCGGACGCGACGATCTGGCGTTTGTCGCTCTGCTTGGGGCCGGTGGACACGCTCGCGTAGTCGACCTGGCCGACATACAGGTTCATGCCATGTCTGCCGTGCTGAAGCAGGTCGCCCATCGTCATGTGGTGGCGCATGTCGCCACCGCCGCCGCCGATGCCGATGCCGATCGAGCCGGCATCCGGCACCGTGGTCCCAGCGATCTCGTCGAGGGCGATGTCGGCGTCGACGACCCGGTGCACCGGGAGCTGCTCGGCGACGATGGGGAGGCTGGCCACGTCGCGTCCGAGGTGGGCGGTGAGCCGATCGAAGAGGCCCTCGCCCCCACCGTCGGCGTCAGCGAGCAGATGAACGTGCTCCATGAACTTCGAGAAGGCCGTCACGAAGTCTTGGGTCTGCGCGTCAATCCCCTGTGGTTCGCTCATGACCCAAACGTAGGAGGCGGGGGCGCCGTGGGGAGGGTCGGCACCCGCCGAATTTGCTGGGGCGTCTCGGATCGGCTGACCTCGTCTGGTCGCGCCCCGGCCTGGTGATGGGCTGGTCAAGGTTTGGCCAAAGCCCTAGATATCCACCCAAACAGTGCCCTAACCTGCGGTGCTGACACCTCCTCGTGGCCGCCGTCTTCCGCGACGAGTCGGTGCCCCCCGACCCCGAAGGAGCCATGATGACCCGTCGTCCACGAACCCGAGGCAGGCACGCATTGATGGCGGCCTCCACCGTTGCCGCCATGGCGCTCACCGGTCTCGCGTCAGCAGACCTGGCCAGCGCGGGGAGCGAACCGGGCTCCACTGCGGCGGCTCCAGCAGCCTCGCAGCCGTCGACGCCGCGCACCCCGACCGCCGAGCCGGCCGTGAAGCCCACGACCAAGGCGAACGCCAAGCTGACCGATCACGAGCTGGCGGCGTTCCGCAAGAGCCAGGGCTACCAGGGCGACGGCGTGAAGGACACGGCCTGGCTGACATCGCTGCGAAAGCAGCTCGGCACCGGTGAGTTCGCCGGCGCGAAGACCGCCGCCGGGTCCGCGTCGGCGTCGTCGCCGATGTCGCTGGCCGCGAACACCCCGACGTCGGGCCCGGGCTACTCCTACCTGGGCTGGATGGCCCAGCGCCGCCAGGAGACCTCGAGCGCGTGCGGCAAGGCGACCGTCGTCGAGATGTCGGCGACTGTGCCCGGCCCCAGCAGCTCGTACCTGACGCAGTCGGCGGTCGCGCGCTACCTGGGGGAGACCACGAGCTCGGCCACGAACATTACCGAGGAGCTCAGCGCCTTGGCGCACTTCGTGGGCAGGCCGAACTTCGGCCGGAGCTTCTATTCGGCTCGGTGGATCTCGGACCCGCCCACCAGCTCGCAGAAGAGGCAGTTCCTCGCCGACCTCAAGACCGACATCGCGAACTACCGCACCCCCGTCACGGCGGGAGTCATCGAGGTGGCGGGCGGCCCCCACCTGGTCGGGCACCCGAACCTGAAGCGGATCGAGCACTGGGTCATCGCCGGCGGCTGGAACACGAACAACAACACGGTCTGGTACGCCGACTCGTGGACCGGCTACGGCTACCCCATCCCGGCCAGAAGCTGGATCTCGATGAACACCTTCCTGGTGGCTGTGGGGGGCTGGGCCTACCTGTGGTGACGCGCCGGAGGCTGCACCCGGCAGTCGTAGCGGTGCTGGCCTGCCCGATCGCGCTGTCGGGCTGTTCCTCGGGTGCACCGAACCCGGCGACGACCCTCAGGCAGCAGCCGTCGACCTCGTCGACCCGGTCGACACCGTCGCAGCCGAGCCCCTCGGAGCCGCGGACGGTGACACCCACCAGCACCACCGCGATGCCTTCCCCCACAGTGCCGACGGTGAGGCTCACGGTGAAAGACGAGGCGGCCTGTGTTGTTCCCGAACCGAAGGTGCTCAAGGCGAGAGTGGAGTCAGGCTGGCAACCACCCATCGCGGGGGGCCAGTTCCAGGCCCTGACCGTTGTAGGCGAGACCGTGTACGGGGCCGGCGGTGCGGAAGGTGACATCTACGCTGTCGACCTTGGGGCCAAGAAGGTCGCCAAGCTGGCCACGACCTCGGGGGGTGCCTCGCCGGCCTGGATGATCGCCTCGCCGCGGCATCTGGCGTGGTTGACCTACGACTCCGCCCAGGACCCGACCGCGTGGACCCTCTACGCCGCAGACCGATCGGGCAGCAACCGGAAGAAGGTCGCCGGCTCTCCGGCTGACCACCGGGAGGGCGAAGGGCGCGCGACCCAGCCCGCGATGGTCGGCGAGCGGCTCGCCTGGACCGAGTCGCTGGGCGGCCGGAACGACCTCTCGGCCTTGAAGGTCATGGACCTCGACACCGGCCGCGCCTCCACGGTCGCCCAGGGAAACCTCTTCCCTCCCGTCGCCATGGGCACGAGCTTCGTCTGGGGCGAGCTGGCGAAGGGCCAGTGGTCGCTCCATGCCGCGGATGCCGCGACGATGAAGCCGAGCACCCTGCCCAGCGACCTCCCGCTCAAGAACGGTATCGGGCACCTCGCGGCCACGCCCGAACGCTTGCTCTGGGGGAGCGCCGACTACACCACCTTGAGTGTCTGGGAGCCCGCGAAGAGCTCGGTGGTGCGCTACCGCCTACCGGCCGGCGACGGCCACGCGTTCCAGTTTCTGCAGCCCACCGGCAACCACGTGGCCTGGTTCGCGTCGTGGCCCTACAGCATCCTGGACCTGCGCAGCGGAGCGCTCTACGACGTCGGCAAGGACGTGAGCGTGGCGGCAGCGAACGGCACCGTCGCCGTCTCGTGGGAGAAGAAGCTCAGCGCTGGTAACAGCGGGCCACGCGCTCCGGCGAAGGTGAGTGTCATCGCCGAGGCCGACCTGCCGCCGGCCCCGCCGTGCCGCTGATGGCGGCCGACGGTCGCGGGTGGGGGTCGGCGTCCGGCGTCTGCCCGTCGTCGGCGTCGGCGTCGGCGTCGGCGTCGGCAACCATCAGCCGGCCGCGATAGCCTCGGGACCGTGCTGCTCTCTGACAAGGACATCCGCGCCGAGATCGCTGCGGAGCGCGTCGTGCTCGACCCGTGGGACCCCCAGATGGTCCAGCCCTCGAGCGTCGACGTGCGGCTCGACAAGTACTTCCGGCTCTTCGACAACCACAAGTACCCCTACATCGACCCGGCCGCCGAGCAGCCCGACCTGACCCGTCTGGTCGAGGTGGGCGGTGATGACGACAGCTTCGTGCTGCATCCGGGAGAGTTCGTACTGGGGTCGTCACTCGAGGCGGTGACGCTGCCCGACGACCTCGCCGCTCGCGTCGAGGGCAAGAGCTCGCTCGGCCGGCTCGGGCTGCTCACCCACGCCACGGCCGGCTTCGTCGACCCGGGCTTCTCGGGTCACGTCACACTCGAGCTGAGCAACGTGGCGACGTTGCCGATCATGCTCTACCCGGGCATGAAGATCGGTCAGCTGTGTTTCTTCCGGCTCAGCTCACCGGCCGAGAACCCTTACGGCTCAGCAGCCTACGGCTCGCACTACCAGGGCCAGCGGGGGCCAACGGCCAGCCGGTCGTTCAAGAACTTCCACCGTTCATCTGTGTGAGCGCGACCATCAGCCCCGACGGCTACAACAACAACGACAATGACGGCGACACCGACCGAGGCCGGATGCCGCTCGCCTCGTTGGCGTGGGACGCCCGGCCCGCGCGGGCCGGGGTCGTCGTGCTGGTGCTTCACGGCGGGGCGGTCGAGGGGCGTCAGCCCAACCGCGTGCTCTCGCACAACGTCATCCGGATGCTGCCGTTCGCACGGGCCCTCGCGAAGGGGCCGGGGCCGATCGCGGTGGCCCGGCTGCGGATGCGGTTTCGCGGCTGGAACGGCGACGAGGCCTCACCGCTGGTCGACGCCCGCTGGGCTCTTGAGCAGATTCGGGCGGTGTACCCGGGCGCTCCGATCGCGCTGGTCGGGCATTCAATGGGCGGCCGGGTGGCGCTGCACCTCGGCGCCGAGCCCGACGTGCAGCTCGTGCTCGGGCTCTCCCCGTGGATCGAGAAGGGTGACCCGCGCCCGGGGCCCGACTGCCAGACGGTGCTCATCCATGGCGACCGCGACATCATCTGCCCGTTGTGGGGCTCCCGCCGCGCCGTCGAAGAGCTGGTGGCGCAGGGGCGAGAGGCGGCCCTGATCCGGGTCGCCCGGTCAGACCACGCCATGCTGCTGCGGGCTCACCTCTGGACGAAGCTGGTCACGGGCGTCGTGCAGGTCGCGTTCGCCGACGAGCTCGACGAACACGGCGAACACGGCGAACACGGCAAACACGGCGGGCACGGCGGGCACGGCGGGCCGGCGTCGGGTCGACCGGCATCCGGCAGGAGTGGGGCGGCCGACCCGGTCAACGTGGTCGTGCAGGCGGCGGTGCACCGGGGCGGCATCCTCGATCTCTGACCGGCACGATCCGGCCCGGGGCCGGCTGCCCACTGCGAATCGAAGCCCGTCGTTTCCCTTTCGAGACCTGATCGGGCGCACGAGACCGAAGGCTCCTCAGGTGCTTTGGGTACGTTAGAACTCATGATCCGCTTCGAAGGCGTGACCAAAAAGTATGGCGACGGCTCCGGCGGGGAGTCGATCGCGGTCAACGATCTCTCCCTCGAGGCACCCACGGGCCGCATCACCGTGCTCGTCGGACCGTCGGGCTGCGGCAAGACGACGACCCTGCGCATGGTCAACCGGATGATCGATCCGAGCTCGGGCGTCATCTCGATCGACGGCAACGACACGGCCGAGCTTCCGCTCGCCGAGCTGCGCCGAGGCATCGGCTACGTCATCCAGCACGCCGGCCTCTTCCCCCACCGCACCGTGCTCGACAACGTCACCACGGTGCCCCGGCTGCTCGGCACCGACAAGAAGACCGCGCGCCGCCGGGCCATGGAGCTCATCGAGCGTGTCGGGCTCGACCCCGACCTCGCCAAGCGCTACCCGGCCCAGCTGTCGGGTGGTCAGCAGCAACGGGTGGGCGTGGCGCGGGCGCTGGCCGCCGACCCGCCGGTCATGCTCATGGACGAGCCGTTCTCGGCGGTCGACCCCGTGGTGCGCGAGCAGCTGCAGAACGAGTTCCTGCGTCTGCAGTCCGAGCTCGGCAAGACGATCCTGTTCGTCACCCACGACATCGACGAGGCCGTCAAGCTCGGCGACCAGGTCGCTGTGCTGCGCGTCGGCGGCACGCTGGCGCAGCTCGCCACCCCGGCGCAGCTGCTGGCTGACCCGGTCGACGACTTCGTGGCCGGCTTCGTCGGACGCGACCGGGGCTATCGCTCCCTGCAGTTCGCCGAGGCGCCCGAGCTTGAGCTGACCAACGAGCCCACGGTCACGATCGGCACGACGGCATCCTCGGTGCGCGCGATCGGCGAGCCCTGGGTGCTCTGCGTCGGTGACGACGGCGAGCCGATGGGCTGGGTGCGAGCGGCCGCCGTGACCAGCGCGGTCGCACGAGACCTCCTGCAGCGCGGAGGCACGGTCGCCTCCACCCAGGGGTCGCTGCGCGAGCTGCTGGATGCCGCTCTCAGCTCACCCAGTGGCCGGGGGGTCGTGGCCGACGCCGACGGTCGGTTCGTGGGCACGATCCGAGCTTCCGAGGTCGTTCCGGTGATCGAGGCCCGACAGCAGTCAGTGGCGGCGCGGGAGGATGCCGCGGCCGCGGCGTTGCACGGTGAGGCGGCCCCGGCGTGACCTGGGCTCTTGACCACCTCGACGAGATCTTCTCTCTCGCCGGGCAGCACGCTTGGCTGGCCGGGCTCCCGCTGCTCATCGGTCTGGTCATCTCGATACCGCTGGGCTGGCTGGCCACGCGCAAGGCGTCGCTGCGCACGGGACTGCTCACGGTGACCGGGTTGCTCTACACCATTCCCTCGCTGGCCCTGTTCATCCTGCTGCCTCCGCTGCTCGGCACCAAGGTGCTCGACCCGGTCAACGTCATCATCGCGATGAGCATCTACACCATTGCTCTGCTGACCCGCACGGTCGCCGACGGACTGGCGGCCGTCGACACCTCGACGCGCCAGGCGGCCGTGGCGATGGGCTACAGCACCTTCGGCCGGTTCCGCGCCGTCGACCTCCCGCTGGCGATCCCGGTGGTCGCTGCGGGTTTGCGCGTGGCGGCGGTGAGCAACGTCAGCATCGTGAGCGTCGCCTCCCTCATCGGCATCTCGCAGCTCGGCTACTTCCTCACCGACGGGTACGCCCGCTCGTTCCCGACCGAGGTCTGGGTGGGAATCATCGCCTGTCTGCTGCTGGCACTCGTCTTCGACCTCGTCATCCAGCTGCTCGCCCGAGTGCTCACCCCCTGGACGCGGGTGACCGCATGATCACCTTCGCCACCGTGTGGGCCTGGTTCACCGATCCGGCCAACTGGCAGGGCAGCGACGGCGTGCCGACGCGCACGCTCCAGCATCTGGAGTACACCTTCATCACCCTCGCCCTCGCGCTGGCCGTCGCCGTTCCGGTCGGGGCCTGGGTCGGCCACAGCGGGCGGATGCGGTGGCTGGTCACCGGCGCCAACGCGGCGCGGGCGATCCCCACCCTCGGTCTGCTCTTCGCCGTCTCGATGCTGGTCTCGCCCCTGTTCACCAGTGGCCTGGCCTTCACCGTGCCGAGCATCGCCGTGCTCGTGCTGCTCGCCATTCCGCCGCTCCTCTCGGGCACCTACGCAGGTATCGAAAGCGTCGACCCGGCCGCTCGCGACGCGGCCCGGGGGATGGGCATGTCGGGGTGGGAGGTACTCACCGGGGTCGAGCTGCCGTGCGCGATGCCGCTTTTCCTCTCCGGCCTGCGCAGCGCCACCCTCCAGGTCATCGCGACGGCCACCATCGCGGCCTCCATCAGCCTCGGCGGTCTGGGTCGCTACCTCATCGACGGCCTGGCCTCGCAGGACTACGTGCAAATGGTGGCCGGCTCGATCCTCGTAGCCCTGCTCGCCCTCGTCGCCGACCTCGTGCTGGCTCTGCTCGAGCGGTTCGCCGTCTCCCCGGGAATCAGCGGCAGGGGGCAGAGCGTTTCGCGCAGACGCCGTCTGCGCCTACGCCGCGGCCGCGCCCGCGACACCGCAGCATCCGTCAAGAACAGCACTGATGCACCCCTGAGTGCCGACCCTGCCTAGTCGACCGACCTCCGGCAGACCTTTCGAAAGGGAACGACAATGACACGCACCCGCACCATGGCCGTCGGCCTCATGCTGGCCGCAGTGGTCCCCCTCGCTGCCTGTGGCGGCGGCGGCGACCCGCTGGGCACCGCGACCCAGCCCGGCGCCGGTGGCGGCAACACGGCTGCGGCCGGCACGGTAAGGGTTGGTTCGGCCAACTTCCCCGAGGCGGCCGTGCTCGGTGAGGTCTACGCTCAGGCCCTCGAGGCGAAGGGCATGACGGTCACCCGGCAGTTCAACATCGGCAGCCGTGAGACCTACCTCAAGGCGATCACCAACAACGAGGTCGACGTCGTACCCGAGTACACCGGGTCGCTGCTGAACTTCTACAACAAGGACGCCAAGGTCACCAAGCCCGACGAGGTGTACGCCGAGCTGAAGAAGGCGTTGCCCGAGGGCCTCACCGTGCTCGACAAGTCGGCTGCCGAGGACAAGAACTCCATGGTCGTCACCAAGGACACCGCGAGCACGTGGTCGCTGAAGTCGATCGCCGACCTCGCCGCCCACAACAGCGAGCTGAGCATCGGGGCCCCGCCCGAGTTCAAGACCCGTCAGCAGGGCCTGGTGGGTCTGAAGTCGGAGTACAACGTCGTGCCGAGCCAGTTCCGGCCGCTGCAGCCCCAGGCCACCGTTGACGCGCTGAAGAACGGCCAGGTCAAGGCGGCCAACATCTTCAGCACCGACCCGTCGATCGCTGCCAATGGCTTCGTGGTGCTCGAAGACCCCAAGAGCCTCTTCGGCTCTGACAACATCGTGCCGCTCGTGCGCACCGAGAAGGCCGACGCCCTCAAGCCGGTGCTGAACGCCGTCTCGGCCAAGCTCGACACCCCGGCCCTGGCCGGCATGGTCAAGGAGGTCGTCGTCGACAAGAAGGACGCCAGCGCCGTCGCCAAGGCCTGGCTCGCCAGCGTCAACCTGGGCTGACGCGCACCCGCGACACCGTCGTCGAGGCGTCGCGAGCAGCAGCCACCCCGTGCCGGTACCCGGCGCGGGGTGGCTCGCGTTTCGGCCGGGGAATGCGCGGCCGGCGGGAATCGTTCTCATCCGCGAGCGGGGCCGCCCGCCACGAGAGGAAGAACCCATGGCCAGACACACCGACCTCCGACCGGTCATCACCCTTCGGTCAACCGCCGGAACGGGGTTCGCGTACACGACACGCAAGAACCGTCGAAGCCAGCCCGACCGTCTCGTGCTGAAGAAGTTCGACCCGATCGCCGGTCAGCACGTCGACTTCCGCGAGACCCGCTGACCGCAGCACTCGGCTCGCCGGCTACCCGTTGGACAGAAGCGAGGCCCCTTCCTCGTCGGAAGGGGCCCCGCTGCCTTCTGCACTCAGACGTTGGTCCGCAGCGAGTCGCGGGTGA
>JAKDLG010000134.1 GCA_030452985.1 Humibacillus sp.
TTTATCTGGGGGGGGGGGCCCGGGGGGGGGGGGGGTGCTCGCCGCTCTTTTTTCCCCCCGTGCCAAACACCCCCCCCGGGGGGGGGGGGGCCCACGACCCGTTCGAGCCGGTGCTCGGCGAGCACCACCGTCACGCCCAGGTCGTGCACGATGCGCTGCAACGAGGCGAGCACCTCTTCGGCAGCCACCGGGTCGAGAGCCGACGTCGGCTCGTCGAGCACCAGCACACGCGGCCCGGCGGCGAAGAGCGACGCGATCGCCACCCGCTGCTGCTGCCCCCCCGACAGGGCCGTCAGCGGGCGAGATCGCAACGGCGTCAGGCCGAAGAGGTCGAGGGTCTCCTCGATGCGACGCCGGATCGTCGTGGGGTGCAGGCCCATGGTCTCCATGCCGTAGGCCACCTCGTCCTCGACGACGTCGGTGACGAACGTCGAGCTCGGGTTCTGGTCGACGAGGCCGACGACGGTGGCGAGGTCTCGGGGGCGGTGCTCGGCCGTGTCGAGCCCGTCGACGACGACGCTCCCCGACAGCGTGCCGCCGGTGAAGTGCGGAACCAGCCCGTTGATGGTGCGCAACAACGTCGACTTGCCGCTGCCCGTCGGGCCCACCACGAGCACGAGCTCGCCCTCGGGGATCTCGAGGCTCACGTCGCGCAGGGCCGGCGCGGTGGCGCCCGCGTAGGTGACACTGACCCGGTCGAAGGTGATCACGCGTCGACCTGCCTCGGTCGCGGGGTGAAGAACGCGGGAGTGGCGGCGAGCAGGATGGCGAGGACGGCCGGCAGCGGTATGGCGGGCAGCTCGGCCTGCTGTGCGGGCACGATGCCTTCCCAGCCGCGCACCGACCCGGTCACCAGCACCGCCGCTGCGACGACGCCGGTGAGCACGGTGAGGGTCTCGGTCCAGGCCCATCGTTCGCGGCGGTGCCCCGACCGGCGGTCCCGGGAGGCTCCCACCGCCAGGCTGGCCGCCGCCAGGGCGGCCCCGACCAGCAGGAGTGGCAGCCCGAGCGCGCCCCCGACCGAGGAGTCGAGCAGGCCGTAGAGGCCGCCGAGCACGCCGAGCAGGCCGACGAGGGCCAGTGTCGATGCGATGCGGCGGTCGCGCACGCTCGATCGTACGGCTCGGCCGTACCCGCGCGACTCCATCGAGGCGGCCAGCCCCAACGAGCGCTCGAAGGCGGTCTCGAGCACCGGCACCGCCAGCCGAGCCGTTTCGCGGATGCCGTGGGCCTCGTGCCCGCGCAGCGTGCGGGCCGACCGCACGGTGCGGGCGTCGGCGAGCAGCTGGGGGGCGAAGGTCAGACCGACCACGACCGCGGTTCCGACGTCGTAGAGCGTCGCCGGCAGGTAGCGCAACAACCGCCGCGGGCTGGCCAGGGCGTTGGCCGCCCCGAGACAGGCGAGGATCGCGGCGAGACGAAGGCTGTCGTAGAACGCGAAGAGCAGCGACTCGAGCGTGACCGGGCCACCGAGGCGGATGCCGCTCGCCCAGTCGGGCAGCGGAATCTGCGGCAGGGTGAACAACACGGTGGGGCCGCTCATGCCATTGCCGAGGACCGCGGTCATGACGACGCGGAAGACGATGATGAACGCGCCGATGAGCAGGAACGGCACGATCGGGTTGGGGGTCGCGGGGTCACGCCGCTCGGTGACCACGACGACGCACACCCCGATGACGAGAAGCAGCAGCACCGGGTTGGTCGTGCGTGACGCCGCCGTCGCCAGGCCCAGGCCCCACAGCCACCAGGCTGCCGGGTGCTGGAGCCGCTCCCGAAGGTGCATGTCACGCTGCCGTCACGTCTCGTCGGTCTGATCGCGTCAGGCGCTGGTCTTGCGAGCCGCGCGGGAGCGAGCGACGAGAAACGCGATCAGGGCGATCAGGGCCAGAGCCGCGACGACGTAGGCAATGGTCGTGCCGGTGCTCGACCCGGTCGTGGTGGTGGTCGCCACGGCGGGGGCACCGGTGTCGGGCGAGGTCGCACCCGGCGTGCTCGACGCCGAGGCGGTCGGGAGCGTGAGCGTGACCGCCGTGTCGGGGGCCTTCGCCTCCGCGCTGACGTCCTTCACCTCGGCACCGCAGCCGGAGGCCGGGTAGCCGGCGACACCGCAGATCAGGCCCTTCTCCA
Organism: Humibacillus sp.; assembly: GCA_030452985.1. Taxonomy (GTDB): domain Bacteria; phylum Actinomycetota; class Actinomycetes; order Actinomycetales; family Dermatophilaceae; genus DSM-29435. The sequence goes on from JAKDLG010000134.1 coordinate 2,128, forward strand.
TCCGCAGATCACCCGCGGCACGGAGCACGTCGGTGCTCGTCGCGCCGGTCGCGACCACCGCACACACCGCCTCGGGGTCGGGCGGGGTGGCGCCGTCGGCCGAGTCCGCGGACCGGCCGAAGTCGATCACGAGACCGACCCGCTTCTTGTCGCTCTGCGCCGGGGTGTTCGCGCAGATCTGCGCGAACGTCGGCGTCGCGCGCGGCAGGCGGGACGAGCTCGTATCGCCGACGGCGAAACGCCAACCGTCGACCGAGCCGTCTTTCGGGGTCGTCTGATCGGAGCCCTTCTGCGCGAAGACCCACTTCGCGTCGGTCTGCTGGTAGAAACCCCAGTAGCGATAGGCCGCCGCCTGGGCCGGCGCCACGGTGAGGGCGGCGAAGGCGGCGGCGAGCAACAGGGCCAGGGCGAGGCGCCACGGGCCTCGACGGGCGGTCGGCCGAACAGGTTTCACGGTTCCTCCTCGCGGGGTGGGGCACCGTGGGTGGCCGGCCGAGACCGCAAACCACCTGGTGTCTCCGGTCCGCATTCCACGACAGACTGACAAAGGAGCCGACGGGCACGGGTTTTCCGGCTGACCGCCCGATGGTGTCGGGCGGAGTCACGGTTGCGGGTCAGCGCCGGAAGTTCGCCGGCTTGCCCCATCGACCGTCGGGTACCAGCGAACCGTTGCACGCGCGTGGGGTGGCCGTCAAACGTCGCCGCCCAACGTCATGGCGCCGGGCGAACTAGGGTGGGCTCATGAGTGCGGACTGGACCTGGCTCTTTCTCGACGCCCGCGGCAACGCCATGGCGGATGCCGGTCTCGTACAGACCGGCTTCCCGACCCAGAGTGACGCCGAGAACTACCTCGGCGAGTCGTGGCGCGACCTGCTCGACGCGGGCGTCGAGGCCGTGACGCTGCGCGAGAACGACGTCGCTGTCTACGGACCGATGAGCCTGAGGGCCTCCGAGTGAGACGTGAGCGACCCCGAATGAGCCGTGAGTGAGCCCTGATCGAACAGCGCATGAGCCCCGAGTGAGCAACGACCCCACCGGCCAGTCAGCGGCATCCGCTCAGCCCTCTGTCTCGGCGGCGCTGTCACGTGACCTCGAATCCCGACTGGTCCGTGCACAGCGTGACTGGCGTTCGCCCGGCGTCAGCGCGGGCGTCGTGCGCGACGGTCACCTGGTCTGGTCGGGTCACGTGGGCGCTGCTCGCCTGGGTGAGCGCCCGGACCGCGCCGACGACGACACCCAGTTCATGATCGGCTCGGTCACCAAGACGTTCACGGCGCTGGTCGTCATGTCGTTGCGCGACGAGGGCCGGCTCACGCTCGACGACACCCTGGGCGACCACCTCGACGGAGCTCGGCACGCGAGCGTGCCCCTGCGCCAGCTGCTCGCGCACGCCTCGGGGTTGCAGCGCGAACCGGTCGGGCACATCTGGGAGAGCCTGGTGGCGCCCGACCGTGACGCGTTCCTGGCCGGCGTCGAGCAGGCCGAGCAGGTGCTGCCCTCGCACCACGCCTTCCACTACTCCAACCTCGCCTACGGGCTGCTCGGCCAGGTGGTCGAGCACGTCACCGGTCGCGGCTGGAACGACCTGGTCACCGAGCGGGTGCTGGCACCGCTCGGCATGACCCGCACCGGCCTGATCCCCACCGACGACCGCGCTGTCGGCTACCAGATCGACCCGTTCGCCGGCACGGCGACCGAGGAACCCCTGTTCACCCTCAACGCGACCACGCCCCTCGGCGGGCTCTGGTCGACCGTGGCCGACATGGCGCGCTACGCCGCCTACGTAGCCCGACCCGACGACCGCGTCGTGCGGCCCGACACGATCGAGGAGATGTGCCGGCCGATCATCATGACCGACGTCGAGGGCTGGACGGGCGGCTACGGTCTCGGCTTCGGCATGGGGCGCCGTGGCGACCGCGTGTACGTCGGGCACGGGGGAGCGATGCCGGGCTTTCTCACCGGCCTGCGCGTGCGTCGGCCTGACGGGGTGGGTGCGATCGTGTTCGCCAACTGCTCGTCGGGGGCTCTCTCGCTCGGGCTCGCGACCGACCTCGTCGAGGCCGTCGTCGACACCGAGCCGTCGGTGCCCGCACCGTGGGCGCCCGAGGCGCATAAGCCCGAGCTTGCGCCGCTGCTCGGTCCGTGGTGGTCGGAGGGGTCGCCGATCACGTTCTTCGTGCGCGGCGGGCAGCTCTGGTCGCGGCTGTCCGAGAACGACCCGGCATCCGAGACCCGGTACGCCAGCGAGGGTCGAGACCGGTTCCGTGCGGTCGAGGGGCGCGAACGTGGTGAGCGGCTCGAGGTGGTGCGCAGACCCGATGGTGAGGTCGAAAAGCTCTACTTCGCAACGTATGCCGTGACCCGCGAACCTCTCGCCTTCGCCGATCTGCAGGGCTGAGCGGCTTCCGGCAGGCGGTCCCCTTCCGGACGGCCGCGAGCGGTGGTAGACACCTGATGAGGGCTCCACCAGGTGCCCGACGCCGTCGTCCGTGGCATCTCGGGGGAGCTTTAGCCAGCACGACCTGATCAAGAGAGGTGGCGTCGATGAGTGACGCAGCCAGTTCGTCAGCCAGCCCGTCAGCACCGTCAGCGACATCCGAGACGGAGTCGTTCGACGTCATCGTGGTCGGTGGCGGGTCGGCCGGCGCCGTCATCGCCACGCGGCTCACGGAGGACCCCACTCTGCGCGTCGCGCTCGTGGAAGCGGGGGGCGCACCCCCCGAGCGAGAGCTGATGCCGGCCGCCGTGGCGTCACTTCAGCTCGACCCCGACGTCGACTGGATGTACACCGGTGACCCCGGCGGCGCCGGGAAGGGCCTCACCGACGGCCGGATGATGGTGCCGCGGGGCAAGATGCTCGGCGGTTCGTCGGGCCTGAACTACATGGCCTACGTGCGCGGCCACCCCGGCGACTTCGACGGCTGGGAGGCCGGTGGCGCCAAGGGCTGGTCGTACGACGACGTGCTGCCCTACTTCGTCAAGAGCGAGGACCTCACGCCGCCCGACCCTCCCGAAGGCGTGGTCATCGACGACGAGGCGCACGGCGAAGGGGGGCCGCTGGGGGTCTCGGTTCGTTCCCCTCGCACCGTGGCGGCCGAGCAGTTCGTCGCGGCTGCCGAGGCGGCCGGCATACCGATGGGTGACTACAACGGGCGAGACCGTGGCGGCCCGACCGGCTGCGCCTCGCTCTTCCAGACGACCACCCGCGAGGGCAAGCGCAGCTCGACCTACCACGCGTTCCTCGAGCCGGTGATGGAGCGGGTGAACCTCACGGTCATCACCCACGCCCAGGTGGAGCAGGTGCTCCTGGAGACGGACGGTTCCGGGCTGCGGGCCACCGGTGTGCGCTACCGCGACGCCGAGGGCAACCGGGTCACGTTGCGGGCCGACCGTGAGGTCGTCGTCAGCGCGGGGGCGATCGGCTCGCCGCAGCTGCTGCTGCTGTCGGGCATCGGGCCGCGCGACGAGCTGGCGGCGGTCGGGGTCGAATGCCTGCTCGACAACCCGCATGTCGGCAAGCACCTCAAGGACCACCTGCACGTGCCGCTGGCCTTCCCCGCGCCCGGGGTGGCCCTGACGATGACCGAGATCGCCATCTCCCTCGGCCCGGACGCGCTGCGGGCCCCGGCCGGGCCGCTGCCCGCCGACCCGGCCGACGACGCGAACCTGCCGCCTGAGCTCGAAGCCCTGCGCGCCGAGGCCGAGCGCCGCGTCACCGAGTGGGCCACCACCGGGCAGGGCCTGGCCTCCTCGTCCCTCTACGACGCCGTGGCCTTCTTCTCGACGGGGCTCGGCGACCTGCACACCCACGACGCGCAGATCGGGCTGCTGGCCTGCGGCTACACGCCCGACATCTGGCGGCACCTGTTCCGCGTCGACCCGGCCGACTACTTCGCCGATCCGGATGCTGCCCTGTCTCCCGACGCCGAGACGGTCGTGGTGCTGCCGAACCCGGTCCAACCGCACTCGGAGGGAGAGGTGTGCCTGGTCAGTGCCGACGTCGCCGACGCCCCCCGCATCGACCTCAACTACCTGGCCGACCCGCACGACGTGACGGTCATGGTCGCGGTCATGCGGCGGGCGCTCGACATCGTCGGCCACTGGCCGGGCAGTGGCATCGGGTCGCTCATGGTGCCGCCGGCTCTGGCCGAGGCCCACGGTCACACGTCAGGCGATGAGCCGTCAGATGCCCTGCTGGAGGATCTCGCTCGGCACTACGCCCTCACCGTCTACCACGAGACGTCGACGTGCCGGATGGGCAGCGTCGTCGACGCTGAGCTGCGGGTGCTCGGTGTGGGTGGGTTGCGCGTCGCCGACGCCAGCGTCATGCCGACCGTGGTCAGCGGCAACACCAACGCGGCCACGATCATGATCGGCGAGCGGGCCGCCGACCTCATCTGCGCCGATCGGGCGGTGACGCTTCCGCGGTGAGGGGTTCTGCCTCCGGCGGTCAAGAGTGCCGGATGGCAGCAGCGAACCTCTCCTGGACCGACGGTTGCTGGATCTATCGATCGGGGGGATATCCAAAAGAAGCTCGGGGTGGTTGACTACCAGCATCCTGAGCCTCGACGAAGGAGAGACACCATGCACGGCGTCCTCACGCACGAGAAGCTCCCCCAGGCCGAGATCGCCATCTCCCATCCGGCCAACAGCATGGTTGCGCAGCAGAGCCTCGCATAATGAGGGAGGCCGTCGCCGAGCCCGAGAGCAAGGCGAACCCAGACCAGGGCGACGGGCCGGGCGGGTTCCTCGGGTGGATCGAACGGGCCGGCAACCGGGTGCCCCACCCCGCCATCATCTTCCTGGCGCTCATCGTCATCGTCATCGTGCTGTCGGCGGTCCTGGCGGCCTTCGACGTCAAGGTGACCACCGAGGTCGCAGTGCCCAAGGACACGCCGGTCTCGCAGGACTACACCGACGCCGGATCGACGTATCCCTCGATCACCCAGCCTGATCCGGAGGCGGTACCCGACTACGAGATCAAGACGGAGACGATCAAGGCCCAGAGCCTGCTCTCCCGCGACGGCATCGCGCACATGTTCACCACGGTCGTGCAGAACTTCAACGACTTCGGGGTGGTCGCCGTCATCCTGGTGGCCATGATCGGTGTCGGGGTGGCCGAGGAGGCCGGCCTCATCGCCGCCCTGATCCGCAAGATGGTGCAGGTCGCCCCGCCAGGCGCCATCACCTTCATCATCGTGCTGCTCGGCGGCATCTCGAGTGTCGCCTCGGACGCCGGTTACCTCGTGCTCATCCCGCTCGGTGCGGCAGCGTTCGTCAGCCTGGGCCGGCATCCGCTCGCCGGCATCGCCGCAGCCTACGCCGGGGTGAGCGCCTCGTTCTTCGTCAACATTCTCATCACCCCGGCCGACGGCATCATCACGGAGGTGACGAACGAGATTCTGGGCGGCGTCGCGCCGAACGCGCCACCGCTCAACCTGACCCACAACTTCTACTTCGGGATCGCCTCGACGATCTTCACCGCCATCGTCATCACGGTGCTCACCGAGAAGTACGTCGAGCCGCGCCTCGGAAAATGGCACAGCTCGGAACGACCCGCCGACGCGCCTGTCGACCACGTCCCGACCAGCGACGAGCTGTCGCACGAGGCGCGCGGCCTGCGCCTGTCGGGGATCTACACCCTCGTTGCGGTCGTCATCGTCACGCTGCTGACGGCGCTGCCCAACGCGCCGCTGCGCAACCACGAGACGGGCGAGATCTTCGGCAACTCACCGTTCATGAGCAGCCTGCTGTTCATCGTCTCGATGCTGTTCCTGGCCGCCGGCCTCGGCTACGGCAGGGGCGCGGGCAGCCTGACGGGCAGCACGAACGTCATCAACGCGATCGTCAAGACCTTCAACGGTCTGGGCGGCCTGATCTTCCTGATGCTGCTCATCGCGCAGTTCATCATGTTCTTCAACTACTCCAACATGTCCACGCTCGCGGCCACGAGCCTCGCCGACCTGCTGGGGCAGGCGGACATCGGCCCCCTGCCGCTGCTCATCGGGTTCATCCTGCTGACCTTCGTCATCGACCTGATCATGCCGGGCGTCATCCCGAAATGGGCGATCATGGCCCCGATCTTCGTCCCGCTCTTCTACAACCTGGGCATCGCTCCTCAGACCCTCATCGCGGCCTACCGCGTAGGGGATGGGCCGATGAACGTGGTGACACCGCTCATGGTGTACCTCCCGTTCATCATCCTGGTGGCCCAGCGTTACCGGGCCAGCTCGGGAATGGGCACCATCGTGTCGATGATGATTCCGTACACGATCGTCGTTCTCGTCACCTGGACCCTATTCTTCGTCGTGTGGTACCTCGCCGGGATTCCTTGGGGCCCAGGCGCGCCGGTGCATCTGCCGTAGATGTCAACGCCAAGGGTCCAGCCCACGTCGAGAGGGGAGTAGCGCATGAGCGCCGCCCAGTCACTTCAGATCACGAACGTGAACGTGTTCGACAGCCTCGCGGGCCGCATCAACGGTCCGTTCGACGTCACGGTCGACGGTTCGACGATCAGCACCATCAGCCCGGCAGCACGCCCGGAGTCCTCCACGGATGCCGTCGAGCGTCAGCAGACCGACGGCACCGGAAAGACCCTGATCCCCGGCCTCATCGACGCCCATTGGCACACGGCGTTCACCACGGTCCCGGCCCAGGTCGCCATCATGGGCGAGCTGGGTTACGTGTTCGCTCAGGCAGTGGTCAGCGCCCGCGACACCCTGATGCGCGGCTTCACCACGGTGCGTGACCTCGGAGGCCCGTCCCACGGCATCAAGCTGGCCATCGACCAGGGCTCGATCCCCGGGCCGCGGATCTACCCCTCCGGCGCGTTCATCTCCCAGACCGGAGGCCACGGCGACTTCCGCATGCCCAACGAGGTGCCCCGGGGCATCGCCGGACACCTCAGCTACAGCGAGATCATCGGCGCGGCGATCATCGCCGACGGTGAGGCCGAAGTGCTGCGCGGAACCCGGGAGGTGCTACGGCGAGGCGCCGCCCAGGTCAAGCTGATGGCCGGCGGCGGGGTCGCCTCTCCCTACGACCCGATCGACGTCAGCCAGTACAACCAGGGCGAGTTCCGGGCCGCCGTCGAGGCTGCCGAGAACTGGGGTACCTATGTGACGGTGCACGCGTACACCCCCCGGGCTGTGCGCACGGCGATCAGTGCGGGGGTGCGCTGCATCGAGCACGGCAACCTGTTGGACGAGGACACGGTCGCGCTGATGGCCGAAGAGGGCATCTGGTGGTGCCTGCAACCGTTCCTCGACGACGCGGACGCGCCGCCGTTGGCCGGGCCCAACCGGGTCAAGTTCGAGCAGATGGTCGCCGGCACCGACACCGCCTACGAGCTGGCCATCAAGCACCAGGTCAAGGTCGCCTTCGGCACCGACATCCTCTTCGACGCCCAGCTGGCCACCCGGCAGGGGGCGCTGCTGGCCAAGCTGACCCGGTGGTACAGCCCCGCTGAGCTGCTCCAGCAGGCCACAGCGCGCAACGCCGAGCTGCTGGCCATGTCGGGCCCGAGAAACCCCTATCCCGGGCGGTTGGGTGTGGTCGAAGAAGGGGCCATCGCCGACCTGGTCCTGATCGACGGCGACCCGCTCGCCGACATCTCGCTCATCGCACGCCCCCACGAGGCGTTCACGGCCATCATCAAGGGCGGGCAGCTCGTGACGGCCGGTACGTAGCCAGCCGCACCCGTGCGCCGCTCTGTCGGCGACGGTCGACTCGATCCGACCTTGGGTGAGGCGGCGCCTCAGCGCGGGGCTTCTCCGCGAGCGACCTGCGGCTTCGGCATCCGGGTGCGGCGCATCTGGAACGCTCGCATGATCGCGTAGAACCCCTCGCCCTTCTGCGGTGGCCCGAACTTCGCCTCGAGCTTCTTGCGGGTGCGCCGCCACATCAGGAACGAGTCGATGATCGAGATGGCGATCAGGCCGTAGACGAGCGCGAAGACCAGCAGCAGCGCCCAGCTCGTCTTGACGAAGCTCAGCAGCAGCACCAGCAGCATGATCGGCAGCAGGAACTCGCCGATGTTCCATCGCGAGTCGACCGTGTCACGGATGAACCGGCGGCGCGGGCCCTTGTCGCGAGCGGGGAGGTAGCGCTCATCGCCCGACATCATGGCGGCGCGCTGCTTGGCCTGTGCCTCGCGGCGGGCTGTCTTGTCGGTCTTGCCCGCGGCCTTGCGGTCGGTGACGATCAGCGGCCGCTTGTTGGCCGCCTCCTGGTCACGACGCTTGGGCGTCGGCCGGTTCTTGGCGCCGGGGCGCTCGTCGACGGCCTCGCTCTTGGCGAGCTCTTCGTTGAGGGTCTTCTTGCGTCCGAACACGAGGCCACTCTAGGCGGTATCGGTTCGGGCCCCCGAATCCGCAGTCGCAGTTGTCGCACCCGCGGAGATGCCTGGGATGCCAGAGGGTGGTCGATGCTGTGCCCGACCCCTCACCGCAGCGGCACGAAGAGGTAGTGACCGTGGTGGGTGGTCGCCAGCGTTCCGTGGCGGCGCACCACCAACGTCATCGTGCCTCGCACGGGAACGACCAGCCGTCCGTCGTCGGCCAGCTGCTCGACGAGTGGCTGCGGCAGCTGACGCGCCTCGGCCGACACGAGGATGCGGTCGTAGGGGTCGGCTCCCGGGGTGCCGAGCACGCCGGGTACCGCGGGCGAGATGGACGCCCACGGCATCCGCCTCGAGGCGAGGTTCTGCGCCCCCCAGCGAGCGAGCTCGGGTTCGAGCTCCAGGCCGACCACGACACCCGTCGGCCCCGTCAGGTGCGCGAGCAGCGCGGTCGACCACCCTGACCCGGCGCCGATGTCGAGCACCCGGTCACCGGCGCGAACCTCGAGCAGCCGCAACATGTCGGCCACCGTGCGCGGCTGCGAGTTGGTCTGCCCGTGCCCGATCGCGATCGGCCCGTCGTAGTCGGCCCGATCGGTCTCGCCCGCGGGCAGGAAGGGTGCCCGGGGTACGGCCTCGAAGGCCGCGTCGACCGCGTCCATGTCGCCAGTCAACCATCCGCTGGGCTCACGGATCCGCCCGGTCGTGAGGCGATGACGTGAACGAGCGTGCCCAGGGCCCGGTAGGGGTCGGTCGAGCCGAGCCGCTCCTCGACGTCGAGCAGGGTGGCCAGGTGCGCGGCATCCGGCGGGGGCTCGTCGAGGGCCACATCGTCGGTCGCCACGCGGATGCCGTACCAGGCGGTCAGCTCGAGGCCCGCCGCCTCGCAGTCGTCCGTCAGAGAGCCCAGCGTGTCAGCGCGAGCGTCAACGCCTATCTCGTTGCGGTACAACGCTGCTCGATCCTCAGTGCGGGACTGGTCGACCTCTTCGAGCAGGGCCAGGGCGGCGCTCCATTCGTGACGGAGGGCGGGCCGCCACGCCAGGGCGTCCCCGTTGCGGGTCACGATCGAAAGGATGCCGCCCGGTGCCACTCGGCGAGCCAGCTCGGCTACGGCGGCCCGCGACTCGGGCAGGTACATGAGCACGCCGTGGCAGAGCACCACGTCGTGGGTGGCGGGTCGGGCTTCAGTCGACAGGGTCGCCAGGTCGGAGGCCTGCAGGCTCACCCGCGCGCGCTCGGTGGGCCTCAGGCGTGCGGCGTCTGTCGTGAAGACGTCCCGCATGGCGTGGTCGGGTTCGACCGCTGTGACCTCGTGCCCGGCGGCGACCAGGCGAAGGGCCTGGGTGCCCTGGCCGGCGCCGACGTCGAGGACTCGCGCCGGCGCGGCGGGCAGGTGACGAGCGAGCTGGCGGCTGACCATCTCCTGGCGCACGACGTTGCGCAGGTTGCCCAGATGGGCCAGCCACGGGTCTCGGCCGCGGGTGAAGCGGTTCGATCGTTCGGGCGCCCCGTCGGTGTCGTCGTGCTCGGATGCCACCATGTCACCAGAACCTACCGAGACCGGTGCCACCAGAGCCTGGATGGCCCGCCCGGAGCCTGCTGGATATGGTCGGGCCATGACCGACGACGTGCTCACCCCTGACCAGCTCGACAGCATCCGCGACCGTGTTCGGGGGCTGATGCCCCAGGTGCGTGCCGACCTCGAGGGGCTGACACGCATCCCGAGCGTCTCCGCCAGCAGCTTCGACCAGAGTGAGGTCGCGCGCAGCGCCGAGGCCGTGGCCGCCCTGCTGCGGGCTGAAGGCCTCGACGTCGAGATCGTCGTCGAGGGCGGACGCCCGGCGGTGATCGGCCACGTCGACGGGCCGGAGGGCGCCCCGACGGTGACGCTCTACGCCCACCACGACGTGCAGCCGCCCGGCGACGAGGCCGACTGGGACACGCCGCCGTTCGAGCCGACCGAGCGCGACGGGCGGCTCTACGGCCGCGGCGCCGCCGACGACAAGGCAGGCGTGATGGCCCATGTCGCGGCCCTCCGGGCGCACTCGGGAGACCTGCCGGTCGGCCTGACCATCTTCGTCGAGGGCGAGGAGGAGTCGGGATCACCGTCGCTCGAGACCATCCTCGAGAAGCACGGCGACCGGCTCGCGGCCGACGCCATCGTCATCGCCGACTCGACCAACTGGGCCGTCGGGTCGCCGGCGCTCACCACCACCCTGCGCGGTGGGGTGCGGGTCATCGTGTCGGTGCGCACCCTCGACCACGCGATCCACTCCGGCATGTACGGGGGCGCCGCGGTCGACGCGGTCACGGCGCTGGTGCGTCTGCTCTCGACCCTGCACGACGAGCAGGGGGCCGTGGCGGTGTCCGGGCTCGACGAGAGCACGGCGGCCGACCTCGACTACGACGAGGCGCGCTTCCGCGAGGAGTCGGGCCTGCTCGACGAGACCCAGCTCATCGGCACCGGGTCGATCCTCTCGCGGCTCTGGACCAAGCCGTCGATCACGACCATCGGCATCGACGCCACGTCCATCGACAAGGCCTCCAACACGCTGGCCGCCAAGGCGGCCGCCAAGATCTCGATGCGTCTCGCGCCCACGCAGGACCCGGCCTCCGCCTTCGAACGGCTCAAGGAGCACCTCGAGAGCCACGCCCCGTGGGGCGCGCGGGTCGAGGTGACCCTCGAGGAGAGCGGGTCCGGTTTCGCGGCCCAGGCTGACGGACCGGCCTACGACCAGGCCCGCGCCTCGTTCGCCGACGCCTGGGGCACCGACCCGGTCGACATCGGGGTGGGCGGTTCGATCCCGTTCATCTCGAGCTTCGTCGAGCGCTTCCCGGATGCCGCCATCATCGTGACCGGGGTCGAGGACCCCGACACCCGGGCCCACGGCGCCAACGAGTCACTGCATCTGGGCGAGTTCGAGAAGGTGTGCACGGCCGAGGCGATCTTCCTGGCCCGGATGGGCGCCCTGCACACCCCCTGAGCGCCCCCCATCCACCGCGAACGACTCGTTCGGGGGCGAACGCGCCGGTATGCCAGCGTGTTCGGTCACCAACCCGGCGTTCGCTCACCAACCCGCCGTTCACTCACCAACCCGCCGTTCGCTCGCGAACGACCCGTTCGGGGGCGAACGCGCCGGTATGCCAGCGTGTTCGGTCACCAACCCGGCGTT
>JAKDLG010000135.1 GCA_030452985.1 Humibacillus sp.
CGCAGGTGCACAACGCGGTCTACGTGCCGAGCATCCAGGGTTTCGACCCGACCAACGTGTGGCTCAGCAAGGACAAGCAGGGCGGCTGACCCGTGGGGGCCAAGGGCAGTGGGCTCCATCGACGTCTCGATCGGGAGCTCCCCGTCGACGATGAAGGGAACAATTCCGTGAGCGACGCAGCACCCGAGATCCATGTCGTGCGCAACACCTGGATCCAGGTCACGGACGGCAGCCGACTGGCGGCAAGGATCTGGATGCCTGCCGACGCGCCGACGACGCCAGTTCCGGCGATCGTCGAGTATCTCCCCTACCGCAAGAGCGACGCCACCACGGGCGCCGACGAGACCCTGCTGCGGTACTTCGTCACCCAGGGTTACACCTGCCTTCGCGTCGACCTGCGTGGATCCGGGGACTCCGAGGGCATCATCACAGGTGAGTACACCGAGCAGGAGCAGCTGGACGGTGTCGACGTGGTCGCTTGGATCGCCGCGCAGGACTGGTGCTCGGGATCCGTCGGGATGATAGGGATCTCCTGGGGCGGCTTCAACGGCCTTCAGATCGCCGCGCGTCGGCCACCGGCGCTGAAGGCGATCATCAGCACCTGCTCCACAGACGACCGCTACGCCGACGACATCCACTACATGGGTGGGTGCATCCTCGGCGCAGACATGTTGTCGTGGGCCACCACGATGCTCGGCTACAACGCCCGGCCTCCGCTGCCCAGCGTCGTCGGGACCTCTTGGCGTGAGGCGTGGCTGCAACGGATCGAGGAGTCGCCGCCCTTCATCGAGGACTGGCTCTGGCATCAGCACCGCGACGAGTTCTGGAAGAACGGCTCGGTGTGCGAGGACTACGACGCCATCGAGTGTCCGGTGTTCATGGTCGGAGGCTGGGCCGACGCTTATCGGAACGCGATCCTGCGGGTTCTCGGCAACTACCACGGGCCGCGCAAGGGCTTGATCGGTCCCTGGTCGCACCAGTATCCGCATGAGGGACAGCCGGGTCCGGCTGTGGGCTTCCTCCAGGAGGCGACGCGCTGGTGGGACCGGTGGCTCAAGGGCGAGGACAACGGGATCATGGACGAGCCCATGCTCACGGCCTGGATGCCGAGCCCCCGAGACGGCGAGCGGGTTGTGGCAGGTGATGGAGGTTGGGTGGCTGAGCAGACGTGGCCCTCGCCCCACATCGACGACTGGTCGCTGGTTCTCGCTCCGGGCAGGCTCGCGGAGGCGCCTGCCGGCTCCCAGACCCCGCTGCGTGCCGGGTCGTCGCTGGCGCACGGCCTCGCGGCGGGAGACTGGCTCGGCTACGGCCGCGTCATCGACACCCCCGGGGACCAGCAGGGCGAGGATGCGCTCTGCCTCACCTTCGATAGCGACCCGTTGGAGCGGCCCACCGCCATCCTGGGAAATCCGCAGGCGGACGTTCTCGTGGCATCGGACCAGCCGACGGCGTTGCTCGCGGTCCGGCTGTGTGATGTCGCCGAGGACGGCTCCTCCACACTGATCACCCGGGGTGTGCTCAACCTGACACATCGCGACAGCCACGAGAGCCCTACCGCGCTACAGCCGGGAACGCGCTACCCGGTCTCGGTGCAGTTGAACGCGATCGGCTACACGGTCGCGGCGGGTCATCGGCTACGGCTGGCGTTCTCATCCGCCTACTGGCCGTGGGCTTGGCCATCGCCAAATCGAACCGAGGTCACCGTTTTCGCCGGCGAGGGCAGTGCGCTGCACCTGCCGGTGCGAACACCACACGCGGGAGACGCCGGGCTGCGGCCCTTCGGGCCACCGAAGTCTGATGGCATGCACCTGGTGGCCGAAGTCCGCAAGGTCCCGGAGCGGCGGACAGTGACGTTCGACGTGGCCACGAACCGGTACACGGTCACCACAGACTTCGCCTATGCCGGAGACGTACGCCACCACGACGGCATCCACTACCTGGAGTCCGCGCGCGACGAGGTGACCGTCATCGCTCATGAGCCACTGTCTGCCAGAACAGACTGCCGGCGCGACATCGAGATCTCTGAGGGCGACTGGCGGATCCGCATCACGGCCACCGCGAGCATGACATCGACCCATGATGCGTTCCTGGTGACCAATGAGATCGACGCCTTCGAGGGCGAGGTCCGCATCGCGACCAAGCGCTCCAGCAGAGCCATTCCGCGTGAGCTGGTGTAGCGAAAGCACGGGGGCGAACGCGACTCGTGACGTCGTTCGCCCCGGTGCACCCCGTGCCCCCGGTGCGCCACCGTCCGTGGCCTGGGTGGATCGAAACACCGTCATGGATCAGGCGACCTGCCGGAATGGGGCCGGTCCGGCTCAGACGTCGCGAAGCTCGGGCGAACCCTACGCCCGGTCGCGTAGCTGCGGCGGCTCGGTGTCGCCGACGATCGCATTGTGGCTGCGGCCCCACGCGAGGTACTTCGCGCCGAGGTTGACCATGGCGGCGACCCGGTTGCGGTTGCCGAGCAAGGTCACGATGTGCACGCCGTTCCACACCATCCAGGCCGGGAAGCCGGTCAGGCGGGGCAGCCCCGTGACCTCCGCGACAGCGGAGGCCCGACCGATGGTGGCGAGGATGCCCTTGTCGGAGTAGGTGAAGGGCTCGGGCGTCTCCCCGCGCAGACCGTCCGCGATGAGGTGGCCTATGTACTTGCCCTGCTGGATCGCCGGCTGGGCCAGCTGCGGCAAGGCGCCGTCGCCGTCTGCGACGCTGATGTCGCCGACGGCGTAGACCCCGTCCAGCCCCTGGACCCGCTGACGGTCATCGACCTTGATCCGGCGCCCGCGCCCCTGCGGCACCCCCCACGTCGAGACGGCATCCGGCGCCGTCACCCCACTGGCCCAGATCACGACGCCCGCAGGGAGGAACTCGTCGTCGTCACCGACGACGACCCCGTCGGCCCGCACCTCGTTCACCTTCGTCGACAACCGCAGGTCGACGCCGCGAGAGCGCAGCGACCTGAGGGCATACTGGCGGCTGCCGGGCTCGAACGGCGCGAGCAGCTCGGGTGACATCTCGACCAGCGTGACGTGAACCTTCGCCGGGTCGAGCTCGGGATAGAGCACCGGAATGTCCTTGTTGCGCATCTCGGCCAGCGCCCCCGAGGTCTCGACCCCGGTCGGACCGCCACCGACCACGACGACCCGGATGTCGTCGTGCTGTCGGTTGACCGCTGCACTCTCCAGGCCCGACATGACGGCGTCGCGCACGGCGAGGGCCTGGGTGCGGGTGTAGAGGGGCATCGCGAACTGCTCCGCGCCTGGCGTGCCGAAGTAGTTGGCCGCGACCCCGGTGGCGATGACAAGGTGGTCGAAGGTCAGCACCTCGCCGCCCGAGAGTCGCAGGGTGCGCGCGTCGTGGTCGATCGCGTCACAGTCGCCCTGGATGAACCGAACGTTCTCCTGCTTCGAGCGCGCCGAGCGCAGGAACCACGTGACGTCACCGGGGTTCAGCGTCGCCGTCGCCACCTGGTAGAGCAGCGGCTGGAAAGTGTTGTACGGATGCCGGTCGACCAGCGTCACGTCGACCTCGGCCTTGCGCAGCGCCCGAACCGTGGCCAGCCCACCGAAGCCTCCGCCGAGAACGACGACGTGCGGACGGGTTCCGGTGCCATGCAGATCGCTCATGCGCCCAGCCTAAGCGGCCGACGCTCACCCCCGCCCGAACGCACCCGGTGCGAACGGAACTTGAACGTCACCTGAACTCTGAAACCAGACGGCATCCGCGGCCTAGGCTGGAGCTGTGAGCACGATGCCGGCATTGAGGCGCGATCTCGACGTGCCGCAGGTCATCGTTGTCACGGGCGTGATGGCGGCGGGCAAGTCCACCGTCTCGCAGCTGCTGGCCGAACGGTTCTCGCGAGCGGTGCACCTGCGCGGCGACGTGTTCCGCCGATTCGTCGTCACCGGCCGGGTCGAGATGTCACCCCAGGTCGATCCCGAGGCAGAGCGGCAGCTGGCGTTGCGCCACGCCATCGCCGCCCAGACCGCCAACCGCTACGTGGCCGCCGGCTTCACCGTCGTGGTCCAGGACCTCTTCGTCGGCGACACGCTCGAGCCCTTCCTCGAGCAGCTGGTCGAACGACCGGTCAGCCTCGTGATGCTTGCGCCCGACGTGGCCGTCGTGATGCAGCGCGAGTCGGAACGGGTCAAGGTCGGCTACGGCGAGCTGTGGTCGATCAGAGACTTCGACCACATGGTCAGAACGAAGACGCCCCGCATCGGGTTGTGGCTCGACAGCTCCCAGCAGACTCCGGACGAGACGGTCGACGAGATCCTGTCGAGGCTCCGCGACGCGAGGATCGGCTGACGTGGTGGGGCGCCAGACCGGCTTGACCATCGGCGAGGTTGCCGAACGCACCGGCATGGCCACCTCGGCCCTGCGCTACTGGGAGGATCTCGGCCTGATCCACGCTCGGCGCACCACCGGCAACCAACGCCGCTACGAACGGGCCACGATCCGCCGGGTGTCGTTCGTGCGGGCCGCGCAACGCGTCGGGCTCTCGCTCGAGGAGATCGCCCGGGCGCTGGCCACCCTGCCCGAGGGGCGAACCCCGACCAGCCGCGACTGGGCCCGCCTGTCGCGGGCGTGGCGACCACGGCTCGACCAACAGATCGGGCGGCTGGAGAAGCTGCGCGACCAGCTCGACTCGTGCATCGGCTGCGGCTGCCTCAGCCTGTCGACCTGCGCACTTCACAACCCCGATGACGTGCTGGCCGCCCGTGGCCCCGGGGCGGTGCTGCTCGAGCCGTGACGCGCCGCTGCCGGCAACGACGGCGGCAACAACGGCGGTGGAAGAGATGCCTGTGCCTGCCATGGTCGAGCGTCGGCGTTGCCACCGGACGATCAGGCCCCTACCGTGACCACAGGCCGTCGCCCCCGGACCCCATCGGATGCCGGCTCGGTCGCCACCGAGACGAGGAGCGTCGGGATGACCGCAACGGAACGCGCGGAACAGAGCCATGTCGTGCTGCCTGAGGTCGACAGCCAGCCCTACACCTCGCTGCGCCACCCGTCGACACCACGGGTGGAGCGTTATCGGCTCGGACGCAGTCTGCGCCACCGGGTGCCGAGGTCGACGTTGGGGCAGTGGTCGGAGCCGGCCGACCGCCCCGACATCGTCGAGCAGGTCACGCAGTCGCACCGCGGCCGACGTGGCGAGCTGATCGCCACCCGGGTCGAGCGCATGACGGCCTCGCCGTACGGCTTCCTGCGCGGCAGTGCGGTGGTGATGGCCGAAGACCTGGCCCACCTGCCGGCCACGGGGATCTCGCCCGTCATCTGTGGTGACGCCCACTTCGGCAACTTCGGCTTCTACGCCTCCCCCGAGCGCGACCTCGTGCTCGACCTCAACGACTTCGACGAAGCCCACCCCGGCGGTTGGGAGTGGGACCTGCGCCGGCTGGTCGCCAGCATCTGGGTCGCGAGCCGACAGAACGGTCAGAGCGAACAGCACTGCGCCACCGCCGTCGAGTCGTGCTCGGCGGCCTACCGCAACCAGATGCGGTGGCTGGCCTCGCAGCCGCTGTTGGCCCGCTCGTACGAGCGGCTCGACCTCGACCGCCTCCAGACGGCAGCCGCCGACGCCTCGCTGCAGTCACAGATCGAACGAGCCGCGCATCGGGCCCAGGGTCGCACCAGCGACCGGGCGCTGCCGCGTTTCACGACCACCGAGGGCGGCGGACGGCGCATCGTGCAGGAGCCCCCGCTGATCACCCACCTCGACGACGACGAGGCCGAGCTGCTCGCCGTGGGGCTCGATGACTACCTGACCACCCTCGCCCCGCACTGGCGCCGCGTGCTCGGGGGGTACACGCTCATCGACTTCGTGCACAAGGTCGTCGGGGTCGGCAGCGTCGGCCTGCGCGCCTACGTCGCGCTGCTCGAGGGCAGCAGCCCCAGCGACGTCGTCTTCCTCCAGCTCAAGCAGGCCAGACGGTCGGTGCTCGCGCCGCACGTGCACGGCGAGTCGGCGTGGCACGCCCACCAGGGCCAGCGTGTCGTTGAGTACCAGCAGGCGTTGCAGACCGTCAGCGACCCGTTGCTGGGGTGGACCACCGTGGCCGGGCGCCAGTACTACGTCCGGCAGTTCCGCAACATGAAGGGAACCATCCCGCTCGACGCTCTCAAGCCATCCGCCACGGCCGACTACGCCGGCATCTGCGGGCAGCTGCTCGCCAAGGCCCACGCACGCTCCAGCGGTGCGTCGATGATCGCCGCCTACGTCGGCGGCTCCGAGAAGCTCGACCATGCCATGAGCGGCTTCGCCCGGGCCTACGCCGACCAGACCGAGCGTGACCACCAGCGCATGGTCGACGCCGCCCGCCGCGGGCACCCCTTCATGCCCCCGGCGTGAGGACGTCAGCGCGTTTCAGAGGCACCCGGGGAAGGGCTCCTCGTTCAGAGTCAGCCACCGTGTGTACGAAAGTGGCCACTCGACCGGTCAGGTCGAGTGGGCACTCTCGTACGCGTCGCACGCCGGCACCGTCAGCGCGAGGGTCGGGTCCTCGTCGGGCAGGGCGGCCTTCGCCCGGCGCGGATGCCGGCTGCGGCCGAGGCGTGCGCCTCTATCACGGCGGTGGGCGCCCTAGGATCGTCGAGACAGCATCCGACGATCGAGGGAGGGTGCCATGCCCGTCACGCCGGAGCCGGCATCCGCCCAGCCGCTTCCCTTTCCGACCCGTCGACCGCCGACCTCTGCCGATGCGGCCATGGCTGCGGTGCGTGCGCGAATTGCTCGAACCGCCGACGCTCGAGCCGGCGGCTGGGAGGCGCTGGCCACCCTGGTCGACGTCCCCGACGAGGTCGTCGTGGAGGGGTTGCGTGACGGCACGCTGGCGGCCATGCTTCGCGACGCGACGGAGTGGCTGGGGCCCGACGCCTCGATGGTGCTCGCCCCGCTGATGAGCATGGAGACGCACGCGCGAGGGTCCGGCCGTCGATCGGCAGGCGATGACCTGCTGAGTATTCGCCAAGACCATGACGAGCTGCTGGCCGGCGGACCCGACCTCGCCGGCCCCATGCGCGAGCTGGCCGGGCTGTGCCACCGGGAGGCCCAAGCCTGGTCCCGGGGAGACGACGAGACCGGCAAGGCGCTGCGGGCTCGCCAACGAGAGCGCGCCGATGCTGCACTGGCCCCGGTGCTGCCGACCGTGGCGAAGACGCTGGTCGAGGGCGGGATGGCCAACCTCACCCGATCGGTGGGTCGCATGCTGCTGGCCTACCTCTCGGCAGAGACGGGCCGGGACTACCTGCGGTCGACGCTGGCCGACCCTCGCTCACGCAGTCGCCGCTGAGGCGCAGGAGGCCCTGCTGCTCGATGTCGTCGCAAGGCCAGAGGATCAGCTGATCCGACGAACCCGGACGGGTCAGGACGGCCCGGAACGGCCTGATCTCACCACGGGCTCGTAGCCGAGGGCGCGAACGACCTCCGGGTCGAGACGTTCGAGGGCCTCCGGTGGCAGGGCCGTCCCGAAGGGACGGGACCGGCGACGGCTGCACGCCGGGCAGAGCGGCTCGCGGCCTGGCTGGGCGTCGCCCTCGCCTCTCTGTGGTTCGGCCCGGAACGGGGCCCGGCACCGAGCGCAGCGAACGGTGGCCACTCGAACCACCTCCTCGTCGCCGTCGCGCCACAGGTGCGACCAGGCCCGATGACCGACCACCTCGAGAGTGCGTGCCGGGCAGGCTTGCACACAGGCCGGTTCACCGTCGCATCCGCTGCACCGACTCGGCGACTGGAGCAGAGAGTAGCTCTGCGCGCCTGGCTGTGGGTCACCGTTCCCGCCGGTCGCCACCAGGCTGAGGGCATCCTGGGGGCAGGAGTGGACGCAGACTCCACACGCCGCGCAGTCCGGCGCCCGCAGGAACAGCGACGGGCCGGGCAGCTCGTCGGCGCCGGCCAGAACGGGATCGAAGTACCGCACCAGGCGACGCAGGGCCGCCACGAGTCGCTCGTGGGAGGGCAGCCCCGAGTCGGGCAGATCGGTCGTGCTGACGTCGGGAAGCATCAGCAGTCGACGTCGCAGGAGCGGCATCCCGGTGGCGTCGTGGATCTCCCGTCGACGTCCCGATGGGACGTCGACGATCATCTGCACCCGCCAGCCCAGGTCAACGGCTCGAAGCAACGACACCAGAGGCGCCCATCGAGCTTCGGTGGTCGACGGCGACCTACATCCGTCCAACCGGAAGTTGACCCGTAGCGCGCCGTACGACAGCAGCTCGGCCAGGCTGTAGTCGGGCAGGTCAGCCGCGCAACACGGCAGACGGACGACTTCACAGCCACGCGGTCCTCGACTCGGTGACGGATGCTCGGCGCAGGCGAGCTCCAGGTCGACCTCGGCATCATGCTGGCTGAGCCACAGCATCAGCGACGAGAGGTCCGGCGCGGGTGTCTCGACGTCAGCAGAGGGCGAGGCTGGGGTCGAGTCGGTCGCCGTCATGGGTTCGTGACCGGTGAGGCGAAGACGTCAGCGGACTGCCGCAGCGTGCCGACCAGTAGGTGCCCGAGCCCGGCGACGAAGTCGGTCTGGGCGTACTCGCTCAGCAGCTCACCGAACCGGGGCACCCACGCCAGCACATGGTCGTCGAGGAACGCCCCGATGCCCTGGACGAGGTCTACGACAAGCGGCGGCACCGCCGGATCCCCATCGCGAGAGGGTGCTTCGAGTTCGTCAATCACGTCAAGGGCGCGGACCGCCAGCGTCGCGAGCAGCTCGAGCTCGGGGCTCACGTGGTCGTCCGGGTCGCGGTTGACCCTCGCCACCTCGAGACCGAAGCGGCGGTAGAAGGAGCGGACCGCAACGGTCTCGGCGTCGAACACCAGCCCGTCGACCCCCACGTGCACCGACTCGTAGGGAGGTGCGGGGACCCTGCCGGGGCCGTGGAAGACCCTGCGGTAGTCGGGCTCAACCGTCGAGGCGGCTTCGCCCCGCTCACGGGACCGGGCCCACAACCGCAGCCCACGACGCGTGGCGGGGTCACTGAGCCCGAGTGGCCAGGTCTCGAGCAGCTGCGGGTCTCGAACCCGATCGAGCACGTCGTCAGCGGGAATCGACCCGAGCAGCTGCGACAGAACGGTCCACGCCGCTGCGTGTGACTCGAGCGTGTCGGCCAGGTTGTCGGTCAGGGTGTCGGTCAACGCGTCGGTCAGGGCTGATCCCGCCCGGACGGGCGGGGTGCGCTCCTGCGCCTGGTGGGTCGTCTGCGTCTGGCCGATGAGGGACATGGGCCTACATCCCGATCCGGATCATCGACTCGTAGAAGATGCTCCGGCCCATGATCTCGCTCACGAAGCAGACCACGAGGGCGACGGACACCAGAAGGGTGAGCCGCGACGAGGTCGAGTGCCGGTCGGCCGCCAGTCGGAAGGTGACCAGGCTGAGCACCACGGCGCCCACCACCAGCAGCCCCATTCGCATGATGAAGAACACGCCGTCGAAGGTCTCGCCGCTGGCCAGCGCGGCTCGGCTCCCCTCCTGCGCCAGACCAGCCAGGTAGAGCGGAAGCGAGACCACGATGACGAGCGCCACGGTCGTGGCGACCGCCGAAACCACCCGTAGCGAGGTTCGTGTGAGCTCGGTGGCGGACTCCCGCTCCGAGGTCGTGAGAGCGGCCGGTCGAACCAGCATGGCCAGCCCGCCCCCTCTCGCCGGCCGGCTCTCGGCCGCCGGTGCCCCGCCCGTATCTGCTGGGCCGTCTTGCTCTGCTGAGGCCTCTTCGTCCTCTTGTGGTGCGGCGCGTTCGGCCCGGACGATGTTCCAGGCGAACGCGACCCCCACCGCCAGAGACCCCAGCAGCACCGTCGTGGCGAAGAACCGCAACGGGGTGGCCCAGGTGTTCCAGGCCGGCACGGTGACGAGCGAGTAGTAGACCATCGACTGCACCCACACGAGCAGCACCCCCACCGCGGCGGTGACCAGGGC
Organism: Humibacillus sp.; assembly: GCA_030452985.1. Taxonomy (GTDB): domain Bacteria; phylum Actinomycetota; class Actinomycetes; order Actinomycetales; family Dermatophilaceae; genus DSM-29435. The sequence continues at coordinate 9,927 of JAKDLG010000135.1, forward strand.
CAGGGCGCGCCGCAGGCCGGGAGAGCCCATCCGGCGCCACTGCATGACGGTGAAGACGAACCCCAGGCCGGCGAAGGCCATCCCGACGATGATCTCGCGGCTGAGGTAGCTCGAGTTCCAGTGCCGCAGCACGTTGATCGTGTTCGTCACGTCGTTCATATGGAACATCGACGCGAGGAAGCCCGCCACCAGCGTCGGGCCGATGGCCAGCAGCGCCGGGTCGGCCAACCGGTCGATGGTCGTCGACGAGTACCGGCTCACGGCCAGGGTCTGCACGACGCCCAGGGCCAGAAAGGCGCCCACCGACATCTGGGAGAGCACGGTGAAGAGGATCATCGGCAGCTCGTGGGTCTGCACGGTTCAGATCTCCTTCGGGTTGGCGATCGCGCCGGTTCCCTGGCCGCTCTTCTGAGCGTCGCGGTGCGGGATGATGACCAGGTTGGGGCGGGTGATCGACGGGTCGGGCAGCGGTTCCACGGACGAGTTGGTGCCGTGCTCCTTGCGCAGGTCCTCGATCTCTCCCCAGCCCAGCGCGCGCGAGGGGCAGGCAGCGACGCAGGCCGGGTCCTGGCCCTGCTCGCGGTAGTCGGCGCACAGGTCGCACTTGGTCATGTGCCCGGTGTCGGCGTTGAACTGCGGCGCCGAGTACGGGCAGGCCCACTCGCAGTAGCGGCATCCGACGCACTTCTCGTCGTCGACGTAGACGGTGCCGTCATCGCGCACGGTCATGGCCGTCGTCGGGCAGACCTGAACGCAGATCGGGTTCTCGCAGTGGTTGCAGGCCATCGAGGTGTAGTAGGCGAAGACGTTGGGAACGGCGGTGTCCTCGTCTTCTTGCCAGGTACCTCCGGAGTACTCGGCCACCCGCCGCCACGTCACCCCCACCGGCAGGTCGTGCTTGTCCTTGCAGGCGATCTGGCACGCCTTGCAGCCGTTGCACTTGGTCTGGTCGAAACTGAAACCCAGCATGTCGTGTGGTTCCTCTCGTCAGGCCCGGGGGGCCTTGCTGGCCTGAACCAACGTGGTCATCTGGGCGTTTCCCTTGGCGTAGGGGGTGGCGTGCCAGGAGGTGAGCATGTTGGCCGAGCCCCCGTGGTCGATCCCGTCGGCGTCGACGTCGATCCAGGCTCCCTGCGGAACCGAGATGACCCCAGGCATGATGCGCGGAGTCACGTAGGCCTCGCACCGGATGTGCCCGCGGTCGTTGAACACGTCCATCTGGGCGCCGTTCTCGATGCCGCGCTCCTGGGCGTCGGTGGTGTTGACCCAGATCTTCTGGGGATGCGCCTCGATGTTCTTCGGCAGGTTCCCGTAGGTCGAGTGGGTGCGGCCCTTGAAGTGGTGCGACAACATCTGCAGGGGATGCTTCGTGCTCGTTCGCGCCTCGGCGGCGCCTTCCCACGTGTCGACGTGTTCCGGGATGGCCGACACCCGGTCACCGGGCAGGGCGTTCGGAAACTCCCACTTCTGCTGGGCCTCCCACATCTTCGTCGAGAAGATCTCGATCTTGCCCGACGGGGTCTCCAGAGCGTTGGCCGACGGGTCCTGCCGGAAGCTCTTCAGGCCGACGGTCAGCCCGTCGGGGTTGTGGTAGCGGTGGACCATCTTCTTCTTGAAGTCGTCGTACGACGTCGGCAGGCCGGTCTCGGGGTTGGCCTTCGCGTCCTGCTCGTACATGTGGCGGGCCCAGCCCTCGAGCGTGCGCCCTTCGGTGAACTTCTCCTTGATCCCGAGCTTGTCGGCGATCCCGGTGCACATGTCGTACGAGCTCATCGAGTTGTGCAGCGGTTGGATGGCCTGGTTGATGGCGATGAGGTAGGCCATGTCGCCCGTGTACTCGCTCGGCACGAGGTCGTAACGTTCGGCGGTGGTGGTGTCGGGGAGCACCAGGTCGGCCAGGTCGGCCGACGACGTCATCTGGTTGTCGACCGCCAGGATGAACTCACACAGCGACTGGTCGGTGAGGGTCTTGCGGAGCCGGTTGATGTCACCGCTCTGCGACGCCAGGCAGTTGCCGCCGTAGTTGAGCAGGAACTTGATTCCGGTCGTGAGGCGGTCGGCTCCGCGCACCCCGTCCTTGAGCGCCGTCTGGGAGGGCCCGTCGACGATCGTGTCGGGCCATTTGTACATCGAGATGGACTCCTTGACGGGGTTGTCACCGTCAGGGAACCACTGCGTGACGGGCCAGTAGTAGCCCTCCTGCCCACCGGTTCCGCCGCCGGCCACGCCGACCTGACCGATGAGCGCGGCCAGGGTGTAGATGGCTCGACACTGGTTCTCGCCGTTGGCGGCCCGCTGCGGCCCCCAGCCCTGCGTGATGTTGCAGGGCTTGGTCGTGGCCACGTCGCGGGCGAACGTCACGATGGTGCGCTCCGGCACCCCGGTGACCTTGGCGGCCCAGGCCGGCGTCTTCTCGACCTTGTCGGGGCCCTGCCCCATGACGTAGCTGCGGTAGGAGTTGCCGGAGGGGATGCCCTCGGGCATGTGCTGCTCGTCGAACCCCTGGCAGTAGGTGTCGAGGAACTTCTGGTCGACCAGCTTCTCGGAGATCATGACGTGGGCCATTCCGGCCACGAGCGCCGCGTCGGTGCCCGGCCGCGGCGCGATCCACTGGTCGGCGAGCAACAGGGCACTGTCGGAGTGGCGCGGGTCGACGACGATGATCCGCACCCCCGCCTCGCGCATCCGCAACGCCGTGAAGTAGACGCCGCCACCCGACATCCGGCGCTCGACGGGGTTGTTCCCCCAGAGCACGCACAGCTTGCCGTTGGTCAGCGTCTCCTCGAACGAGTTCGACATCTGCTCCTCGCTGCCGAACATCGCCAGGGAGGCCTGCATGAGGTTGGCGTAGCTGTAGTTGCCGTAGTACCCGAGGAAGCCGCCCATCAGGTTGAACAACCGGGGCCAGCCCCCTGAGTAGGCGATGTGCGCGTTCCACACGCCCGACCCGTAGTTCTTGTAGATGGCGGCGTTGCCGTACGTGTCGATGGTGTGGCGTAGCTTGTCGGCGACGAGCGTGAACGCCTCGTCCCAGCTGATCTCCTCCCACTGCCCGGCCCCTCGCTCGGTACCGTCCTTGCGCTTCAGCGGGGTTCTGATCCGATCGGCCGAGTAGATGCGCTCGCGCATGTTGCGGCCGCGGTTGCAGGCCCGGATGTTGCGATTGAGGAGTGAGTCGTCGCCCGTGCCGTCGGGCAGGACCCGCACGACGACCCCGTCCTTGACCTGCAGGCGGATCGGGCACCGGGACCCGCAGTTGACCACGCAGGCCGACGACACGGTGGCGTCGGCACCGACCAGCCCCTCGATCTGCACAGCCGCGGCCTCGCCCACCCCCGGCATTCCGACCGAGCGCCCGGCCGTGGCCACGAGGGCAGAGGCGCCGCCCACTGCCGCCCCCCACTGGAGAAACTTTCGGCGCGCCAGGCCACTGCCTGGGCTGGGTTCGACCGACACTGCCCTTGAGTCCGGCACGGCAACCTCTCAGTTGAGGACGCCGACGGCTGGATCGAAGGGTAACGGTGTGTCGGCGCACGGGGGTCGACGGTCAGGCACCGAAGACATCCGCCACGCTAACCGTGAGAATCGCGCTTCTGTAGGGCCTTTCGTCCCGCTTCCGCCCTGCCTCTCTGCGCCTCGTGGGCCACCGCGGGTTGCCCCGACCCGAGGCTCGCGTACGGAAGTGGCCACTCG
>JAKDLG010000326.1 GCA_030452985.1 Humibacillus sp.
GTACGAAAGTGGCCACTCGACTGGGGGTGGGGGTCTCCCGACCACCCCACGGCGGGCGGGAAGGCGAGCCTTAGGGTGAGGGAATGACGAGCAGCTCAGCCGACTCACGGCCCGACGTGCGGTTGCACATCGTCACCGGCAAGGGGGGCACCGGCAAGACGACGGTGGCGGCCTCCCTGGCACTGGCCCTGGCCGGCCACGGCCAGCGGGTGCTGCTCTGCGAGGTCGAGGAACGCCAGGGCATCAGCCAGACCTTCGACGTTCCTCCGCTCGGCCCTGAGGAGACGCGCGTGGCGCGCACGGCCAGCGGCGGCGAGGTCGTGGGGCTGTCGGTCGAGCCGAAGCGGGCGCTGATGGAGTACCTCCAGCTGTTCTACAAGCTCGGTCGCGCGGGGCGGGTCCTCGAGAAGTTCGGCGCTGTCGACTTCGCCACGACGATCGCCCCGGGTGTGCGCGACGTGCTCCTCGTCGGGCGCGTCTACGAGGCCAACCGGCGCCGTCTGGACGGCAAGCACAAGGGGGAGGCGCGGCTGGCGTACGACTCCCTCGTGCTCGATGCTCCCCCCACCGGGCGCATCGGGCGCTTCCTCGGCGTCAACTCCGAGGTTGCCGACCTGGCCAAGGTCGGGCCCATCCACTCGCAGTCGCAGTCGATCATGCGGCTGCTCACCAGTACGCAGACGCAGGTTCACTTCGTGACCCTGCTGGAGGAGATGCCCGTGCAGGAGACGCTCGAAGCCATCGACGAGCTGCGCGACAAGGGCCTGCACCCGGGTGTCATCATCGTGAACATGGTGCGCGAGCCACTGCTCGACGACACCGCGCTCGAGCAGGCCAGGGCGGGTCGCTTGCACCGCAGCTCGATCACGAACCAGCTCGTCGAGGCCGGCGTCAAGGTGACTCCCGGCCTCGTCGACGGGTTGATGACGGAGGCGCAAGACCACGCCCACCGGGTCGATCTCGAGCGCGAACAGCTCGAGCTGCTCAGTGCCAGTGGGCTGCCCATCGTCACCCTGCCGGCGCTGCCGGAGGGCGCCGACGCGGGTTCCATTCGTCAGCTGGCCGATCTCATGGCGGCCCAGGGGATGATCGGATGACATCGTCGACCACAACGGCAAAGACAACCCCAACGGCCTCCGCCCCCGTTCTCGATATCGACGCGCTGCTCGCCGACCCGGCCACCGACATCATCGTGTGCTGCGGTTCGGGCGGGGTCGGCAAGACCACCACGGCAGCCGCCCTCGGGCTGCGCGCCGCCGAGTCCGGCCGTCGCGCAGTGGTGCTCACCATCGACCCGGCGCGTCGACTCGCTCAGTCACTCGGCCTCACCGAGCTCGACAACACGCCGCGTGAGGTGCATGGAATCGACACGACTGCCGGTGGCAGCCTGCACGCCATGATGCTCGACATGAAGCGGACCTTCGACGAGGTCGTCATCGCGCATTCCGAGCCCGACAAGGCCGAGCAGATCCTCGCCAACCCCTTCTACCAGGCGGTGAGCAGCTCGTTCGCGGGCACGCAGGAGTACATGGCCATGGAGAAGCTCGGCCAGCTCAAGGCCAGCGCCGACGACTGGGACCTGATCATCGTCGACACCCCGCCGTCACGGTCGGCTCTCGACTTCCTCGACGCCCCGAAACGGCTGGGCAGCTTTCTCGACGGCCGGTTCATCCGCCTGATGACGGCGCCGGCCAAGATCAGCGGGCGGGCGGGCCTGAAGGTCTTCGGTTTCGGGGTGCAGCTCGTCAGCTCGACCCTGACGAAGATCCTCGGCGGTCAGATGCTCCAAGACCTCGAGACGTTCGTCAGCGCGCTGGAGACGATGTTCGGCGGGTTCCGCGAGCGCGCCGACGTCACCTACCAGTTGCTCTCACAAGAGGGCACAGCGTTCATCGTCGTGGCCGCGCCAGAGCGCGACGCCCTCCGCGAGGCATCGTTCTTCGTCGATCGGCTCGAAGCTGACCAGATGCCGCTCGCCGGGCTGGTGGTCAACCGCATCGGTCAGGTGACGGCGTCGGGTCTGACTCCTGCGAAAGCTCTTTCGGTCGCGGAGGCGCTCGATGACTCGGGCGGCCCGCGGTCGGCTTCGAACGCGGCCGGGGTGCTTCGCCTGCATGCTGCCTTGGTCAAGACGTCGGCACGACAGCGCGAGCTGTCAGATCGGTTCACCGCTGCGCATCCCGGGATCCCGGTGGCGCACGTGCCGGCGCTCAGCCGTGACGTGCACGACCTCGAGAGCCTGCGCGCGGTGGGCAGCGCTCTCGCGGGGGCCTGACCCTGGTGGGCCAGGCCTCCGCGAGTGAGGCTGTTCGTCAGACCTTGGCCGAACCGGCCATTGACTGACGCAGCGCCGTCTTCCACGACGTGATGTCGGGACGCTTGCGCAGCAGTGCGCGACGCTCGCGTTCCGTCATTCCCCCCCACACACCGAACTCGGTGCGGTTGTCGAGTGCCTCTGCGAGACACTGGGCGAGCACCGGGCAGCCCTTACAGACTGCCTTGGCGTCGTGCTGTGCCTTGCCCCTGACAAAAAGCGCGTCAGGGTCCTGGTTGGAACAGGCGGCCTTGCTGGCCCACTCGTCCGTCCACTCGTCGGCCCATAGGTCGACCACTGCTGTACTCATT
>JAKDLG010000136.1 GCA_030452985.1 Humibacillus sp.
ACCGATGAGTCAACGAAGGCGACCACGCGCGCATCTTGACATGAGTCAACAGGGCCCTGATCGATCGGCCATGAAACACAGGCTCCGTCGTGGGCGCCGTATGCATAGCATGCCTGTGTGTCCTACCTTCGCCGACGACTCGTCACTGCCGCCCTGACCGCGAACGCCCTCCGACCGCCGACGTCGTCGCGAGCCGGCATGGTGGCGTTCATCCCCGGCACGCTCACCGGGGAGTTCGCACCGCACCTCCTGGCCGCGACAGCCGCTGATACGGTCGTCTCGATCGCTCGCGGGAAGGCCTCGAAACCCTCAGTCGCCGTGGCCGCCGCAACCATGGCCGGCCTGGGTTACCTCATCGCCTCCAGCGTCCGGGCGCGGACCGTGCTGGACCAGTCCCTGACCGACGGCCTCGGCGCCGACTACGTCGAGCGGCTCGACCACCTGCCAACACCCGCCGAGATGACGACGCCTTGGGCCTCGCTCATCAACCCCTTCGACTGGCGAGACAAGCGCGTGCAGGTCGAGCGGAACGTCGCCTACAGCGAAGCAGGCACGCGCGGGCACCTCGACATCTACCGCCCGGCCGGTCGCGACCTCGTGGACGCACCCGTCCTGCTACAGGTGCACGGAGGTGGCTGGACCACGGGCGAGAAGGACCACCAGAGCATTCCGCTGATGAAGCACCTCGCGGCCCAGGGCTGGGTGTGCGTTGCGATCAACTATCGACTGGCCAAGAAGCACCCCTTTCCCGCGCAGGTCATCGACGTCAAACGCGCCATCGTCTGGATCAAGGAGAACATCGGCGAGTACGGCGGAGACCCGTCCTACCTTGCAATCACGGGCGGCTCCGCGGGGGCCCACTTGGCCAGCTTGGCAGCGTTGACGCCCGGAGACCCGGACTTCCAACCAGGTTTCGAGGACGCGGACACCAGCGTGCAGGCCGCGATACCGCACTACGGCACCTACGACTTCGCCGGCGCGACGGAGCTTCCCCGAGCGATCTACGCCCGCGACACGTTCTTCGGTCCGTTGGTCCTGCACCGGCGTTGGGCTGATTCCCCGGAGGCGTTCGAGGCTGCCTCGCCCATCCTGCGGATCACCCCCGACGCCCCCGACTTTTTCGTCATCCACGGCGCCAACGACACGATGGCCCCAGCTGCCGAGGCGCGCCTCTTCGTGGAACGGCTTCGGGAGACGTCGAAGCGCTCGGTCGTCTATGCCGAACTGCCGGTAGCCCAGCACGCGTTCGACGTCTTCCCTTCAATCCGCTCGGTTCACGTGTTCCGAGCCGTCGAGCGCTACCTCAACTGGCACTGGAACAGCACCAAGCACCCTCACCTGGTGGAAGAGGTCCTCGACCGCTGACCCGCCACTGACCCGCCACTGGCTCCGTTCTGGCGGAGTGAAGCGCGAATACGCCACGGGCAAGCCCCGGGGGGCCAGAGGCCGGTCACCAAGGCGGGTCAGCTGTGCGCTTGCAGCCAGGCGATGACGTCGGCCGTGACCTCGTCCTGGTTGGTCTCGTTGAAGATCTCGTGTCGAGCGTCGGGGTAGACGGTGACGGTCACGTCGGTCACGCCGGCATCGCGGTAGCGCTGGCCCAGCACCTCGACCAGCTGGCCGCCGCCCGAGAGCGGGTCGGCCTGCCCCGAAGCGATCAGGATCGGCAGGTCCGGCCTGATCGCAGAGAGCCGCGCGGTGTCAGCCACGGCAGGGGCGACTCCGAACATCCCCTGCATGCTCTCGTCGGGCGCGTCGAAGCCGCACAGGGGGTCAGCGACGTAGGCGTCGACTTCGGCCTCGTCGCGCGAAAGCCATTCGAAGCCGGTGCGCGGCTCGAACCCGGCGTTGAAGGCCTCGAGACCCACCGGACCCTCGACGGCGGCCAGCCCGGCGACCAGCAGATCCATGGCGGTGGACCCGGTGAGCACCACGCCCGCGTACTGGTCGGCGTGATCGAGCATGACCGCTTGGGCCGCAAAGGAACCCATCGAGTGCGCGACCAGGAACAACGGCAGTTCGGGATACTGTTCGGCCAGGGAGGCTCCGAAGCCGGCGACATCGGCGATGAGCCCGTCGAAGCCGGCCGGCCCGAAGTCGCCGGGTGTTGCGACGATCGACTTTCCGTGGCCGCGGTGGTCGGCTGCGTGCACCAGGTAGCCGGCAGCGTTCAGGGCGTCCGCCAGCCGGTCGTAGCGCATCGAGTGCTCGGCCAAGCCGTGGGCGATCTGGACGACCCCGCGGACCGGGGCGGACGCGTCCAACCAATCGTAGGTTTCGAGCCGGGTGTCATCGACGCGGGAAGGGAAGGAATTTGTGGTGGCAGTCATGACGTGAGTCTGGCATGCACTGCGCCCTCGCGGGCGAACTATTCCGTACCGCAAGCACTTTCGTCCGCGCCCCGGCTGTTCGTAGACGGGCGGCGAAGGCCGTGGAACACAGGAACTGGCACCCACGAAACACATGGATGCCAGTTCCTGGGACGGGTCGCCGTCTTGGCCCATCCGTCTATAGGTCGCGCCGTGCGGCGAACTACAGCGGCGGCGTCACTGGACCGGTTGCGTGTCCCGCCGGAGCTCGCGCTTGAGGATCTTGCCCAGCGGGTTGCGGGGCAAGGACTCCCGGATCTCCAGTCGCTCCGGGAGCTTGTACGAGGCGACCTTGCGTTCCTTCAGGAGGGCGACGACATCCTCGAGCGTGATCTCCTTGCCCGGCTTGGGGACGACGACGACGGCGACTCGCTCGCCCATGACGGTATCGGGGTCACCGACGACGGCGACCTCAACGATGTCCGGGTGCGCGCTGATCAGCGACTCCAGCTCGGCGGGCGCGATGTTCATGCCTCCACGGATCACCAGGTCCTTACCCCGGTCGAGGTAACGAAGGTACTGGTTGTCATCTCCCGCGATCTCGAAGATGTCCCCGGTACGGAAGTAGTCCTCGTCATCGAACGGGTCGGGCAGCGTCTCACCGTTCAGGTACCCCGGGAACACCATCGGTCCACGGATGTAGAGCTCTCCGGGGATGCCGGGCTCGGTGACCACGTCGCCGGCGCCGTCGACGAGCTTGAGCTCGACCCACTCGCTGCTGCGGGCGGACCAGGTCACCCCGGGGGCTCCGTAGTTGGGGAAGTAGGTCGCCCGGATCTCTGGCTCGGGGAAGTCCTCCACGCTGGAGAGCAGCCCGACGCCTTCGTTGGAGCCGAAGAAGTTGATCACGCCGATTCCGAAGCGCTCCTGCCAACCGGTCACCATGGCCGGCTGCAGCGGAGCCGAGCCGGAGCCCATCCGGGTCAGGCTCGACAGGTCCACCTTCGCCAGCAGCTCCTCGTTGTTCAGCAGCTGCCACAACAGCGCCGGCGGCGCCAGGGTGTAGGTGACCCGTTCCTTCGCGATCTGCCCGAAGTAGGTCGGCGCGTCGAAGGGGTGGTGCTGCACCAGGGTGGCTCCCGAGCGCAGCCAGGGCAGGAAGATGCCGTTGATGCCCGCCATGTTGATCATCGGGAAGGGGTTGAGCAGCACGTCGTCGGCCACCACCCTCGGGGCGTCCAGGGTGACCCACGAGAAGGCCAGCCAGTCATAGTGGGTGCGCGGCACGCCCTTGGGCGCGCTCTCGGTACCGGAGGTCCAGCAGATGGTCACGCAGTCGTTGGGGTCGTTGGGGTCCGCGGCTCGAACGTCCGCCACCCGGGCTCGGTCCGCGTCCGTGGCTGCCCGTGGGTCGACCGGCACGATGTCGTCACTGTCGTGGCTGCGGCCCTCCTCGTCGACCCCGAAGGCGACCACCAGCCGCAACGTCGGGATCTGCTCCCGGACCGAGATGACGCTCTGAGCCGGGTTGCGATCCCCGAACCTGCTGGTCGTGACCAGCACCTCGAACTTGCCGGCGCCGGCCATCGTGGCCACTTCGTACTCGCGGTACTGCATGGCGAGGGGTGAGACGATGACGCCGATCGACCACGCGGCGAGGTAGACCTCGACGAGCTCGATCGAGTTGGGCAGCTGCACTCCGAGAATTGACCCGCGCTTCAGCCCGAGGTCCAGCAGCTTGGCCGCGAGGGCGGTGACCTCCGAATCGAGCTCTTGCCAGGTCACGCGTCGCGGATCGGACCCCATGAGGGCTTGGCGGTTGGCCGGATCGACCACGGCCAGGTGGTCGCCGCGCGCGACAACCTGTTCCGCGAACAACCCATCCAGGGTCTCGTCGGTCCAACTTCCCATCGCCCGGAACTTCTCTACCCGCTCTGCAGAATGCAAGTTGCGCACTACCGACTCCTCCGCTTCGACTGTAACGAAAGTCACTGAAGCCGTGACACTACTACGGAAGGTACGAGGCACTCCAGGTTCCGTGCCACGCCTCGGACCGCCACATCGCGGCGCCCCGTCCGGCTAGCTGGTGGCTGCGTCCATCAAGTCGTCGAAGGACTCGCGCAGACACTGAGCAAAGAACTGCGGGTCGGGCATGAGGTCGCGACACGAGGTCAACGAGAGGAAAAGCCTCTTGTTGTAGCTGGTGGCGAGGATCAACAGGCCCACGCCGTCGATCAAGGGCCCGAAACCGTAGGTCGACAGCAGCTTCGCCCCGTTCAGATACAGCGGGACCTGTGGACCCGGCACATTGGTCACGACACAGTTGCCGATCGGCGTCGTGTGGGCCCCCAGGCTGGAGATGGTGGCGAGTCGGCCGGCGAGCGCCATCGCGGTGGCGGGAACGTACGACGCCAGCTCGCTCATCTGGGCGGCCCCCGTCGCGGAGCCGAGCTCCTTGGCGTCCTTGGTGGAGGCGTGCACCGCACGAAGACGCTCGAGCGGATCCGCGACCGTCGTCTCCAGCGCCGCCGTCATCACGGTGATGCTGTTGCCTGGTCCGACGGTCTCGCCCGATGGACGAGTGCTGACCGGTATCGCGGCGACGAGCGACACCTCGGGCAGCTCATCCTTGTCGAGCAGGTACTTCCGCAGCGCCCCTCCGCAGACGGCCAGCACCACATCGTTGACGGTGGCCCCGGGGACGGCGCCCTTGATGGTCCGGAAGTCGATCAGCTCGAAATCGGCGCCTTGGACCACTCGATGGGGCGAGACCTTCTCGCCGAACCGGGTCCGCGGGACCGCCGGCCCTGAGGGGCCACCCGGGCTGACACTGCGAAAGGCCATCCGCGCGAGGTCGGGCGCCACGCCCGTGACCTGCTTCGCGAGCCGCAGGGGAATGGTCACGCCGTTGACCGCGGCCCGGGCGAGGAGCTCGACCACGGTAGGCCCCGGGAGGCTGGCGGAGCGGTCATAGGGAGCCAGCTCCGGCAGCGGATGCGTGTCGGGGCTGGTGTCGGTCAGTCCACCGAGGATGTCGTTTCCGGTCATCCCATCGACGGCGGCGTGGTGGTACTTGACGAGGATCGCGAAGCTTCCAGCGGGGATTCCCGCCACGTGGTCGAGACCCTCGATGAGATTGATCTCCCACGGGGGCCGCTTCATGTCCAACGGCCGGGCGTGAAGTCGCGCGGCGACGACACAGAGCTGTCGCCAGTCCTGCGGTTTGGGCAGGGCCAGGTGACGTACGTGAAACTCCAGGTCGACGTTCGGTTCGTGGACCCAGTAGGGATGGTCAAGGTCGAACGGGACGTGCACCATCCGTTGCTGGAACACCGGGGACGTGTCCAGCCTGCTCGCGATCAAGCGGAGCAGATCCTTGTGCCGGAAGACACCACCCTCGACCGTCGACTGGTCATAGATGTACATGGTGGTCAGGTGCATCGGCGTCTCGGGGCCCTCGAGGTAGACGAAGGTCGCGTCGGTTCCGGTGAGCTGCCGCATCCTGCCCTCCATCGCGGGCAGCTCAGCCCTGTGAGCGGCACTTCGGGCCCGCTCAAGAGGCTTCGCGAAGGCTCCCGCCAGCGATGAGCCCGGCACTGACCCGTTCTTCGAGGAGTCCATCGAAGGGCCGTCCTTTCGGTTCATGAAGCCTGAGTCGCCGGCTGGTGGCGACTGGGACCGGACCCGCACGGCTAAGCCTGCGCAGATCGCCTTGAACCGGATCCTACTCACAAAGAAAGTTACTCGGCCGGGCCCGGGGAGTGGCTTCCCGAGGCCTGGCTGCGCACTTGCGGATTCGCCCGAGTCCCCTAGGGTGACTCGAACCAGTGTGCGCTCCGCGCGAGATCGTCAATCGGTAGGAGATCCACGATGGAGGAGGTCATTGCGACTCAGCGGGACAGCCTCGACGCCCTGTTGGCCGAGATCGCACTAGGTCCGAGCGGGCCGGGGGTCGGCGCGTTCTTCGACTTCGACGGCACGCTGATCGACGGTTTCTCAGCGTTCGTCTTTCTGCAGCATCGGCTGATGAACCGCGAGATGGATGCGACCGAGATCGCCCGCACGGTCATGATGGCCGTCCGTGGCGTCTCGACCGAGGAGGAGTTCGCCGAGCTGCTCACCTTGCCGTTGGGAGGGTGGAAGGGGCGCCCCGAAGAGGAGCTTGATGCCCTCGGGGAGGAGCTCTTCCGGGAAGGCATCGCCAGCAACCTCTTTCCCGAGAGCTGGGAGCTGGTCGCCGCGCACCTCACGCAGGGCCATACCGTGGCCATCTCTTCCTCGGCCACCAGGTTCCAGATCGCACCGCTCGCGCGCGAGCTGGGGGTCTCGCACATCCTCTGTACCGAGGTCGAGATCGAGGATGGTCTCATCACCGGCCGCACGGCCGGGCGCATCCCCTACGGAGCCGGCAAGGCAGACGTGGTGACGTCGTTCGCTGCGGCGAACAACCTCGACCTGGCATCGAGCTACGCCTACTCGAACGGGGCCGAGGACGTCGCGTTCCTCGCCACGGTCCAGCACCCGCACGTGATCAACCCCGACTCCGAGCTCGATCGGGTGGCGTCGCTTCGAGGCTGGCCGGTGCACCGCTTCGCCCGTCGCTCGCGCCCTGGCCTGCAGGACGCCCTGCGCACGGTAGGGGCCTACGGCGGCATGCTGTCAGGGCTGGGAACAGGAGCGGTACTCGGCCTGCTGAACTGGAACAAGCGTCAAGGCCTTGACCTGTCCTTCGGCCTGGCCGGCGACCTGGGCCTGGCGATGTCGGGTGTCGAGCTGAACGTCGAGGGCGGAGAACACCTGTGGTCGCAGCGACCTGCGGTCTTCGTGTTCAACCATCAGAGCAGCCTCGTCGACGCCCTGGTGATCTTCAAGCTCTTGCGTGGCAACTTCTCCGGTGTCGCCAAGAAGGAAGCCGCGGCCATGCCGCTGTTTGGTCTGTTCTTCCAGTTCGCCGACATCGTCTTCGTCGAGCGGGGCGACCCGACCAAGGCGAAAGAAGCCATGGCCCCGGCCGTCGACAAGCTGCGCGAGGGGGTCTCGCTGGCCATCGCGCCCGAGGGCACCCGATCGTTCACGCCTCGTCTGGGCGCCTTCAAGAAGGGCGCCTTCCACATCGCGATGCAGGCCGGGGTGCCGATCGTGCCGATCGTCATCCGTAACTCCGGCAGCGTCATGGCGCGCGGAAGCAAGACGCTTCGCCCCGGACGGGTCGACATCGTCGTGCACCCGCCCATCTCGGTCGAGGGGTGGACCGTGGAGAACCTGAACGAGAACATCGCCGCCGTGCGCGGAGTGTTCCTCGACACCCTGGGCCAGTCCGACCGGGAGCCGGCGCAGCCCGCGCCGCCTACGAAGCCCGCGGCGTCGAACGGGGCCAAGACCCGCAAGAGTGCGGCCCGACGCAGACCCAAGAGCACCGAGGAGACCGCGAGATGAGTACGTCGAGGCACGGGCACGTTACCGTTCTTGGTGCTGGGAGCTGGGGCACGACCATCGCATCGCTGGCGGCAGCCCATACTCCGACGCTGGTCTGGGCACGTGACCCGGCGGCGGCGAACGAGATCCAGCAGGAGCATCGGCTCCAGGGCTATCTTCCGGACCTGCCCCTCCATCCGCGCTTGCAGGCCACCGCTGACCTCGAGCTGGCTGTGTCCCAGGCCGATGTCCTCGTCGTCGGGATCCCTTCGCACAGTGTGAGATCGGTCCTCGAGGCAGCGGCGCCGTCCATCCGGCCCTGGATCCCCATCGTCAGCCTGACCAAGGGGCTGGAACCGGTGTCCGGCTTGCGGATGAGCCAGGTCATCGACGAGGTCCTGCCCGGCCACCCCGTGGGCGTGCTCGCCGGTCCGAACCTGGCTCGTGAGGTGCTCGGGGGATACGCCGCGGCCGCCGTGATTGCCATGCGGGACCAGCAGGTCGCCGAGGCTCTCCAGCCGATCTTCAGCAGCAGCGTCTTCCGGGTGTACACCAACACGGACGTATTGGGCTGTGAGCTCGGCGGCTGTCTGAAGAACGTGATCGCGTTGGCCGCGGGAATGGCCGACGGCCTCGGTGTCGGCGACAACACTCGGGCCATGGTGATCACCCGAGGTCTGGCCGAGATGTCGCGTCTCGCCGTGGCGCTCGGCGCCGACCCCCGAACGCTGTCCGGGCTGACCGGGCTGGGCGACCTGATGGCCACGTGCATGAGCCCCCTGAGCCGAAACCGCCACGTGGGAGTGCAGCTGGCGCAGGGCCTGGCCATCGACGAGATCATCGCAGGGATGAACATGGTCGCCGAAGGGGTCAAGACGGTCGGACCCGTGATGGCACTCGCCCATGGTCATGCGGTCGAGGTGCCGATCTGCGCCGAGGTCAATGCGGTCATCAATGAGGGTCGAGCCGCCACTGACGCCTTCCGTGGTCTGCGTCGGGTGGCCGCCACCTCGGAGATCCACGGGGTGGCCTGATGCCCGCCCCTCACGGAGGCGCCCACCGGTTCGGCCTGTGCCACCCCCACTCTCGAACGATGTAAGCGAGGCCACCTCATGACACGACGCCTGTTGAGCGCACCACAGCTGCTCCCGGAGCGTGATGTCATCCATCCCGTCGACCTGGACGAGCTGAGCCACCGGCATGACTTCGTCGAGTCCGTCACGGCGCTGGCGGAAGCGCTGGGTCGCAGTGTCGCCGAGGTGAAGGCAGAGACGATCGAGTATCTGCACACGATGGATACGGCGATCGACCCGACGATGAACGCCGCCTGGATGCGGCTGGGGCGTTGGTTCATGCGTGCCTATGACGACGTGGTCGTCGACGAGGCGGCGTTCGCCCGGTTGCGAGAGCTGGACCGCAGCCATTCGCTGGTCTGGCTGCCCTCCCACCGTTCCTACCTCGACCTGTTCATCCTGCCGATCGTTCTGGCCTCCCACGGCATCTCGCCTGCGTTCGGCATGGGCGGGGCGAATCTCGACTTCTTTCCGTTCGGCACGATGGCTCGGCGCACCGGCACGATCTTCATTCGCAGAACCGCCTCGGACGACGCGATCTACCGATTCGCGCTGCGCTGGTACGTCACGCAGCTGACCCGCAACGGCGGCAACATCGCCTGGTCGATCGAGGGAGGCCGGACGCGCACCGGCAAGCTGCGTCCGCCGCGTTACGGGCTGCTGCGCTACCTGGTCGACGGCACCGCCGCGATCGACGGGCCAGAGACCCAGATCGTTCCGGTCTCCATCGTGTACGACCAGCTGCACGAGGTCGCGAACATGACCGCCGAGGCGCTGGGCGGAGGGAAGAAGCCCGAAGACCTCGCCTGGCTGATCAAGCTGGCCCGTCAGCAACGGAAGCGCCTGGGGCACGTCTACTTCGAGGTCGGTGAGCCGATTCCACTGCGGGAGAGGTTGGCTCAGTTCCAGCGCGAGACGGACGAGGGCGGTCCGGTGGTTGAACGGATCGGGCTGGAGGTGTCGTACCGCATCAACCGCGCCACTCCCGTCACCCCGACGGCGGTGGTCACGATGGCGCTCCTGGCCGCCGACCGCGCGCTCACCCTTGAGCAGGTCCACACCACCGTGCAGGTCACCGACCGCTACCTCAAGCAGCGCGACTGGCCGGTTGCGGGCGGGCAGTCACTGACCGACCGAGACGGCATCCGGCAGACGTTGCGTGACCTCGTGGGGTCAGGGATCGTCATCGGCTACGAGGAGGGCTCGGAGCCGGTGTGGACGATCGCACCCGGGAAGCACCTGGTGGCCGCCTTCTACCGCAATACAACGATCCACGTGTTCGTCAACCGCGCCATCGCCGAGGTGGCGCTACTGGCAGCGGCCGGGGACTCCGCGGGCCCGGATCACCGGGCCACCTCGTACCGGGCAGCGCTCGCCCTTCGCGACCTGCTCAAGTTCGAGTTCTTCTTCGCCAGCCGTAAGGACTTCGACGGCGAGATGCGCGCCGAGCTGAACCTGATCGACCCCGAATGGGACTCTCGCACTGAGGTCCCCAGAGGCTCCGGGGACGAGCTGCGTCGCTGGTTGGAGCGGGCCAGCCCCCACGTGGCGCACCTCGTGCTTCGTCCGTTCCTGGAGGCCTACCTCGTGCTCGCGGAGCTGCTGGCCGGCAAGCAGCCTGACGAGCGCATCGACGAAGACGCGCTGCTTGCCGAGTGTGTCCGCGTCGGCCAGCAATGGGTGCTTCAGCGCAGACTGGCCAGCAGCGAGTCGGTGTCGCTCGAGCTCTTTCGGACGGCGCTCCGACTGGCGAAGCATCGCGAGCTGGTCTCCCCCGGTGACGCCGAGCTCGACGACAAGAGGTCCGCTTTCATGGCTGAGATCAGGGGCTGGCTCACCCACCTGGACGCGATCCAAGCCATGGACGCACGCGCCCACGCCGACGACCAGTAGGGGCTCAGTCGCCCGCGGACTCCACTCGAGCGAGAACGGCCCGGCGGTCGATCTTGCCGGTGGCGCCGAGCGGCAGCTGCGTCACGCGCAGCCGCGTTCGAGGGCGTTTGTGCCGGGCCAGGGCCTGGAACGCCGAGGCGAACTCGTCGTCGCCCGGGTCATGACCTGGATAGGCGACGTAGACCAGCGTGATCACCTGGCCCCACCGTTCGTCGTGGACGCCGACCACGGCGCAGGCCTTGACCCCGGGCACGGTCGCGGCCACGGTCTCGACCTCGCGGGGGTAGACGTTGTAGCCGCCGGAGATGATCAGGTCACCCCGGCGGTCGGTCAGGTACAGGTAGCCGTCAGTGAGGTGCCCGATGTCTCCGGTCAGCAACCAGCCGTCCACGGCGGGGGGCGGCAGGTCGTCACGGGACCCGGACCCCCAGTAGCCGGGCGAGACCACCGCACCCCGCACGGTGATCTCGCCGTGGTCGCCGACCGCAACCGGCTTGCCCTGCTCATCCACGATGCGCAGCTGCAACCCGTCGACGGGCCTGCCGGCCGAGGACAGCAGGCCGGGCTCGTCGCCGATGCCGCGGGCATGGTCTGCGGTGCTGAGCACGCTGAGCGGTGGCATCGCCTCGACCGACCCGTAGTACTGCACGAGGTTCGGGGTCACCCGCTCGACGGCGCGGCGGATCGCGGTGCCCGACATCGGTGCTCCTGCGTAGGCCGCCATGCGCAGCGTGACGAACGATGATCGGGCATCGTCGGGCAGGTCGGCCAGCGACTGCAGAACGGTCGGGACCACCGCGAGATGGGTCACGGTGTGCTCTTCGATCGCAGCGGCGATCTGCGCCGGTCGGGGATGGTCCAGCAGCACCTGGTGCCCACCCATGGCCAGGAAGGGCAGCGTGAACAGGCCGCTGGTGTGGATGGCCGGGCCGGCGTGCAGGTAGACCGGGTCGCGGCCCGGATCACCGATGACGGCCGCGGCCATCGCCTGTGCCGAGGCCAGTCGCATCCGGTGGGTCCGTCGCGTGCCCTTGGGCAACCCCGTGGTTCCCGAGGAGTACGTGACCCCCGCGAGGTCATCCGGCTCGACCTGACGACTCACCGGGGCCGGCGGGCTCTGAGCCAGCTCGTCGAGATGGACAGACCCACCGCAACGCTCCCGTCCGGCGAGCACCAGGAGCTCCGGGTGAAGGTGCGAGTCGATACCCTCACCATCGGGCAGGCTCAGGTGCTCGCCCAGCACCAGCGCGCGGGCCCCGCAGTCGGCCGCGATCGCCGACCACTCGCGCGGGCCGAGCCGCGGGTTGAGCGGGACCCGGACCAGCCCGGCGATGCTCAGCGCGATGTCGACAGCGATGACCTCGACGTCGTTGGGCAGCGCCTCGAGCACCCGGTCCCCCGGACGCAGGCCCAGGGCGAGCAGGCCGCCGGCCACTCGGCGCGCCCGGTCGAGCAGCGCCCCGAAGGTGAGACTCCCGCTTCGTCCGGTGACCGCAGGCCGTTCACCGAAGGCCGCGGCGGCACGGACCAGCACGTCATGGACCGATGTCGGCGACGGGGAGAGCACCTGAGGTACGGTACTATAAACAAAGGCAAGGTGGTCGGCGATGGAACCTGTCCTGGTGGATGCAGTCCGTACCCCGTTCGGGCGATCGTCCGGTGGGTTGAGCGAGACCCGTACCGACGACCTGGCGGCAATCCCCCTGCGCGAGCTCGCTCTTCGCAATCCTGAGCTGGACCCGGCATCCATCGACGAGGTCGTGCTGGGTAACGCCAACGGCGCCGGCGAGGACAACCGGAACGTCGCCCGGATGGCGGCCCTGCTGGCCGGCCTCCCCGTTGAGGTTGCTGCGGTGACCGTCAACCGTCTCTGCGGCTCCGGTGGCGAGGCCCTGATCCAGGCCGCCCGCCAGGTGCGGGCCGGGGACGCGACCTGTGTCGTGGCCGGCGGCGTCGAAGGGATGAGCCGGGCGCCGCTGGTGATCGCGCCCATCGAGCGTCGCCTGCCGCGGTCGTTGGACGTGTACCCCACCACGGTCGGATGGCGGATGGTCAACCCCAAGTTCCCCACCACGTGGGTCGAGTCGCTCGGCCGCTCAGCGGAACTCGTGGCGCAGGAGTACGGCATCGGGCGGCGCGAGCAGGACGAGTGGGCGCTGCGCTCGCATCAGCGCGCTGATGCCGCCTGGGCGGCCGGCTTTCACCAACCCGGGACGGTGTCGGTGGCCGGGGTCGAGAAGGACGAGGGGATTCGGCCGGCGACCAGTCTGGAGATCCTCGCCGAATTGCCCTCTGCCTTCTCGGAGTCCGGCAGCGTCACGGCCGGCAACTCGTCACCGATCAGCGATGGCGCCATCGCCGCCCTCGTGTGCTCGCCCGCGAAGGCCCGCGAGCTCGGGCGGGAGCCCCTGGGCCGGATCGTGGGCTCGGCAGTGGTCGGGGTCGAGCCGAGCCGCTTCGCCACGGCCCCGGTGGGAGCGGTGCGCAAGCTGCTCACCCGGCTGGGACGCCGGGAGAGCGACATCGACGTGCTCGAGCTCAACGAAGCCTTCGCCGCGGTCGTGCTCTGCTGCCTGCGCGACCTCGACGAGGTGCGGCCCGACGCGGTCAACGTGCACGGCGGCGCGATCGCCCTCGGCCACCCGCTTGGCGCATCAGCCGCGCGGGCGCTCGTGGATGCCGGCCGCGCCCTCGCCGAGCGCGGAGGCGGGTTTGCCGTGATGGCCGCCTGCATCGGCGTGGGACAGGGCATCGCGATCGGGATCGAGGCGTGATGGGCCCGAACCGGGACCGGGACACAGCGCCGGGCCCGCCTCAGGATCGCGAGGCCCGGCCCACCCCGACCCTGCAACCCG
>JAKDLG010000137.1 GCA_030452985.1 Humibacillus sp.
GACCGGTTCGAGGTCGCCGGCGGTGAGCTCACCCAGGTGTTCTGGCGCACCAAGAACGACGAGCAGTACAAGGTCAACAAGCGGGTCATCAACGTCCCGATCTTCCTGCGGGCCAAGGAGATGGCCGAGTCCGACGACGACATCGAGCTGGAGAACGTTGACCTCGACGAGCTCGGCGACCGGTCGGCGCGGGCTGCACCGATCCGGACCCTGACGATGATGACGCACGTGGTGCTGCAGGTGCCCTCCCCGGACGGTCAAGAGGCCCTGGTTCGGGTGCCGTTCGACGAGTGGGACAACGGGAACTTCCTCGCGCACCTGCCGGTGAACCAGCTGCAGTACACCCGCTCCCGGTCGGGGCGGGAGAAGGTCATCACCGGCATCAACTACGTCTCGACCGACACCGAGATTCGCACCTCCTACCGGGCCACCGGGTGGCGTCGGCGGGCCGACGGCACCTCGATGTACATCACCGCCGCCGGCGCGATCGGGCCGGCCGGGCACCTGGACCTGGCCACCAACCTGTCCGGGCCGCTGCGCCGGTTCGACATCCCCGACCCCACCCAGGACACCGACCGGATCCGGCGGGCGTTCCAGACCGCGACCGCCCCCATGGTCGACCGGTTCCCGGACCGGGTCGGGGCCGTGCTGGTCGGGCAGGCGTTCCGGGCCTCGCTCGCCCCCAACGAGTGGGTCACGGTGCTGTCGGCGCCGCCTGGGTCGTACAAGACCGGCCTCGCCGCCATCTCGATGCACTTCTTCGGGGAGCTGTGGGACCGGAACCGGCCGGTGACCACGATGTCGGGCAACGGCGCCACCACCAACGCGTTGCGGATCTACGCCAACCAGGCCAAGGACGCGGTTCTCTTCCTCGATGACAACGCCCCGACCACCGGAATCAAGGACGCGTGGGAGCGGCTCGAGGCCACCACCCGGCTGCTGCACAACCAGGAGGGCCGTGGCCGTTCGGACCGCACCGGGCAGTCCTCCCTCCCCGAGACCCGGCCCCGGACCTCCGGGTTGATCACGACCGAGCTACCCCCGCGGGCCGGGGCCTCCGGTGGCCGGCGGGCGCTGATCGTGCCGATCGAGAAGCACGACATCGACCTCGATGACATCAAGACCCTCGACGCGATGAGCTGCCGCCACGACCGGGCCCTGCTGATGTCCGCGTTCTTGCAGTGGGTGGCCCGCGACCACCGCGGTGCGCTCACCCGGGCCCGGGCTCTGCGGGACGGGTTCGAGACCGCCCTGAAGGCCAGGACGGGCAGCAAGGCGACGGCCAAGGCGATGGCCGAGCACGGCATCAAGGTCGCCGAGCTGTGGGCCGGGTGGGGGGTGCTGCTCGACTTCCTCCTCGACGTCGGTGCGCTCACCGCCGATGAGGCCCGGGCGTGGACCACCCGGATCCAGGACGCGCTGGTCGTGGCCGCCGAAAGCGCGGATGACCCCGACATGATCGACTCCACCGGGGCGAGGGCGTGTGAGCTGATCCGGTTCGCCCTGACCAACGGCCAGGCGTACGTCTCTGACATCGACACCGGCCGGGCACCGGCCGGCCTCGAGCGGCGCTTCGGGTGGCGCGAGGCCGGCCAGATGAGCAGCAACGACGACTTCGGCGTGCCCGACCCGAGGACAGTGTGGAAGCCGGACCCGCGGGCCATCCACCTCGGGTACCTCAACTTCGACCTGGCCACCACCAACGGTGAACCTGAGCTGCTGTGTGACCGGGCCGGGTTGGCCGCCACCTTGAAGCAGGCCGCGGGCGGGCAGCCTGACACCTCCGCGCTGGACCTGGCGACCGTGCTGCGCGCCCTGGATGAGGAGGGAGTGCTCAAGACCCGGCTGGAGCACAGGAATGGCGGCTACATCACCCGGCGCAGCCTCGACCGGACCATCCCGTGCCTGAAGGAGGTCACCGACTCGAGCAAACCCTGGCGCGGGAAGAAGATCGTGCTGCGCTTGGTCGAGCTCTTCGACGAAGGGGCACCGGACGAGGACCAGCCACCACTGCCCGAGCCACCCGAGGGCCCGGATGACGGTGACCCGGACACCGGGTCCGGCGCCGGCACTGATCCCGACGACGCTGGCGACGCTGCGGTGCTGCCCCTGCCCCAGTCCGACCAGGACGACACCGGAACCGGCCAGAGCAGCCATCCAACCGGCCAGGACGCCGGCCAGCATGAAGAGGAGACCGCGGTGGAGCACCGCAACGTCGGCGGGCTGACGCTGACCAAGATCAGCCACGAGGACCCCATGCCCTGCGACGCGTGCGGGGTCCGGTGCGGGGTCGAGTTCGCTGGCCGGCCGCTGCACGTGCCGTGCTTCTGGGCGACCACCTCGGCCACCATCGACGCTCTCCAGCGCGAGCTGGCCGTCCTACGGTCGACCCGGGTCCCCACCCCTGTCGGGGCCGCCACCTCCAACCACACCAACGACCCTGTAACAGTGGCGGCGGCCAGCGCGCCAACTGCTGGCCGCGTTGCTCCCACCGCCGAGGCGGGGAAGCCCGCTAGCCACGCCCAGCGACCAGTCCTCAACAACCAGCAGGGGGCCCGAACGACCAGAGCGACCCCGAAAGCCGCGGCCGCCACCCGGTTCCGGGCGTGCGTAGTCATCGTCGACGTCGACCGGTACTGGCTACCCGACGGCACCGAAACGCCCCTGCCGTACCCCGTGACCCACCTGGGGCACCTCGAGCAGCTCGGTCGAGAGCTCAACCTGGGCTCGGCACCGGTCGGGTGGCACCGCGACCCCGAACCAGGCATGGTCATCCCCACCGTCGCGCTCTGGCGCCAGCTCGGCGTCGAACTGGAGAAGTTCCCGGCCTCCCCATCGAAGCGAGCCGAATGGCTCACCACGATCTCGGCCGGGCTGCCGGCCCTGGTCGACGCCGTCGCCGAGGGGTGGGTGTTCGGCCGGGACGAAGGTGACCCCGTACTCAAGGGGTCCACCAAGCTGCGCCGGCGGGGGCAGGAACGTGGCACGGTCCGGGTCCTGATGACCGCCGGGCTGCAAGACGAGCTCGGCCTCACCGGGGACGTGGACCCCGTCACCGTGGCGCGCCGCTTCCAACTGTTCGCCCAGGTCGTCGGCATCCCGTTCGCGCACGGCGGCAGCCCCATCTCCACCGCGATCGACCTGTTCAACGCAGTCACCCCCCGCACCATCCGGAACGCCCTCTGCTCCGTCGACTGGGCGGAGGTGGCACCGGCGCGGATCGCCACCCTGCAGGAGCACTTCAACTGGACCAGGGTGCCCAGCACCGAGGAAGCCAGCCGGGCGCACCTCATGCTGTGGGACCGGGGCCAGTCCTACCTCGCGACCTGGAGTGGGCTGCTTGTCGGGCTCGGAAAACCCGAACACTTCGACGGGCCGGTCACCTTCGACCGCAAGCAGGCCGGGTGGTGGCGGATCACCATCCCGGACGTGCGGATGGACGGACACAAGGTGCTCCAGCCCCACCCGGACCTGCTCGACCCGCAGGGCCTGCACGCCGGGCTGCAGCGTTGGGTGACCACCGCCGAGCTGGCTTACGCGATCGACACCCTGAACGTCGACGTCGGGCAGATCACCGAGGCGTGGGTGTGGCCGGCCGAGAGGTCCAAGCGGGCGCTCGAGAAGTTCTACGAGGTGATCCGGGACGCGATGAAGGCCCTGGCCGGCATGGACGGGCCCGACGCACGGGCCGTCGAGGTGATGGTCAAGACCACCTACAAGCAGTTCTCCGGCTACTTCATCTCCGACCGGGCCGCGAAGGCCAACTCGGGGCTGCACCAGCCCTACTGGTTCCACGCCACCGTCGCCCAGGCCCGGGTCGCGATCTTGCACCAGGTCCTCGCGACCGGGACCAAACCGGGGGGGTCGTGGCCGCTGGTGGTCTCCAACAACGACCTCGTCGGGTACGCCGTCGACGAGCTCGGCGACGCCGACTGGCCCGGAGACCCGGCCAAGCTCGGCAAGACCCCCGGCGCGTACAAGCCCTCCCGACACGCGCCCTTGGCCGAGCACACAAAATTCCTCACCGGCCGCGGCTGGTCGGGGCTGAAGGAGACCACCAGGTACGAGCCGGGTGAGAGCCTGTGAGCCCGGGCCGGCGCCGGCGCCCACCCGGTGGAGGTACGGGCAGGGGTCGGTTCACCAACATCCCCCTGCCGGGGATGCCCGGCGGCAGCGACGACACCGCCGGGGACACTCCGGCGGCGCGCCCCTCAGCCCCACCCTCGAGGCCAGCGTCCTCGGCGGCCAGGGAGAGCCGCCCCGAGCTGCCGACCTATGGTGCCAGCGGCTCCGAGCTGCCGACCCTCGAGTCCAGTACCGCGCACACCAGCTCCACCCGGGAGACCTTGTTCGGGTTCATGACCGGCCGGCAGGCCGGAGGGGCGCTCGGTGACGGGGACCAGTCCGCGCAGCTGATCGCCGCCTACGGCGCCTCCAGGCGGGACCCTGACCGGCCGGACACCGCCGCGGCCGCGAAAGGCCTTGGTGTCTCGACCCGCTCGGTGCAGCGGTGGCTCAAGGGAGGCGGTATCTCGGCCGGGCACGCGGACAAGCTACGGACCGTCTCACGCCAGGCCATGACCACCAAGCGCGGTAGGGAACGTGCAGCCCGCCTGGCCGGGGCACCGAAACTGCCGCCGGGCCGGAACGCAGTGACCGTCACCGGGGAACAGGGCGTCATCTCCGGTGACACCGGCAACTACCGGACCCGCGACTCCACCGTCCAGTTCACCAACGCCGACCTGCAGACCATGCAGCAGCTGTGGGTAGAGCACGGTGAGGACGGGGCCGCGGCCTTCCTGCATCAGCACTTCGGCCAGCACTACGTCGAAGGCTGGCACTTCCGCTCCATCGACGAGATCAGCTGGGGTGAAAGCAGCATGTACTGACCACACTAGACCGGGGCAGGCCCCTCGTGACGAGCCCAGCCGGTGATGTCTCCGCTGGAAGCTACCCTGAACCCCACCGAAGGAAGGACACCGAACGTGACCTCGTACCTCATGCTGGTACCGCTGGTTGGTGTCATTCTCCTGGTGGAGGTCAGCGCAGGTCAGCGCCATCGGCCCGTCCGCCAGGTCTCCGACCGGATGGTTGCTCAAGCCCTACGCGAGTACCTCCTGTGGGGCCGGATACTGCGCCTAGCCGTAGGGCTCGGTGTGGCTCTGCTGGTGGTCGCCATGTGGCAACGCCTAGTTGGCCGAACCGATGACCTCACCCCGGCGCTGCCCTTCCTGCTGACGGGGGGTGCGCTCATCGGGGTGATGCGCCGCGAGACTCGGCGACAGTGCGCAGCACTCGGCACTCCCGACCCAGGCGAACATCTCCGTTCGAGCCGGCAGCAGCCAGCTCGAACGGCCACCCCAGCAGGAGAGCGGTGATGGTGCCGGAAAAGGTAGCCGTCACGGTCAACGGGGTTGTGATTACCGGCCTGCTGGCTTACGCGGGCTGGCAGCACGGCCCCCGGGTGGTGTTGGACTTCCTCGGTTACGCCGTCGCAGTGGGCTGCCTGCTCGGGATAGCCATCTGGCTGCTCGTAGAGCTGGCACGCCGGCTCGATCGTGTCGGGGCCGTCGGGGGAGAGATCGACGTCGACGAGCGCGACGTCCTTCACATCTACCGCAAGGGTGTCCTCGGAAAGAGGGCCCTATCCCGACGGGTCGAACTGGACCAGGTGCGCGCTGTGACCTGGAACGTCATCCCCACCTCACCCCGGGCCCCCGTCATGGTCGAGTTCTGGGGCCGCGACCCCGAGCTGGTGTTCGACTTGTCGGGGCTCAGGCCATGCGACCACAGACTGCGACCCCTGGGGAGGGTCTCGATCGGCATTCTGCAGGCATGCCCGGAGCGTTCGCGATCGGTCGGGCGGATCCTCACCCAGCGGGCGGTCCCCTGCACCATCGACCTAGAAACCCTGGCCCTCCGTAAGGTCCAGGTGGTCCTTCCGCGGCTCAGTGCGTCAGCTGAGTGATGTCAACGGTGGGGGCGCTAGCGAGCCAGGCCTCATGACGACCCTTGTCGAGGAGCTCGGGCCGGACGGTCACTCGCCACGGGCCGACCTGATCCAGGATCTGGTACTTTCCGCCGACCGCCAGGGGCTGGTTGTCGAAGGTGATCGCAGCGAGGACTTTCCAGCCTGACGGGGCAGTGGTGGGTTTGACGGGGTCGAGCCTGGTGACCATGAGCCGCTCGATCTGCAGCTGCTCGTTGCGCAGATGCCACAGACGGTGCGGGTGGTGCCAACCCATGTCGCGCACGGTGCGGGGCATGGCCCGCCCGCGGGGGGCGCTCATGGCCACGAGGGTCGCCTCGAGGTGTGAACGCTCCTGGCGCTGACGGGTCAGGACTGCAGCTGGGGGAGCGGTGAGCTCACGGAGCCGCTGGGCGTGCTTCGGGGCGGGTTGGTTCGTTCCGGAGAGCCACCGCTGCACCGTGCGGACGCTGACACCCAGGTCCGCGGCGATCTCGGCGAGCCGGGGCCGCTCGGGCGTGGGGCCGCCGTAGGCGAGCCAGATGGCGCGCCGAACGTCGTCGAGGGTCCAGGACCGCGGTTCTGGGGTGGCGGTCATGACCCCAACTATACCCCGACTGCAGGGTATAGTTGGGGTCGTTCAACCAGGGAGGTGACATGAACCCGATCGCGATCGCTCTGACGGGCGCAGTTGGCGCTGGTGCCGCGGTCCCAGCCATGAGATGGGTCAACAGCAACCAGTGGCGCCACGAAGCCGAGGAACCGGGGCGCTCTCACCTCAGTGCGTGGGTTGCCCTGCCCGTGCTGGTGATTGCCGGTGCCGTGGTCGGAGCGACGCTGATGACGAGGGTGTGGTGGCCGGCCGGCATCGCCGCGGCCGCGCTGATGGTCGGGATGCTGATGGCATCGGTCACCGACTTGGCTGTGTTCCGGATCCCGGAGCCACTCGTTCTCACCCTGCAGGGCGTCGTGGTCGTGACGTTGCTCGTTGGGGCCCTGGTCACGGCTGACTGGGAGGCACTAGTCCGGGCGTTGGTGTGTGGTGTCGCGGTATGGGTAGTCATGTTCCTCTACGCCCTGCTGGCAGGGGGGATGGGATTTGGCGACGTGCAGCTGTTCGGTGCAGCCGCGCTCGCGTTGGGATGGGTGGCCTGGCAGGCGAGTATTGCGGTCGTGGTGGCCGGGCTGGTCGTGGGGGGAGTGTGGGCCATCGCGTTGTGGCTTCGGGGGCAGCGCGGTGGGTCGTTCGCCTTCGCGCCGTCGATCGGGGTGGCGTTTGTGATCACCGTCGCCGCCATCCCGTCTCTGGTGGCCGGGTCATGAGCACCACCGGGGCTAGCAGACGCCCTAGCAGGAAGCCTAGCCGCGACGCTATGGATGCAGCCGACCTCGGACAGGCGCTGACGACGTCGCAGGCGGCCGCTCTGGCGGGGATTCGACCCGACACCCTGCGCCACTACGCGACCAAGGGCCTGGCCCCAGCCCCGCGCCGGTTCGGCGGGTCCTTGGTGTGGCACGAGTCGGAGATCCGTCGCTGGTTAGCCAACAGGCCTGGCCGTGGAGCCCGCACCGACCTGCGCCGCGGCAACGACACGGGCGTGGCCGACTCACCACACGAGGATTCGTAGCAACACGGATTGCCGTGATGCCCTGGCGGCTGAGACCGGGCCGCCCAGCCCAGCACCGTCTGGCGCGCCCAACTGCAAGCGAGGACACCGCGTTGAGGAAAGAGCTCGCCCTGCACCGCAGAGCCTCACCATTTAACCTTCGAGTGCGAACGGACGAGCTCTTCCCCGAACCGACGACTACTGCCGATTGTGCTTCGTGTTGTGGGTGCCCAAGCGTTGGACTCGAGCGCCGCATACCGAGCAGCGGCGCATTGTGACGCCGGCTTCCCACCGGTCGATGGTGGCGGCCCACCACCAGGTCCCCTTGCCCATGCTGGCCCCGGTCGGGTGCCCGTCCGGTTCGGGGAAGTGCGGGTGCTGACGCAGGCCGCGCACGTTGGTGCGGGTCCACCCGAAGCGGGCCACGATCTGCTTGGACGTCAACCGCGCCGGGAGGAAGTCGCCGGCCTGGTCAATCTCGGCGCGGGTACGCGGCACACTGTGCCCAACGCGATCGGCGATGACCGCGACCGGTAGACCCTGGCCCCAGAGCTGGCGAAGCAGGTAGGGGTTGATCCGCCCACCGGAGACCGGTCTAGGGATGCCGTCCACGACGAGCCGCACCAACGTGACACCAACCCCGGAGCGGGCGGCGATCGCGCGGTCCGTGTCCCCGGCCTGGCGGTCGCGGGCCCACTGCTGCTGCATCTCATACGGGACCCGAGAAACGAGGTGGACCGCGAGACGGGCCGTTTGCCGCTCGACATCTTTGGCGGGTACCCCGGCCTCCTGTCCGAGCGAAGCAACCGGGCGGCGGGCGACCAGCCTCAGGACGAGCCAGCGCAGGGTCCGCTCGGAAAGGATGGGGGCCAGCCGGCCCAGAGCGCGCCACCGCAGCCAGGCCTCGACCGCTTCGATGTCCCACTGCCGCACCCCGTTGCGGGCCCCGACCGGGGCCGGGAACCTCAGGTGTCGAACCATCGAGTCGAGCCAGACCGGGAGGACGCCGACGACACGGCCGACCTCGGGCTCGAACAGAAGACGACCCAACGCACGCGCGAACGGGCGGGTCGGCATGGCCACCATCATCGCGGCACCCCTACCGTTCCACCGAGAGCGGGCAGGCACTTTCACGGTGGTGCGATCGGCTCCGGAGCGGCTCGTCTTGACCGAGGATCCTCGAGAAGAGAACGTGGGCAGGTGTCCCAGCCTTCCTACGGTGACCCGGACGGGTACGGCGTCTACGGCGTCCTGCAGCAGTCCGACGACGGCCTGTTGCTCTGCGCTGACTGCGGGCTCTGCTTCGAACACTTGGGCCTGCACGCCGCCCACGTCCACGACGGCGCCGCCGACTACCGGGTCCGCCACGGGTTGAAGCGAACCCGCGGTCTCGTCGCGGACAGTGTCCGGGCCAAGCAGGTGCAGAACGGGACCCGGATCAGCGGTTCACCAGCCGGGCAGGCCCTGGCCCAAGCGCGGGACCCCCGCCGCGCGGCGCGGATCTGGCGAGAGATGGGCGCCCCGGTCTCGGCCGAAGCCGCCCAGGAGCGCGACCAGCGCATGTCGGCGGTCGGCAAGTTGGGCCGTAAGGGAACCGTCACGGTCTGCGCCGAATGCGGCGTGGAGTTCTGCGCCCTTATAGCTGCTAGCAAACGGCGGTACTGCGGCCACTCCTGCGCTAACCGGGCGAACCGGCGAGCCCCACGACGGCCAAGGCCAGAACCGTCGTGACCGTGAACCGTCTATCGAACAGGTGTTCCATACTGGGGGGATGGCAGGTGGGTCCGGACGAGGCGTCGAGCACCACGTGCCATCGCCACCACCAGCACGGTCTCACGTGTGGGTCCAAGGCCCACCCGGCACGCACGGCCCGGTCCCGGGCCTGATCATGAGATGGGTCCGCGGACCCTCCGGGGCATGGCGTGCCCTGACGGTGTTCTACCTCGAGGAGCAGGAGACCCTGGTCCAGCAGTGGCTGGACGCATCGATGCTGACCCCTGTGGCCGACCAAACCCGCAGATGACCTCACGCGCCTGTCGTCGGGCCGCGCCGGGAAGGGACACGGTTTTGCTGGCTAGGACCTCTGCTACCACGTTTGTATCGGCCAGCGGTACAATAGTTGTATGGATGCCGTTACGCTTGCGCAGCTCGGGGCGGTCGCCGAGGCCCACTGGGGTCTGGTTACCACCGCTGAGGCGGTCGAGGCTGGCGTGTCCCGCAACCAGCTCTCCCGGCTTGCCGCAGCCGGGGCGCTCACTCGGGTGATCCATGGCGTTTACCGGATGCCGGGATCCCCGGAGACCGAAGATGAGTTGACCTACGCCACCTGGCTGGCCCTGGGCGGTGCTCGGTTCAGGGTCGGGGAGGTGCCTCCGGTGGTGGCAGCGGGAATGACCGCGACAAGCCTGCACCGGATCGGTGACTTCTACCCGGACGGGTACGACTTCCTGGTTCCGGCACGCAGGGGTAGCCGGCTGCCCGGGGTTCGCTTCCGGGTCCGGCAGCTCGAGGCCTCAGAGGTCACCTACGCCGAGGGCATGCCCGTCCTGACGATCGAACGAACCATCGCCGACCTCGTGGAGCAGTGGACGGACCTCTCCCTCGTCGCGGACACCGTCCGGGATGCGATCGAGCAGGGCCGGCTCGTCGCTCCGCGAGCACTGGTGGCCTACCTGGCGCCGCTCGCGGCCGCCAACGGCCACCGACCCAGCGACGGGGTGGCGTTCGCCGACGCGCTCTTCGAGCTCGCTGGGGTTAAGCCGGTGGGCGACTACCGGTGAACACGTCTGGCGGGTACGCCAGCTGGACCGCCGTCTCGAGTGCGATCAAGGCCGCAGCGAGCAAAGGCGCCCGGTCGGGTGGGCCTGATGTGAACGCGCAGATCGTCAGTGCCCGGGTGGACCGGTTCTTGTCCCGGGTGTTTGCTGACGGTGAGGAGTCGGGGTGGCTGCTGAAGGGGGGCACGAGCATGCTGGCCAGGGTCCCGCGCACCAGGGCCACGAAAGACGTGGACCTCGCTGCCGGCGGTGGGTCGCTGGATGACGCCATCGCTGATCTGCAGCGGCGGGTCGAGCGTGATCTGGACGACCACCTGGGTTTCGAGCTGACCAGCAGCCGGGTGACCGGCGGCGGAGACAACCAGCTCGGGGTCGAAACACGGCGAGTGGTGTTCACCTGCCGCGACCAGGCGACGGGGCGCAAGATCGGTGACGTGCCAGTCGACGTCGTGGTGGGCCACGCACCCGTCGGGGAGGTGGAGACCCGGGAGCCGGTCAACCGGCTGGAGCTGCCGCGGCCACTAAGGACCCACCCGTACCGGCTGTACCCGGTCGTCGATCAGGTCGCTGACAAGGTCTGCGCAACGATGGCCACCGGCTACCCGGGCGGCATGGCCAGCAGCCGGGTCAAGGACCTGGTCGACCTGGTCGTGCTCGCCCGAACCCAGCGAATGGACCTGGACCAGCTGCGCGTCGCGATCGCGACCAAGAGCGCCCTGAGCGGGCTGAAACCCTTCGACAGGTTCGCGATCCCGGCAGGGTGGGAGAAGCGCTACAGCACCCTCGCATCCACAACACCAGCTGCCGGTGGCCTCGTGAACGCCGACGAGGCCGCAGCGTTCGTTAGCCAGGTGATCAACCCAGCACTCGGGCCGGCCAGCGAGCAACCCGCCGTGTGGGTCCCAGGCGCCGGCTGGGCCGACCCCGACCACGTCGAGGCCGCCGCGGCGCAGGCCTCACTCGACGACGACGGCGGCGGCTCCGTCCGAGTACGTCACCACGTTCGCTCCGGCTGGCCCGTCAGGGCGCACTGGCGAGCACCTCGAGGCGGGAGCGGTCAAGATACTCATCCACCCCAGGGCCTGTGAGCCCACGTGGCCGACCTCGCGTCCCCCGGCCACCCGACCGGTGCTGTTGACGCCGCCGGCGGCGCTCGCAGGTGTCCTGGCCGTGCGTCCACGAGGGGTGGGCCGACGGGGAGAAGCATCCATGGGCCCGTCCGCCGGCATACCTCGCATGGACGGGCTTAGTCGCCGATCCCGAAACCGTGCACACCGCCACACCGCGAGCAGCGCGTCTCGTCGGAGTACGCGGCCCGCACGAAGGTGACCTCAGCCGGATCGCTGGTGTGGCAGTACCGGCACCTGGTGGCAGGAGCGACATAGTGCTCGCTGGTGCCCTTCACCCGCGGCCACGTCCCAATCGGGAAGATCTCATAGCCTTCCGGGTCGTCAGCATGCACCCAGATGCCCTCGCCCCACCCGTGGCCGCGACCGTTGTCCACGGGGACTGACACACGCACAATCTCGCGACGACAGTTCTCGCAGATCAGCACGTCGGGCAGGATCTCGACGTCGAGCTTGGGCAGCGTGCAGTAGTTCGGCTGGCGCTGTCCAGTGAACTTCTCGCTCGTGGTGGTCATTCTCAGGCTCCTCGTATCGCTTGCTGTTCCGACACTACGTATTTTATAGGTTGGTCAGGACGGGCGCAAGACCATGAGCCCCTTGGCTCACAGATTCAATGTCACGGATTCATAACGGCCTAGCACTCGAGGGGCCACATGCGGATAGCCGCGCAGCGGCGGCCCCCCTCAACCGGTGCCGGCTTGCCGGTACCCCCGGGGTCCACCCCGTACGTCGACCACGTCGACTACTGCACGACACCGGAATAGCTGGCGGAACAACCAATTTGGCTACTGCAGACAGAGTTGATAGCCGGCGGAGATGGTTAGATCAGGAGCATGATGACTCTGATTCTTCGACAGCAGAGGGGTTGTCCTAATGCTTGAAAGTCGCATCGGAAGGACTTTGTTGTACGTCGCCACTGCGGCCGCCTTCATCAGCGCGCCAGTAATCGGTGGAATTCCGACGTCCACGGTAGCCAGCTCCAGTGCGTTGCTGGTTGACGACCCCCCTAAAACTAAGGACGTTGCAGAGGTGCCGCCCTTAGCGCAGGACGAAGTCCTGTTCCGCTTCACCCCCGGCGGGAAGGCACTGCTGTTCGGAGATCCTCAGAAAGTAGCCGCCCGCGGCCTATGGCGCGCCGGCTGCGACGCGTTACCGAAGCCTGGCAGCTTGGTTCTAGTGCCCCGTGGTGCACACAGTGACGTGAAGGCAGTCGAGTTAGAAGCGAGCTACGAAGGCGCCCTGCCGGACGAAAAACCAGGCGTGCCGACTGGCTTGTATCCCTGCCCGGTCACCTTGACAGCCGAATTTGACGTGGGTGACCCAACGACCGGGTGGTTAATCCTCTCCCGTGCGGCGAAACCTCAGGCAGGTCAAGACGTGAGCCAATCACTGACCGCTTTCCGAATGACTCGAGTCATGAGCCCAAGTGGCTACTTCCTAATCGCTCTGTCTGCCCTCGTGGTGACCGCGGTCGCATGGATCGTGACATTGAGAAGGAATGGGGATGGGCCGAGCTTCGCCGATGCCCCGGTCTCGTCGGCCATCTTGGGGGCGTTGACAGCGGTGTCGACCGGGGCGATTGCCTGGTCCGGACTGGCACCCGGCCTTGACCTTGGGGGCATTGTCGTGATCGGGCTTGCGGGGGGAGTCCTCGTTGCAGTCGGGAACACCATCGCCAGCGGCAGTCGCAAATTCGGTAACGCTGTGGCCGTGGTTGGCATGGCCCTGATCGCACTCCTCCTGCCGTTTGTGCTGCTCCACGCCGCCACGATCGGGTGGACGTGGATCGCTTGGCTAGTCGTGGTTCTCATGCTGGGTTTTGCCGTGGGGTACGGGCCCAACGCCAAGGCCGTCGTCGAGGTTCAGGCCGGTCCTGCCAAAGAAAGGTGAGCCTGATCCCCGCCAAGGCGGAGTTGGCCGCCGATGGCGGCACCCATGACCTCGGACCTCCCCGCGAAATAGCCG
>JAKDLG010000138.1 GCA_030452985.1 Humibacillus sp.
AGAGCACTCTTTCGCGTGTGCCACGATGGAGGCTATGAGAGTTGACCACGTCTCCTACGCGTCAGAGCCCGACGGGCTCAAGGCTACGGCTGCCCGGCTCTCGAGACTGCTCGGCGTGCCCGCGATCGACGGCGGCGTGCACCCGCGTTTCGGCACACGCAACATCATCCTCCCGCTGGCCAAGGACCACTACCTCGAGGTCGTGGAGGTGCTCGACCACCCGGCGTCCGACAAGGCCCCGTTCGGTCAGGCCGTCCGGGCCCGTTCGCTCGACGGCGGCGGTTGGCTCGGCTGGGTCATCGCCGTCGACGACATCCGCCCGATCGAGAAGCGGCTCGGTCGCGACGCCGTGGCCGGCAACCGGCACCGTCCCGACGGTACGGAGCTGCGCTGGCGCCAGCTCGGCATCAAGGGTCTGCTCGCCGACCCGCAGGTGCCCTACTTCATCGAGTGGGACGACATGATGGTGCACCCCTCTGCGGGCGCCGACTCCTCGGCCATGATCCAGAACCTGCAGATCGCCGGTGACCCGAAGCGGGTTCGCGAGTGGCTCGGCCCGCAGGAGAACTTCGACAAGGAAGACATCGACTTCACCTTCGTGGCCCCCCATGGCACCCCGGGTCTGCTCTCGGTCACCTTCGACACGGCCGAGGGCCTCGTCATCATCTGACCCGCCGCCGCAGTCTGCACGAGAGGCCACCGACATGTCGTCGGTGGCCTCTCGTCTTCGTCGGTGGGTGCCGGGGCGGATGCCGCTCAGCGCGCGAAGCGCTTCAGGCGCAGTGAGTTGGTCACCACCAGCACCGACGAGAGGGCCATCGTGGCCCCGGCGATCATGGGGTTGAGCAGACCGAAGGCTGCGAGTGGCAGGGCCGCAGTGTTGTAGCCGAAGGCCCAGGCGAGGTTCTGCTTGATCACCCGCAGTGTCTCGCGCGAGAGCTCGATCGCGTCGCCGACGGCGTCGAGGTCGGCGCGCACCAGCACGATGTCGGCGGAGTCGATGGCGACGTCGGTGCCGGTCCCCATCGCGAGCCCGAGGTCGGCCTGAGCGAGCGCCGCCGCGTCGTTGATGCCGTCGCCGACCATCGCGACCACACGACCCTGCTGCTGCAGGTCGACGACGACCCGGTACTTGTCGGCGGGCAGCACGTCGGCGAACACCCGCTCGGCCGGGATGCCGACCTCGCGGGCCACGCTGTGAGCCGTGGCCTCGCCATCACCGGTCAGCAGGTAGGCCGTCAGGCCCAGCTCGCCCAACCGGGCGATCGCGACCGGGGAGGAGTCACGCACGGTGTCCTCGACCGTCAGGGCAGCCTGTGCCACGCCGTCCCAGCCGACGAAGACGGTGGTGCCGCCGCGGCCGGCCGCGTAGGCCCGCAGCTGGTCGTCGACCGACTCGAAGAGCGCCGCCTTGCCCACCGTGACCTCGGTGCCGTTGACGCGGGCCGTGGCGCCCTCGCCGGGGTTGGTGGTGAAGTCACGGATCGAGGGCAGGGTGAGGCGGGCCTCGTCGGCACCGGCCACGATGGCGAGGGCGATCGGGTGCTCGCTGCCCTTCTCAACGGCGGCTGCAGCCATCAGGGCGGCCTTCTTCGAGAGTCGTCCGCGCACCTCGATGCTGCGCAGCTGGAGGTGCCCGGTCGTCACCGTGCCCGTCTTGTCGAGCACGACGGTGTCGACACGGCGAGTGCTCTCGAGCACCTGGGGGCCCTTGATCAGGGTGCCGAGCTGGGCGCCCCGGCCGGTGCCGACGAGCAGGGCCGTCGGGGTGGCCAGGCCCAGCGCGCAGGGGCAGGCAATGATCAGTACAGTGACCGCCACGGCGAGCGCCTGTGACAGGGCGTGCCCGGTGGCAAGCCAGGCGACGAAGGTGACCAGGGCGATGACGAGCACCGCCGGCACGAAGACCGCCGAGACCCGGTCGGCGAGCCGCTGCACCTGGGCCTTGCCGGTCTGGGCGTTCTCGACGAGGCGCTGGATGCCGGCGAGCACGGTGTCAGAGCCCACCCGCGTCGTCTCCACCACGAGTCGGCCGTTCGTGTTGATCGCGCCCCCGGTGACGGCGTCTCCGGGGGAGACGTCGACCGGAGTCGACTCGCCCGTCACCAGACTCGTGTCGACCGCGCTCTGCCCGTCGCTCACGACCCCGTCGCTGGCCACCTTCTCGCCGGGCCGGACGATGAAGCGGTCGCCGACGACGAGGTCGGTGATCGGGATGCGGGTCTCTCGCGTGATGCGGGTGGAGGGGTCGATCCGCAGCACCGCGACGTCCTTCGCGCCCAGGTCGAGCAAGGAACGCAGGGCGTCCTTGCCGGAGTCTTTCGCCCGGGCCTCGAGGAAACGCCCGGCGAGCAGGAAGGTCGTGACGACGGCGGCCACCTCGAAGTAGAGGTGCGAGCCACCGGTCAGCAGCGACGCGACCGAGTAGCCCCACGCCGCCAGCACCCCGATCGAGACGAGGGTGTCCATGGTGGAGGCGAGGTGGCGAGCGTTGACGGCGGCAGCCCGGTGGAAGGGCCAGGCGCACCACAGCACGACCGGGGTGGCGAGCACGAACTCCAGCCAGCCGCTGGCGCCGAAGCTCGGGATCACCATGGCCAGGAGGAAGACCGGCACGGTGAGCGCCACGGCTACGATGAGTCGCGGCCGGATGGTGTTCTGGGCCGGCACGTGGTCGAGGTGGTTCTCGTGCGAGCCGCCGTCGGGGGCAGCCGGTGCTTGGCCACCGGTCAGGTCGGCGACACGACGTGCCACCCCTGCCCTGGCCGCGGCGAACGAACTGACCGCTGGTTTGACGACCCGCTCGGTCAGGGTGGCACCAAAGGAGCGGCCGGCATCCGACGGCGTGGTCTGTGCGGTTCCGGTAGACGGCTCCGAACCCAGCTTCTCGAGCAGGGCTCCGGCGCCGGGCTGGGTCGCCTCGGGACCCCGCGTGCCGCCACCGATGAGGGTGGCTCCGTAGCCGGTCTTCTCGACCTCGGCGACGATCTGCTGCGCCGTGACGGGCGCAGTGAACGCGACGAGTGCCTTCTCGGTCGCGAGGTTGACGCTCGCCGACGCGATGCCGTCCATCTTGGTGAGCCGGCGTTCGATGCGTGCCGAGCACGAAGCGCACGTCATGCCGGTGATCGACAGGCGCACCTCACTGGTCGACCGGCCGGTGTCGGGCGTCGAGGCAGGCGACGGGGGCGAAGCGGGTGGTGACGAGGGGTAGGACGTGGGGGCGGATGCCGTGTGGCTGGTGCTCATCGGAGGCTGTACCCGGCCTCGGTCACGGCGGCGTCGATGGCGGCGGGCGCAAGTGGGGCTGAGCCGGTGATCGTGACCAGGGAGTCGGCAACCGGTTCGAGGTCGACGGACACCTCGGCCACCCCCGGCAGCGCGGTCAGCGCCTCGCTCACCGCGTTCGAGCAGTGGGTGCAGGTCATGACCATGACGGTGACCTCTGTCGTGACGCTTCGCTCGAACATGTCTTCTCCTCGGTGTTTCTCGGTGGTGCTTCAGCTACGGACCAGGCGGGCGATGGCGTCGGCCGCCTCACGCACCTTGGCCTGTGCGGCCTCGTCGGACTCGCGCGCCGCGTCGACGACGCAGTGCCCCACGTGGTCTTCGAGCAGGCCAAGACTGACGGCCTGCAGGGCTTTGGTGATCGCGCTGACCTGAGTCAGGATGTCGATGCAGTAGATGTCGTCGTCGACCATCCGTTGGACGCCGCGAACCTGCCCCTCGATGCGTCGCAGTCGTTTCTGGTAGTCGTCCTTCGAGCCGCTGTAGCCAGCCATGGTGTCCTCCTCGCCGATGGGGTCATTATACCCCTGCGGGGTATCTAAACCGACCAGGTCGGGGGCGTGTCCCGCTCATCGCCCCTACCGGGCGAGGTAGTCGGCGGCCAGCCGCTTGGGGGCGCGAGCCAGCCATGCGTCGGTGACCATCTCGCGCAGCTCGTCGACCCGTAGCCGCCCGACATCGCGTTCGAGCAGGAGCACGGCGTTGTACCCGTTCCAGTGCGCAGTCGTGAAGAAGGGCGAGCCGGGGTCGCCGACGAGTGCCTCCTTGTCGGCCGCTGAGCAGTGCAGCGCCACGACGTCGGCGTAGCGCTCGTTCGTGTCGGGGTCGACGGCATCCGGTCGGGGGCCCCGGAAGATGACGAACTTCTTGCCCCGCACGCTGTAGCTGGGCCGCTCGGGCGCGGCGGGGTCAGCCGGATCGCGGGTCACTTCGGGCAGGGCCGCGGCGCACCGATGCAGGTCTGCGACCTCGGCCCTTCGCGGGCGTGTCATCGCCACGACGATACCGCCGACCATGGCTGCGGGCGACTCACCCGGGAGATCGCGGTGATCGGTACCGAGGGGGGCCGAACGATGACGGCCGGCCCCTGCTGTCACCGCAGGTAGTCGTCGACGAGCTGGGCCGCGAGGGCGGTGTAGGTCTGCGGCGTCAGGGCGAGGAACCGGGCCTCGACCTCGGGCGGAAAGCCGAGCCCGCGCACGAACTCCCGCAGGTCGGCTCCGTCGATGCGCCGACCGCGGGTCAGCTCCTTGAGTCGCTCGTACGGCTCGTCCATGCCGTCAAAGCCTTGGGCGCCGAGCGCGCGCATCGCCGACTGGATCGGCTCACCGAGCACCTCCCAGTTGCCGTCGAGGTCGCGGGCCATCGCCTCGGGCACCGCGTCGAGCCCGGCCAGACCGCGTGAGACGTTCTGGAGCGCGAGCAGCGAGTGGCCGAATGCCGTGCCGATGTTGCGCTGCATGCTCGAGTCGGTGAGGTCGCGCTGCAGACGGCTCTCGACGAGCGTCGACCCGAGCACGTCGAGCAGGGCGTTGCTGACCTCCAGGTTGGCCTCGGCGTTCTCGAAGCGGATCGGGTTGACCTTGTGGGGCATCGTGCTCGAGCCCACCGTGCCCTGACCGCGCACCTGGGCGAAGTAACCGAGCGAGATGTAGGTCCAGACGTCGGTGCACAGGTTGTGCAGGATGCGGTTGAAGCGAGCGATGTCGGCGTACAGCTCGGCCTGCCAGTCGTGGCTCTCGATCTG
Organism: Humibacillus sp.; assembly: GCA_030452985.1. GTDB lineage: Bacteria > Actinomycetota > Actinomycetes > Actinomycetales > Dermatophilaceae > DSM-29435. The sequence continues at coordinate 5,036 of JAKDLG010000138.1, forward strand.
GGTCGTGAGCGGGTTCCAGGTGAGACCGAGGCCGTCGACGAACGCGCGTGACACGGCCGGCCAGTCGACCTCGGGCAGGGCGAGGGCGTGCGCCCCGAACGTGCCGGTCGCGCCGTTGAACTTGCCGAGATACTCCTGCTGGTCGATGCGGCGCAGCTGGCGGCCGAGTCGGTGCGCGAGCACGGCGAGCTCCTTGCCCATCGTGGTCGGGGTCGCGGGCTGACCGTGGGTGTGGGCCAGCAGCGGCACGTCTTTCAGCTCGCGGGCCAGGGCTCTCACCTGCTCGACCAGCGACCGCGCCATCGGTAGCCAGACCTGTTCGGTGGCGCCCTTGACCATGAGCGCGTACGAGAGGTTGTTGATGTCTTCGCTGGTGGCGCCGAAGTGGACCAGCTCGGCGATGCCGCGGTCGGCCTCATCCGGCGTGATCTCGGCCAGACGTCGCTTGAGGAAGTACTCGACGGCCTTGACGTCGTGCACCGTGACGCGCTCGATCTCACCCAGCTCGGTCACCTGGTCGGGGCCGAAGTCGTCGACGACCTTTCGCAGGGCGGCGGTTTCGTCGGCGGTGAGAGGGCGCACGCCCGGCACGACCTGATGGCTGGTCTGGTGGATCAACCACTCGATCTCGACGTGCACCCGCTGCCGGTTGAGCGCCGCTTCGGAGAGGTGGTCGACGAGCGGGGCGACGACGCCGCGGTAGCGACCGTCGAGGGCTCCGAGCGCGATGGGCGGTTGGGCGTCGGCCAGCGAAAGCATGCCCGCATCCTCCCAGAGTCGAGGCCGGGTCCCGGATGCCGCCCACCCCGGCCTCTCGCCCCCTGCAGCTCGCCCGTCGCCCGGTTCGCGTCGCCGTGTGATCTGCGCCCTGAACCCCATTGTGACGCCACGCTGACGGGGGCGGACCATTGTGGCGTCGTCACCCACACCAGTGGGACCGACGCCACCGGCGGCCACCACGGCCGCCACGCACAGGGGGAACCACCATGCACGCACGCACCACGAAGAAGCTCGCCCTCGCAGCAGCGATCGCCGGCCTCGTGCCCATCGGTCTCGCCGTCCCGGCCCACGCCGCGACCGCTGTCACCCACGACGGCTGCACCATCACCGTAGACCCACCGGCCTTCACGCAGCACTGGAACGGGGCCGGCGTGATGCTGTTCGACTACGCGTACCACGTGACCTGCTCGGCCTCGCCGGGCGGGGTGACGGTCAAGGTGACCCACGAGCGCTGGGAGAGTGACCTCGTGGGGCGCGCCGGAGACCCTGACGCCCCCGACGAGTTCACGGGCCGGACAAAGCAGTCCCTGAGCTTCGCCGCGGCCGGCCAGACCAGGAACATCATCGTGCGAGCGGTGCTGCCCACGGTCAACGACGACACCGACACCAAGCTGGAGATGTACCAGACGGCGACCTTCCGGGTGAAGAGCGGGCAGGTGCTCGGAACCACGTCACCGAAGGCGATCGGGAACTCCACCGCGCTCGCCTGGTGACCGGGCAGCGCGGCCGTTGACGCCTGGCGGCAACGGTGGTGTTCGAGCGGCGGCCCCCCCGGGGGGGGGGGGGCCCGGGGCGGGGCGGGGGGGGCCCCGGGGGGGGTGGGGGGGGGGGGCGCCCGGGGGGGGGGCCCGCGGCCCCCCCCGGCGGGGGGGGGTGCGGGGGCGGGGGGGCGGGCCCCGGGGGGGGGGGGGGGGGGGGGGGGGGGGGCGCCGGGGGGGGGGGGGGGGCCGCCGCTGCCGTCCGGAGGGCGACCCTGTCTGAGATCGGTCTGAGTCCCGCCTGAGTGCACGCTGTATCAGCAGAGGGGTTTTGGCCACGGAGCAGTATGGAACTCGCCCTCGCGTCGCCGAAACGGGTGCTCGTGGTGGCCGCCGCCGGCTATGGCAAGTCGGCACTGCTCGAGCAGCAACGGCCTCCCGACGGTGTGGTGCTGCCCGCTGCGACGGCCCTTGCCAACGGGCTGCCCCCGGCCGGCTGGGTCGGCATCGACAACCTCGATGACCTGACCGGCGCCGACCCGGCACGCCTCCTAGGGCTCGTCTCGAGCGCATGCGCCTCCACGGTGGTGCTCGCAGCACGGATGCCGCTTGCTCCTGCGGCCCGGAGTCTGCTGCGAGGCTCGGTCTTCGTGCGCGGACCGCTCGACCTCGCGCTCGATCCCTATGCCGTGGCGCGCTGCCTGAGCCGAGACTACGGCGTAACCGATCCCGAGGTGGCCGTGACCGTGGCCGAGCTGACCGCCGGTTGGCCGACGCTCGTGCACTTCGCGGGCGACGCCCTTGCCCGCGACCCGCGAATCGATGTGCGCGCCCACCTGCGCGGTCCCGCCGGCCCCGCGGCGCACTGGCTCGACACGGAAGTGCTGTCGGGCCTGACGGCATCCCAGCGCCGGATGCTGGGCCTGCTGGCCGGCCTGGGACCGGTCACCCAGCTGCTCTGCGACCGACTCGACCGGGCCGGCGGCGCGCCGACCGGCACCGGGGGGGTGGACGGTATGGTCGATCTGCTCGAGGGGCTCGGTCTGCTCGTGCCGGTGCACCGTGGGAATGAGACCGATCTCGTGCTGGTGCCGATGGTCGCTGACCTGCTGGCAGGCGTGGGCCAGGCAATGGCGGCATCGGGGCTGAGCGACGACCAGCGATGGAGCGTCGCGGCCGACGTGCACACCGCCCACGGCGCGTGGCTCCCCGCGGCGCAGGCGCACGCCCGGCGCGGTGACGACGAGTCGGTCGCCGCGATCGTCGCCGCGCAGGGTGAGAACCTGCTGCGCCGCGGAGAGGCCGCGGGGATCGTCTCGTTGTTTGACGCGCCCGCGTGCGCGCTGAGCCGCGACGAGACCCCAGGTGTGGACCCGCTGCGCGAACGAACGACCCTGCTGCTGCGGCGAACCTACGCCGAGGCCCTGCGCCGATCGGGAGACGTGGCGGCCGCGCGGCGCGCGTTCGCGCCCCTCGTCGAGCGGGCCAAGCGGGTGGGATGGGACGCCGGCCTGGCTGCCCGGGTAGCCCAGCTGCACTACACGAAGGGCGAGTTCGATTGTGCCCTGGCGGTGCTCGACGCGCTGACCGGTCAGCTGGTGAACGACAGCGTGGCCGTTGGAGGCTCTGGCCGGGCGACCAGCCCAGGCCCCGTCGCTGACGCCGGTCTGGTGGCTGACCCGGTGGAGGACGAGGTCGACCGGCTCGCCTGCCGCGTGCACGTGCTGGCCGTGCTCGGCCGCCTCTCCGAGGCCGCCCCGGTCGCCGATCAGGTGTTGGCGCTTGCCGAATCAGACGGCGGCGATCGCGTGCTCGGGGTGGCTCACCTGGCGGCTGCCCGCGTCACCCGCGGCGCTCGCAAGGAGGCGCACCACGAGGAGGCCCTGCGTGCGGCCACCCGAGCGAACGACCTGGCCACGGCGGCCAGGGTGCTGGGAGCTCAGACGCATCTGTTGTTGGCGCAGGCCCGGTACGCCGAGGCGGGCCCGGTCGCGCGAGAGACCGTGCGCCTGGCCGAGCGGTCGAGCCCGCCCGGTCTGCGCGCCACGGCGCTGCACAACCTGGCCGAGGCCCTCCACCGCACGGGCCACTACCCCGAAGCCCGGTGGCACCTTCAGCGTTCGGTCGCCATCTGCCGGCGACTGGGCCCCGCCCGGGCGGCCCTCGCACTGGTCGGGATGGGAGACGTCCACGCTGAGCTCGGCCACGACGAGCAGGCTCGCGCGGCCTACGTCGAGGCGGCTGAGCTGGCACGCGGATCGGGCGACACGCAGGTGCTCGTCTCGGCGCTTTCCGGGATGGCTCGCCTTGAGGCCGAGCTGGTCTTCACTTCGAACCGTACCGACGAGGTCGACGGCGGGCGGGCCGCGACGAACCCACCGACCGCCGGCCTGGCGGCTGCCCGGGAGGCCGAGCGCATCGCGGGGCCGGCATCCCGGCCGATGGCACTGGCCGCTCTCGGCTGGTGCCTGCTCCGCAGCGCCGGGCAGCACGAGGCTGAGGCGTGCGCCCAGCGAGCCCTGACCGCCGCGCGGGAGACGCGGGCCGCCGACCTGGTCGCCGACGCTTTGCTGCTCTGTTCGGAGACGACGGGTGACCCGGCCAACAGGCGGGCCCACCTAGAGGAGGCCCTGTCGATCTGGGAAGGCGGAGGGGCGGTCGTGGCGGCGGCCAAGGTGCGTGTGTTGATCGGACGACTCGCCACGGCCGACGGCATCGACCGTTCGAGAGCCCGGGAAGCGACCCGGTTGCTGCAACGCCTCGGGGTCGGTCGCGTGCACGGGCGTCCGCTGTCGCAGGCATCGTCCTCCGCCTCCGTCGTCATCGAGGTGCTGGGCACCTTTGCGGTCAGGGTGGGCGGCGCGGACGTGCCGCTTCCGACCTGGCGGTCGCGCCAGGCCCGCACCCTCGTCAAGATCCTGGTCGGGTACCGCGGCCGCGTCGTCACGCGGGCCAGGCTGTGCGAGCTGCTCTGGCCCGACGACGACCCCGGACGCACCGGCCACCGGCTCTCGGTTCTGCTCGCGACCGTGCGTGGCGTGCTCGACCCGCAGAAGGCGTGGCCGGTCGACCGCTACGTCGCGGCCGACCAGTACGGCATCCGACTCGTGCTGCCGCATGTCCAGATCGACGCGGAGGTCCTGCTGCGTGACGCGAGCCACGCCGGTGAGCTGATCGAGCGAGGGGACGACGACCTGGCCGTCGAGATCCTGTCGCACGTCGACACCCGCTACCGGGGTGACGCCTTCGACGAGGAGCCCGCGCAGGAATGGGCTGACGCGCTGCGTGAGGAGGTTCGCACCGCCTGGGTGCGTTCCGTGCGCCGGTTGGCGACCTTGCAGGCCAAACGCGGACGAGGGGGAGATGCCCTCGGGCTCTTCGTCCGACTGCTGAGTGTCGACCCCTACGACGAGCAGGTGCACCGACGTCTGGTGCTCAGCCTGACCCGGGCCGGCCGTCACGGTGAGGCCGCTCGGGCCTTCCGGCGGTGGGCGGCGGCGATGCGCGAGATCGACGCACCGACACCGGATGTCGCCCTGCTGACGCGAGCGGCCCCCGTTGTGACACCACGCTGACACCCCTGCTGCATCCTCGACCCAACCGTGCGACCGGTACCGACCGGTCCGCCCAACCAGAAGGAAGACCTGCCATGTCACTCATGAAGCTCGCACCTCGCACGAACCGTCGACGACTCGGTCTGGTCGGCTCCACCCTGTCCGGAGTCGCCATCGCGGCCCTGGTGGCGGTCGGACCGGCCGGGTCGGCCGCGAACGCCGCCGACCCCAGTCAGGAGCTGCCGGTGGGTTTCGTCCCCGTCTGCACCCTGCCCTGGACCAACCTGATCCTCGGCACCGCCGGCGACGACCGAATCCGTGGCACGGATGAAGCCGACCTCATCCTCGGGATGGGTGGCAACGATGTGATCGAGGGCGGTGGCGGCCGTGACTCGATCTACGGCGGCAACGGCAACGATCGACTCGACGGGCAGGCCGGCGACGACTGCATCGTCGGCGGCTCCGGCTACGACGGCTGGGTGGTGTTCCGGTTCGCGCCGCACGGCACCGACGACCCATACGAGACCGAAGCGCGCTACGAGTACTGATCGGGCGCCTATCGTCGCACTCCCGCGCGGGGTCGGCCCCTGAGCGGCATCCGTCGAGGTGCCACCGTGGGGTCGCTCGTGGCGGTGCGGTCACATTGAGGGTCAGGTCGCACCTGGTGCTGCTGTGGCGACACCATCGGCGATCTGACCTGCGATCTGGCCCTGCCCATCTGGCCCTGCCCATCTGGCCCTGCCCATCTGGCCCTGCCCATCTGGCCCCGGCCGCGGGGATCGGACCGTGGCGGGGGTTGCGGTGGGTCAGCCGCGGGAGCCCGCGGGCGCGGGGTTCATCTGCATGAGGGAGAAGGTCTCGCCCTGCGGGCCGGCCACGAGGGCGACCCGGCCGTTGGGGGTGTCGAGGGGCGGCTGCACCACGGTTGCGCCGAGCTCGGAGACACGTGCGGCCGAGCGGTCGCAGTCGGCGACGGCGAAGTACGGCATCCAGTGCGAGGGTAGGTCGGTGGGGGCCTCGCTCGGGATGGCCCCGACGCCGCTGACGGGTCGGTCGGGGTCGCTGTCGAGCGTGGCGATGGAGTAGCGGAAGCCGCCCTGGCCGACCTCGTGCAGCCGGTAGCCGAAGACGTCACGGTAGAAGTCGAGCGAGAGCGCATAGTCGCGGCTGAGGGACTCGGCCCAGCAGAGGGCACCCGGCTCGTTGACCAGGTCGGCGCCCGAGTGCGCCTTGCCCTGCCAGATGCCGAAGACCGCGCCGGCCGCATCGGCGCCGATGGCCATCTGCGCCAGTTCCAGCACGTCGAGCGGGTCGGTGAAGAACACTCCGCCAGAGCTCTGGGCGAGCGCGACGGTGGCTTCGGCGTCGGTCGTGGCCAGGTAGCAGGTCCAGCTCGAGGCCATCTGCTCTCGGCCTGGCCCCTTGGGCCCCAACCCGGCCACGACATGACCGTCGCGGTAGGCCATGACGTAGCCACCGGCCTCTGGAGGTAGAGCTTGGAACTCCCAGCCGAAGAGGTCGGCGTAGAACGACGTGGCGCTCTCGACCTCGTCGACGATCACGTCGGCCCAGCAGGGGGTTCCGGGCTCGAAGGCGCCTTCGTGGACCGGCATGGGGGCTCCTGGCTCAGTGGAGGGTCGGCGGGTGAGGGCTCGGTGGCCGGATGGGGGCCGCCTCGGTGGGTGTGGGGTCAGTGGTGCTCAGTCCTCGGGCACCAGCACCGAGAAGACTTCGCCCTCGGGGCCGCTCAGCACCGCGCCCAGCCCGAAGGGCCCGTCGAAGGGGCCCTGCAGCAGGGTGGCGCCGTGGTCAAGGGCGGTGGCCACGCTCGGCCCGACGGCCTGAGTGGCGAACGAGACGACCCAGTGTGAGCCGATCTCACTCGGCCATTCCCTGCCGATCTCGGCCAGGCCGTAGGCGGGGTTGCCGTCGCTGGTGCTAGCGACCGACCAGCGCGGACCGTCGTCGTCGCTCTGGTCGTCGAAGGCATGTCTGAACACCTCCGACTGGAAGCGCTGCACGTCGTCGTACGAGCGCGTCAGCAACTCGTTCCAGGCAAGCGTGCCCGGGCTCTCGAGCAGCCCGCTGCCGCCGAGCGACTCCGGCTGCCAGAGGCCGAAGATGGTGCCACCCGGGTCGCGGGCCAGCAGGGTGCGAGCCAGACTGCCCAAGGAGACCGGCCGGCCCAGCGGTTGGCCACCCGCCGCACCGAGAGCCCCCGCCACCGCCTCGATCTCGTCGACGCGAAGGTAGGTGGTCCACTGGCTCGGCACGGTGGCGTTCTCGGGTCGTCGGCTGATGCCCGCCACCGGGTGACCGTCGTGCAAGGCGAGCGGGTAGCCGCCACTGCGTGCGTCTCCGGCCCGCCATTCCCAGCCGAACAGCGCAGAGTAGAACTCCTGAGCGCGCGGCACGTCGCCCACCAACAGGTCGACCCAGCAGGGTGCGCCCACGGGGTAGTCGGGGCTGGACAGATCGATCGCTGACATCAGGTCAGTGTGACTCGGAGTCCGGGTCAGGCGTTGACCGGGTACCCTCAGCCGCCCCGTCGACCGGTCGGTTGGTCGGATCGGCTGCGACGTTCGCCTCGCCCGCCGATGGCGAGGGCGAGGGCGAGGGCCGGAGGGTGGTGCGCAGGTGGTCGAAGATGCCGTGGCACGCGGCCTCGACCGTGTCGTAGCATCGGGCGAAGTGTTCGTGATCGCCATACCAGGGGTCGTTCGTCTCGAGCGTTCCGGCCGTCACGGCGTTCTCGTCGAACTCGCGGACCAGGCGGATCTTGGCGAGGTTGTCCTCCGAGCCGGCGAGCTGTTGCAGGGTGCGCACGTGCCCCTGGTCGGAGGCGAGAACCAGATCGAGGTCGTCGAACTCGGTCGGGTCGAACTCCCGCGCCCGGTGACGGGTGCCGTCGTACCCGTGCTGGGCCAGCACCTCGATCGTGCGGGAGTCGGCCTGCTCGCCGACGTGCCAGTCGCCGGTGCCGCTCGAGCTGACCACGACCTGCTCGCTCATCCCGGCTGCGTCGATCAGCTGGTCGAGGATGACGTGGCCCATGGGAGACCGGCAGATGTTGCCGCTGCAGACGAAGGTCACGTGGAATGGGCGTGACGACATGGTGTCCATTGAACACCGTGGGTCAAGCCCGGGTAGGCGTTCCGTCTGACGCGTTGGCCCGGGAGCACAGGTGTCGCCGTACGAAAGTGGCCACTCGACCTGGGGACCTAGTCGAGTGGCCAGTTGCGTACGGCCAGTGTGGCGGTTGGTGTGACTTCTCGGCCGGGAGGACGGGTGCCGTGTACGAAAGTGGCCACTCGACCGGGGGGACTCAAGTCGAGTGGCCA
>JAKDLG010000139.1 GCA_030452985.1 Humibacillus sp.
GAGACGGCACGCCAGAAGGCTACCCGAGACCCGGCAGTCAAATGGATAACCCACTACCTCAAATCCAGGGCTCCGTCCCACTAAACCACTCGACGACCTCTTGCGGGAGGGGTAGGTGCAGCGTTGGCGAAATTGTGGCTGACTGTGCTCGCGGACTGGAGAAGCCCGGCATGGCAGACGCGTTCCTCGTCGTGCGTGGCAGGCTCAACGGCCTGCCGGACAGCGTGAAGCGGGCCTGTCTCACTTTCGTCGTCGACAGGTTCCATTTCGCACGTCGGAACACCTGCGTGTCTCACGCGTCCCGTTTTCGAGGTCTGAGTCTCAATCGCTCGGAACGAACATGAGCCGACTGCCCGGAACTGACCTCGCGCGGCGTCAGTAGTACCAGGGGAAGGGCGACCAGTCGGGCTCGCGTTTCTGCAGGAACTGGTCGCGCCCCTCGACGGCCTCGTCGGTCATGTAGGCGAGGCGGGTCGCCTCGCCCGCGAAGACCTGCTGGCCCATGAGGCCGTCGTCGGTGAGGTTGAAGGCGAACTTCAGCATCCGCTGCGCCTGCGGGCTCTTGCCCATGATCTCGGTGGCGACCTGCAGGGACTCACGCTCGAGGTCGGCGTGGTCGACGACGATGTTGACGGCGCCCATCCGCTGCATGTCTTCGGCCGAGTAGGTGCGCCCGAGGAAGAAGATCTCGCGGGCGAACTTCTGGCCCACCATCTTGGCGAGGTAGGCACTGCCGTAACCGGCGTCGAAGCTGCCGACGTCGGCATCCGTCTGCTTGAACCGGGCGTGTTCGCGCGAGGCGATGGTGAGGTCGCACACGACGTGCAGCGAGTGGCCGCCTCCGGCCGCCCACCCCGGCACGACGGCGATGACGACCTTCGGCATGGTGCGGATCAGCCGCTGCACCTCGAGGATGTGCAGCCGCCCGCCCTGAGCCTTGACCCGCGCCTCGTCGACGCCGGCCGCGGTGGCGTCGGCGTCAGGCGCGGTCGCGTACTGGTAGCCCGAGCGCCCGCGGATGCGCTGGTCACCGCCCGAGCAGAACGACCACTTGCCGTCCTTGGTTGACGGCCCGTTGCCCGTGAGCAGCACGACGCCGACGTCGGGGGTCATCCGGGCGTGGTCGAGGGCCCGGTAGAGCTCATCGACCGTGTGCGGCCGAAAGGCGTTGAGCACCTCGGGGCGGTCGAACGCGATGCGGACGACCCCCGAGTCGGTGTGCGGTCGGCCCGCCACCGCTCGGCGGCGGTGGTAGGTGATGTCGGTGAGCTCGAAGCCCGGCACGGCCTCCCACTGTGCTGGGTCGAAGGTGTCGGACACGCGCTCGGTACTCACCCTGCGAGCCTACTGACCGTCGGCTCGAGGTATTCCGCGGTCACCGGTGACCGCGGAATACCTCGAACCAAGGGGTAGTGGGAGGGCGACGGTTAGGGTCAGGGGATGCCGATCCCGCCCTTCGTCGCTCTGTTGCGACGCAAGATCGGGCACGACCTGCTGTGGATGCCGGGCATCACGGCGGTCGTGCTGCGTGACCGTCAGGGTCAGCCAGGGCACACGAGCACGGCGGCGGATGCCGCTGACCCTGGCCATTCGCTCGAGGTGCTGCTCATCAAGCGGTCCGACACCGGCGCCTGGACGCCCGTCACCGGCATCACCGACCCCGGCGAGCAGTCGCACCTCACGGCCGAGCGTGAGGTGCTCGAGGAGGCCAGTGTCGTGGCCCGGGTGGAACGGCTCGTGTGGGTCTGCTCCAAGCCGCCGATGGTGCACGAGAACGGCGACCGCGCCCAGTATCTCGACCACACCTTCCGGTGCCGCTGGGTCTCGGGCGAGCCGACCCCGGGCGACGACGAGGCGAGCGAGGCTGCGTGGTTCTCGCTCGACGCGTTGCCCGAGATGAGCGCCTGGTCGGCAGAACGCATCGAGTGCGCCGTGGCCAACGCCCCCGAGGTCCGGCTCGGCGACTGACAACGCATGATGGTGCGGTGAGCGAGCGTCCGATCATCGAGGATCTGCAGGGCCGAACGCACGTCGTCTCGATCCCGATGCGGGTGCGGTTTCGTGGGGTCGAGAAGCGGGAGGCACTGCTCATCGACGGGCCTTGCGGGTGGGGCGAGTTCGCGCCGTTCGTGGAGTACTCCGACGCGGAGGCTGCCCGCTGGCTGGCCGCCGCTCTGGAGGCGTCGTACGGCACCTGGCCGGCGCCCGTTCGTGATGCCGTGCCCGTCAACGCCACGGTGCCGGCAGTGGGGACCGGGCAGGTCGCTGCCGTGCTGGCCCGGTTCGACGGCTGCACCACCGCGAAGGTCAAGGTGGCCGAAGCGGGCCAGACGCTGGCCGACGACCTCGACCGCGTCGCGGCCGTTCGTGCGGCGATGGGGGAGCGGGCTCGCCTCCGCGTCGACGCCAACGGTGGCTGGAGCGTCGACGACGCACTGCGCGCCCTGACCCGGTTGGCCCCCTACGACCTCGAGTACGCCGAGCAGCCCTGCGCCACCGTCGAAGAGCTGGCAGAACTGCGAAGAGCGCTGGCCCGCAACGGAACCGACGTACCTATCGCGGCCGACGAGTCGATCCGCAAGGCCGATGACCCACTGCGGGTGGCCCGGCTCGGCGCGGCCGACATCATCGTCGTCAAGGTGGCGCCCCTCGGCGGAGTGACGCGTGCCCTTGAGATCGTCGAAGCCTGTGGTCTGCCCGCTGTGGTGTCGTCGGCCCTCGACACGAGTGTCGGCATCTCGGCCGGAGTGGCCCTGGCGTCCGCGCTCCCCGAGCTCGAGCACGCCTGCGGTCTCGGCACGGTCGGGTTGTTCACGAGCGACGTCGCAGTGCCGACCCTGCGTCCGGTCGGAGGCGTGCTGCTCCCACGACGGGTACGCCCCGACCCTGCGGCACTGGCGGACCTCTCGGCCCCGCCCGATCGGCAAGCGTGGTGGTGGGACCGGCTGGCGCGGTGCTTGGCGCTTGTCGGCGCAGGGCCGGTCCCTCAGCCGCCCGGCTGAGGTCGGCGGTGGCTGCCGGTCTGGGGTGGCCTGTACCTGGACAGGACACCGGCTTCCCAACAGAGCGGGGAGTGCTCCCCATGGCGGGTTTCCGGCCGAACGTGCAGGGTGGGGTGCGCAGCCAGCACACGGGAGCAGGGGTCACGGATGGTCATCTTCGCCAAGGGGTCCAACCCCGATGCGCTCGAACGCAGCAGCCGGCTGCTGCTCGACTACTCGCGCGAGTGCGAACGGGCTCGCGACGCGGCGTCGAACGCCATCCGGGCGCTCGAGGGCCAGTGGGGCGGCAGTGACCTTCAGGCCCTCCGTGGCCGCTGGCCCGCGGCAGACGCTCAGCTGGCACAGCTGGGTGCTCACCTCGAGCAGCTGAGCCGACGGCTGTCGGTCAACGCGCAGCAGCAACGCGGCGCCAGTGCCCCGGCCGCGAGCGCCCCCGGCGGCACGTCGCTGCCGCAGACCCCGCCGACTCCGCCGCCGACGGTCGGCCACACCGAACCGCGACCCCAGCAGCACTGGTGGGACAAGGCAGGCGATGCCTTGGGCGATGCCGGCGCCTGGACCTACAACCACACCGTCGTACCGACCGTCAACGGCCTGGCCGACGTCGGCCAGGCGATGGTCGAGCACCCGGAGGATGTGCTCGCGATGGCGCTCGGTGCCGGCGCCATCGTGCTCGGCGCCGGCGGAGAGGCCGGCGGGGTGGCCCTCGACGCCACGGGCGTAGGCGCCGTGGCGGGTGTGCCGATCAACATCGCGTCGGCCGGGCTCATCGCCACCGGAGCCCTCGCCATGACCGCTGGTGCGGGCGACCTGGCCAACCACGCGAGCAAGAACGACAACCACGTGCTGAACGAGGCCAAGGGCCCGAGCGAGGGCAAGCCGCAGCCGGGCGACCGGATGCCGGACGAGCAGCGTCCGGGCACGGCGGGCAGCTCGTGGGAGGGCCGCGTCGCAGACAACGGCAAGGGCGAGGTCTGGCAGAACCCGGAGAACGTCAACGCTCCGGCGGGCACTCCGAAGAACGCCAACTCGGTGCGCCTCATGGACGGCACGGACCGGTATCCGGACGGGTACGTGCGCTACTTCAACGAGCACGGTCAGCCCCTACGGCTCGACGGCAAGCCCGGCGCAAACAACAGCCCCGACACCCACATCCCGGTGCGTCCCGACGGCACCTACGACCTTCCCGCAGGATGGAACCCGTGATCCCCAGCTTCGCCGGCAAGGTCGTGCACTCGATCCGGCTCGACTACTCACTCATGCTGTGGACGACCGACAACTGGCAGCTCGACCTCAACGGCGAGGCCTACCTCCTGCGCGCGGACGGCATGCACGTCATCGACAGCAGTACGCCGCAGGAGCAGCTGCCAACCGCTCTCGCTGAGCTCGTCGGCGCGCAGATCACCGAGGTGCTCGTCGCCAAGGACGGTCACCTGGCGGTGAACTTCGCCGACGCGCAGCTCAGTGTCAGGGCATCCGCCGACTACGAGGCGTGGGAGCTGAGCGGGCCGCACGGCGAGCGAATCGTGTGCATGCCCGGAGGCGAGCTGGCCAGCTGGCCCGCTTCGACCGACTGATCCGGCTGGTCGGTTCAGTCGTCGGGCCGGCGGTGCGGCACCACCTGCTGCGCAAGGTCACGCAGCCAGGTGGCCTCCGCCCGACGGTCGGCGCGCGAGACCGGCACCTCGAGCACCCGGATGCCGCGCGGCGCCTCGTTCAGCGCTGCCACCAGCCGATCGAGGTCGGTCACCCGCTCGTACGCGGTGTGGTGGGCCGCACAGAGGGCCTTGAGGTCAGTGCCGTGCGGGGTGGCGAAGACCCGTTCGAAGGCGTGGGAGTACCGGTCGCCGCCCTGTTCGAGGGTGGCGAAGATCGCGCCGCCGTCATCGTTCAGCACCACGACCGTCAGGCTCGGGCGCCGTTCGAAGGGGCCGATCAGCAGCCCGTTCGTGTCATGCAAGAAGGTGAGATCGCCGATGAAGGCGATGCTGCGGGCCGCGTGCGACCGCCCCAGCGCGACGCCGGCCGCTGTCGACACCATCCCGTCGATGCCGGCGAGGCCCCGGTTGCCGACGACGAACCGGTGCTGGTGCGCCGGCCAGGGCGCGGACATGACATCGAGGTCGCGCACCGGGTTGGACGAGCCGACCACCAGCGTCGTGTCGGCAGCGACGGCTCGGCCCACTACCGCTGCCACCGCCAGTGGTGAAAGGGGCTGTGCTGCAACGGCTTCGTCGATGATGGCCGAGAGCTGTCCGTCGGCGTCTCGCCACGCGCCGAACCACTCCTCACCGTCACGGGACGTCACCCGGGGCACCGACTCGAGCACCCGGGCCACGCGGCCCGGGTCGGTGGCGACGCCGGCCGGGCCGCGCACCGAGAGCACCTCGATCGAAGGGTCGCAGATCAGCGCCGTGACGAATCTCGACAGCGTGGGGTGTCCGATCACGACGACCCGCTCGATGCGGGCCCGTAGCGCGGTGCCGAGCAGCAGCCGGTAGGTGCGCAGGGCCTGCCGGCCGATGCGGGCGCCCGAGGTCGGTTCGGCGAACAGCGGCCAGTTGCCGGCCTCGGCCAACAGTCGGGCGGCCGGTCCGGCGTCGTCGCCGGCCACGACGACCGTGCGCGGGCCGGGTGTCAGCGTCTCCGGGCCGTCACCGGCATCCGGGCTCACTGTCGATCTGGCGCTCGCCTCGGCCGGGGTGGCTGCTGGCGCGGGGCGTTGCCACCACCGGCTCGCGTCGCGCTCGATGGGCAGCAGGTCACCGTCGAGCTGCAGGTTGAGCTGGGTCGGGCCGGGCGCCGAGCAGGCGGCGGCTGCGGCGGCCGCGAGCTCGCCCGGGGTGGCGGCCGGCGCCAGATCGTGGCACGCCGCGAACACGCCGAAGAGCCCGGCCTGTTCGGTGGTCTGGTTCGCGCCGGAGCCGCGCAGGCGGTCGGGGCGGTCGGCACTGACCACGATGAGCGGCCGGGCGCTGTGGTGTGCCTCCATGACAGCGGGCAGCAGGTTGCCGACGGCAGTGCCCGACGTCGTCACCACGGCGACCGGGCGGCGAGAGCCGGTCGCGACCCCGAGCGCGAGAAAGCCGGCCGACCGTTCGTCGACCCGCACGTGCAGGCGCAGGTCACCGGCTGTGTCGGCGGCGTCGAGAACCAGGGCCAGCGGGGCCGAACGCGATCCGGGAGCGAGAACGACGTCACGCACGCCCCCGACCCAGAGCTGCTGCACGAGCACCAGCGCTGTCTCAGCTGCCGTGTTGTGCACGGTCACGGCTGGGCAGGGGCGCCCGCGAGCGCGTCGCGCATGGGGATCAGCTTGGCTGTCGACTCGGCCACCTCCGACTCGGGGTCGGAGCCGGCGACGATGCCGCATCCCGCGTAGAGGCGGATCTGACGCGGGTCGTCGCGGTCGATGGCGCCGCTGCGCAACGCGATTCCCCAGGCGCCGTCACCGTGAGCGTCCATCCAGCCGACGGGACCGGCGTACCGGCCGCGGTCCATGTGCTCGAGCTCGCGGATGAGGCTTACAGCCCGGTTGGTAGGAGTGCCGCCGACCGCGGCCGACGGGTGCAGTGCGGCAGCGAGTCGCAGCGAGCTGGCGGTATCGGCGCTGACGGCCGCCACATCGGTGGCCAGGTGCATGACGTTGGGCAGGTGCAGCACGAACGGCGCCTCCGGGACGTTCATCGACGAGGAGTGCGGCTCGAGCGCTTCGGCGACGGAGCGAACGGCGTACTCGTGTTCCTCGAGGTCTTTCGACGAGCGGGCCAAGGATGCCGCCAGCGCCAGGTCGGCGTCGTCGTCACCGGTGCGACGGATCGTTCCGGCGAGCACGCGGGAGGTGATCAGGCCCTGGTCGCGGCGCACGAGCAGCTCGGGGGTGGCACCCACGAAGCCGTCGACGGCGAACACCCAGGTGTTCTCGTATCCCTCGGCGAGGCGGCGCAGCAGCCATCGGGGGTCGATGGGGGTCGACGACGTGGCGAGCAGGTCGCGGGCGAGCACGACCTTGTCGACCTCGCCGGCGGCGATGCGCTGGACCGCTTCGGCGACGGCATGGGCGTAGTCGGACGGCGAGACCGCGCCGTCAGCGAAGGCAACCTCGGTCGGCGGCTCGGGGTCTTCAGCGGTTGTCGGTGTCTCGAGCAGCGTCAGCTGGGGGTCGAGCGAGACCTGGGTGAGCCACGTGCGGCCGTCGCGACGTCCCACGATGGTGGACGGCACGACGATCCGCGCGGTCTCTGTCGAGTCGTCGGCGAACGGGAACGTGCCGAAGCAGACGAGGCCACTGCCGGGAGCCGAGACCTCATCACGCACGACGGCGCCGGCGACGACCTGTTGCCACCACGCCTCTGCCACCACGAACCGGTCGGGCCCGTGGGCCTCGAACGCCAGGGCCGTGCCCCACCCGACCAGACCCTCACCGCGCCGCACCCAGGAGACAACCTCGTCGTGGGGCACGTCGTTCGGCAGCAGCGCGAGCAGGGAGGCATCGACGGGCAGCGGCAGGAGGGCGGTGCGCACCACGACGGCCGGGCTGTGCGCGGTGGCCACGGCGTTACGGTGTTCGCCCGAGCCCGGCCGCGGGGAATCACCTCGAACCGGGGGGAGCGCGGGCGGGGAGGACATCGTGTCGATTCTACGGGTGCAAGGATTGCGACATGACGAGAGCGCAGCTGGACAAGAAGCCCGTCGACGTGGCGTCGATGTTCGACACCGTCGCCGACAAGTACGACCTGACCAACGACGTGCTCTCGCTCGGTCAGGACCGGGCATGGCGCAAGGCGGTTGTGCGCACCGTCGCCGCTGTGCCGGGGGAGCGCGTGCTCGACATCGCTGCCGGCACCGGCACCTCGAGCGAGCCGTGGGCCGACCGCGAGATCGACGTGGTCGCCGCTGACTTCTCGCTGGGGATGCTTCGCGTAGGTAACCGTCGGCGCCCCGACATGGCCTTCGCCGCCGCCGACGCGATGCGGCTGCCGTTTGCCGACGCCAGCTTCGACGTCGTGACGATGAGCTTCGGGCTGCGCAACGTGGCCGACATCGGTCTGGCGCTGCGCGAGTTCCTTCGCGTCACCAAACCCGGCGGGCGGCTCGTCGTCTGCGAGTTCAGCCAACCCGTGAACAAGGCGTTCCGCACCGTGTACTCGAACTACCTCATGCGGGCGCTGCCCGCCGTGGCGCGACGCACCTCCAGCAACCCCGAGTCCTATGTCTATCTGGCCGAGTCGATCCGGGCCTGGCCGCCGCAGGGCGAGCTGGCGGGCACGATTCAGCGGGCCGGTTGGACGCGCGTCGGCTGGACCAACCTCACCGGCGGCGTCGTCGCGCTCCACACGGCCACCAAGCGCTGACGCCTTCGGCTGAATCAGAGGTCGGCGTCCGGATGGCGGGTGGGCCGCGTGGGATCGGACCGTGGCGGGGTTGCCGGCGTCGGGTTCCAGCGCGCCACTAAGGCTCTCCTTATCTGACAAGGAGGAGAGGCGCGGAATAGACTCCCTGAATAGTTCGTGAAGTTCTTCACAAGCGCCGCCTCCGCCCCGCCAGCACAAGGAGACCCAGCATGTCCAGCGCCGAGTCCACCGGTAGCGTCGCGCATCGCGCCGACGTCATCGTGGTCGGTGCCGGCCCGGGCGGGTCGGCCACGGCGGCCTACCTCGCCGACCACGGCCTCGACGTCGCGCTGCTCGAGAAGTCGACCTTCCCCCGCGACAAGATCTGTGGAGACGGGCTGACGCCCCGCGCGACGAAAGAGCTGATCTCCCTCGGTGTCGACACCTCGGGCTGGCAGCGCACCCAGGGCCTGCGCATCAAGGGCGGGGGGCACACCCTGCAGCTCGACTGGCCGCAGAACGACGCCTTCCCCTCCTACGGCCTGGTGCGCACCCGCGGCATGCTCGACGAGACCCTGGCCCGACACGCCGAGCGAAAGGGCGCGCTGCTGCAGGAGCGAACCAGTGTCACCGCACCCGTGCGTGACGGCTCCGGTCGAGTGGTCGGCGTCGCGGCCAAACGGGTCGACGAGCAGGGCCGCGCCACCGGGGAACAGGTCAGCTACCGCGCCCCGATCGTCATCGCCAGCGACGGCGTCTCCTCTCGCCTGGCGACCGCCGTGGGCCGTCCGAAGCGCGAGGACCGCGTCATGGGGGTCGCCGTGCGCGCCTACTACCGCACGCCCCGTCGTGACGACTACATGGAGAGCCATCTCGAGCTCTGGACGCGTGATGACGAGGGCAAGCGCATCCTGATGCCGGGGTACGGCTGGCTCTTTCCCCTGGAGGACGGCCGCGCCAACGTCGGCCTCGGCACCCTCGACACGACCTCGGCCTTCCGACAGACCGACTACAAGGACGTCATGCGGCGCTGGGTCGCCGACATCGACGCCGACTGGCATCTCGAGCACGACGAGACCTCCGGCCCGATCCGCGGTGCGGCGTTGCCGATGGGCTTCAACCGCACCCCCCTCTACGCCGACGGGCTGATGCTCGTGGGTGACTCCGGTGGCATGGTCAACCCGTTCAACGGCGAGGGCATCGACTACGCCCTCGAAGCGGCCCGGCTCGGTGCCGAGCTCATCGCGCAGGCGATGGCCCGACCCAGCGACGCCGAGCGCGAACGGGTGCTCGCGGCCTACCCCAAGGTCATGAAGGACCAGCTCGGTGGCTACTTCACCCTGGGCCGCTGGTTCGCCCACGCCATCGGCAACCCGGAGGTCATGCGCCTCGCCACGAAGTACGGACTCCCGCGCACCACGATGATGAAGTTCTTGCTGAAGATCATGGCGAACCTCGCCGAACCGGGTGGCAAGGGCGCCGGGGACCGCATCATCAACAGCCTCTCGCGGATCGCGCCGAGCGCATGATGGGATGCCGAGTGGTGCAGTATGTGACGCCGAGCACAATCACGCAGCGCGCCCCTAAGATGGGCCTGCCCAACGGATGCCGTGACCGAAAGGAAGTGACGCAGGGATGACTGAGCCCTACGTTCCCATCTTGTTCATGCTGGGCCTCGGCTTCCTCTTCGCCGCGGGGTCGGTGGGTACCTCCCTCATCGTGGGCCCGAAGCGCTACAACCGGGCCAAGCTCGAGGCCTACGAGTGCGGCATCCAACCCTCGCCGCAGGCGTCGGGTGGTGGCCGGGTGCCGATCAAGTACTACCTGACCGCGATGCTCTTCATCATCTTCGACGTGGAGTCGATCTTTCTCTATCCCTTCGCCGTCGCCTTCAACCAGCTGGGGCTGTTCGCGCTCATCGAGATGGTGCTCTTCGTGCTCACCGTCTTCGTGGCCTACGCCTACGTCTGGCGTCGTGGAGGACTCGACTGGGCCTGAGACCAGTCACGCGGACATGAGACGCGCCCGACGCGCCGTACCCAGGATTGCCCAGCACGCCGCAGGAAACGTCACACCGAACGTCGCAGAGAACGAGGAGTAGGAAATGGGTCTCGAGGAGAAGCTGCCCGCCGGATTCATGCTGTCGACGGTCGAAGGACTGGCCGGCTACATGCGCAAGGCCTCGATCTGGCCGGCCACGTTCGGCCTCGCCTGCTGTGCCATCGAGATGATGGCGGTCGGCACGCCCGACTACGACATCGCCCGCTTCGGCATGGAGCGGTTCTCGGCGACCCCCCGTCAGGCCGACCTGATGATCGTGGCGGGACGGGTCAGCCAGAAGATGGCCCCGGTCGTTCGTCAGGTCTACGACCAGATGGCCAACCCGAAATGGGTCATCTCCATGGGCGTGTGCGCAAGCTCGGGCGGCATGTTCAACAACTACGCCATCGTGCAGGGGGTCGACCACATCATCCCGGTCGACATCTACCTGCCCGGCTGCCCGCCGCGGCCTCAGATGCTGCTCAACGCGATCATCGAGCTGCACAAGCAGATCGAGTCGACGCCGCTCGGCATCAACAAGGTCAACGCAGCCAAGGCCGCCGAGGCCGCCGCGCTGAGCGCCACCCCGACGCACCAGATGAAGGGCCTGCTGGCATGAGCGACGGCGAACAGAAGGCTCCCGAGGCAGCCGACGGCAAAGACCAGAGCTCGGGCCTGTCGCCGCACGAGCTGGCCATGCGTGCGGGCTCGGCTGGTTCTGCCGACGGGCCGGCCGTCGTGAACCCCGGCGCCAGCGAGCCGAAGGTCGTCGGGATGCGTCGCGGCTCGTTCGGCGTGACGCAGGGCGGTGACACCTCCGGCTACGGCGGTCTGCGCCGGCCGATCCTCATCGCCGGCTCCACCGAGCGGCCCTACGGCAGCTACTTCGACGCGCTCGCCGACGATCTCGAACGTGGACTCGTCGGCGGCACGGCATCCTTCTCCGAAGCGGTCGACGCGGTCGTCATCGACCGCGGCGAGATGACGATCACCGTGCGCCGCGAGCACCTGCTGGCCGTGGCCGAGACGCTGCGCAACGAGCCCAGCCTGCGCTTCGAGATCTGCACCGGGGTCTCCGGGGTGCACTACCCGAACCGCGCCGGCGAGGAGCTGCACGCGGTCTACCACTTCCTGTCGATCACCCACCACGGCAAGCGCGTACGTGTCGAGGTCTCCTGTCCCGACGACGACCGCCACATCCCGTCGATCGTCTCGGTCTACCCCGCCAACGACTGGCACGAGCGGGAGACCTGGGACATGTTCGGGATCGAGTTCGACGGCCACCCGGCCCTGACTCGGATCCTCATGCCCGACGACTGGCCGGGTCACCCGCAACGCAAGGACTATCCCCTCGGCGGCATCCCCGTCGAGTACAAGGGCGCGACGGTTCCGCCGCCCGACCAGCGGAGGTCGTACAACTGATGAGCACGCACACCGATACCCCCGACACCACGGCTGCCGACCCGACTCAGGCGAGCGACCCGTACGCGGCGTCCTCGGGCGACGAGGGCCTCGACAACGTCCACGTCTTCAACGCCTCCGGTGGCGACTGGGACGACCTCGTCGACGAGGCGACCTCGCTCCAGGAAGAGCGCATCGTCGTCAACATGGGCCCGCAGCACCCGTCGACCCACGGCGTGCTGCGCCTCATCCTCGAGCTCGACGGCGAGACCGTCACCGAGGCCCGCGCCGGCATCGGCTACCTGCACACGGGTATCGAGAAGAACATGGAGTTCCGCACCTGGGTGCTGGGCGTCACGTTCTGCACGCGCATGGACTACCTCACTCCGATGTTCCAGGAGACCGCCTACTGCCTCGCGATCGAGAAACTGCTCGGCATCACCGACCAGATCCCCGAGCGGGCCAGCGTCATCCGGGTGCTGATGATGGAGATGACCCGTATCAGCAGTCACCTCATTGCCATCGGCACCGGTGGCATGGAGATGGGCGCGACGACGGTCATGACGATCGGTTTCCGTGAACGGGAACGACTGCTGCGCGTCATCGAGATGATCACCGGGCTGCGCATGAACAACGCGTACATCCGCCCGGGTGGCGTCGCCCAGGACCTCCCGCCCGGAGCCATCGACGCGCTGCGCGAGATGGTGCCCGAGATTCGCCGTGGCATCGCCGAGCTCGAGGCGCTGCTCAACGAGAACCCCATCGTCAAGGGCCGGATGTGCGACGTGGGCGTCCTCGACCTCGCGGGCTGTATGGCTCTGGGCATCACCGGCCCGCCGCTGCGTTCGACCGGGCTGCCCCACGACCTGCGCAAGCTCGACCCGTACTGCGGCTACGAGACCTACGACTTCGAGGTCAAGACGCGCACCAGCATGGACGCCTACGGCCGTCTGCGCATCCGCCTCGATGAGATGTACGAGTCGCTGAGGCTGGTCGAACAGTGCGCCGACCGCCTGCAGGCGAGCGAGGGCGAGCAGGGCGGCGTCATGGTCGAGGACAAGAAGATCGCCTGGCCGGCCCAGCTGGCGCTCGGCGGCGACGGACTGGGCAACAGCCTCGACCACATCCGCGAGATCATGGGCACCTCGATGGAGTCGCTCATCCACCACTTCAAGCTCGTCACCGAGGGCTTCCGGGTGCCGCCGGGGCAGGCCTACGTGGCAGTCGAGTCGCCCAAGGGCGAGCTGGGCTGCCACCTGGTCTCCGACGGCGGAACCCGGCCCTACCGGGCGCACTTCCGTGACCCGAGCTTCAACAACCTGCAGGCCGTGGCGGCCATGTGCGAAGGCGCCCAGATCGCCGATGTCATCGTCGCTGTGGCTTCGCTCGACCCGGTGATGGGTGGGGTGGACCGATGAGCGCGATAGCGCGTGAGGATCGCAGCGAGCGCCAGCGAGCAAGGACCGGAG
>JAKDLG010000140.1 GCA_030452985.1 Humibacillus sp.
AGACCCTCTACTACCACGCGGGCGCGGCCCGGCGCCCCACCGGCGTGACCTACCCTTCGGCCAACGCGGACGAGCTCGTGCGCTCGGTACGACGCCCGGTCGGCGTCATCGGCGTGATCACCCCGTGGAACTTCCCCGTGCAGATCCCGGCGTGGAAGATCGCCCCCGCCCTCATGTGGGGCAACACCGTCGTCTGGAAGACGGCGAGCGACACCCCCGCCGTGGCCGTGGCGCTGGCCGAGGTCTTCGCGGATGCCGGTGTGCCCGATGGCGTGCTCAACCTGCTGCTGGGGCCCGGCTCCCTCGGGGCCGAGCTGGTCGCTGACCCCCGCGTCAACGCGGTCACCTTCACCGGGTCGGTCCCGGTCGGGCACCGGATCAGGGATGCCGTGATCGGTCGCGGCGCCCGCCTCCAGATGGAGCTCGGTGGTCACAACCCCGCGGTGGTTCTGCCCGACGCCGACATCCCGGCCGCCGCCGCGTTCATCACGGCAGCCGCCATGGGCAGCACCGGTCAGAAGTGCACCGCCACCCGGCGTGTCATCGCGGTGGGTTCGGCCTACGACCCCCTCAGGGACGCGCTCATCGAGAAGGTTGCCGCGTTGCGCGTCGGCCCCGGCCTGAAGGACGGCGTCGAGATCGGCCCGTTGGTCTCCGACCGGGCTCGAGGTGAGGTGGCAGACGCCATCGACCAGGCCGTGCAGCAGGGCGCCGCCGTGCTCGCCCAGGCTGACCTGCCGTCGGACGCCTCGGGTGCGTACGTCGCGCCGACCCTGCTGGAGGGCGACAGCTCGCTCAGCATCGCCTCCGAGGAGGTCTTCGGCCCGGTGACCCTGCTGATGCGGGCGGCCGACCTCGACGCGGCCATCGAGCTGGCCAACTCAACCGAGTTCGGCCTGACCGCGTCGGTCTTCACCCGCGACGAGGTCGTGGTGCGCCGCTGCCTCGACGAGATTGACGCCGGCCTGATCAAGATCAACGGGCCGTCGACCGGATCCGAGGTGCATGCGCCCTTCGGCGGGGTCAAGCAGTCGTCGTTCCCCGCCCCGCGAGAACAGGGCAGCGACGCGGTGGCCGAGTTCTTCTCGGTGCTGAAGACCGCCTATGTCCGTGCCCTTCCCAACCAGATCGGATCAGACCGATGAGCGCCACAGCATCCGGCCTCCAGGCGGAACCAGCACAGGACCTGCCGACCGGATCGGTCGCGTTGCGCCCGGCCAACGAGGTCTGCGACCCCACCGACATGGGCACCGCCCGCGCCACCCGGCACAGCTTCTCGCGCACGGTCATCAGGCACATGGTGGCGCAGCACTGGCAGGTCGCCCGCGAGACGTTCGACATGGATGCGGCGGGCCGAGGGGTGGCCATCTACCGCATCGATGCGGGTGACCTCACGTGGCGCCTGGTCGCGTTCTCCCAGGTGCTCGAGGAAGCGCAGCGCCAGGACCGCGTCATCGCCGCGGGATGGGACATCACCCTTGCCCTCGTCGAGGGTGAGGTCGACGCCGAGCGCCTCGAGCGACTGCGTGCCAACGTGCCCCTACAGGAGAACGGCCGGGCCGATCAGGGGACGGTCATCTGGGCTCGGGGCAACCGCAGCGCCCGCTTCTTCGACGCGGTGGTGAAGGCGCTGGCTGCCGGTGAGCAGCCTGATCCGGACATGTTCGGCGCCTCGCCCTATGTGATGCGCAGTACTGCCTTCTACAGCAACGGCAAGTTCGGCCTGGCCGACTTCGAACGGTTCGGCGCCGACCACCCCTTCGCGGTGCCCTACCGGCCGCACTTCCTGTCGGCCTGGTTGATGCGCGAGCTCAGCCTCGACCTCGTCGAGCACTGCGCGAAGGCAGTCAACCCGGATGCCGCCGTGCTCGACCCGCAGTGGCGCCGGTACTTCGGGTTGGGCAACGCCACCGGCCTCGGCATGGTGCCCTACGTCATCAACCACCCGCAGGTGCTCGACGCCTGGACCAACCTGCGCGAGGTGCCGCTTGCGGCCGTGCGCGGCCGGGAGGCCGACCCTGCCGACGCAGACGTCGCCAGGGTTCGTGAGCTGTTCGACCGCGCCGTGACCTACCTCGAGCTGGGCGGGTCGAGCGACATCGCCCCCTTCCCGAACTGTGCCGTCGTCGCCGCGGAGCTGGCCCAGGTGCGCGACCTGCTCAGTGAGTTTGCCGAGCACGGCACCGTCCGAGGGCAGCCCGTCACACGGCCGTGGGACGTGCTGCACACCGAGGCGGAGTCGATCAGCCAGGGATGCCGGGCCGTGGTGGCCTCCATCCTCACCGAGCTGACCGACGACCTCGACGCCACGATCGAGGCCAGCCTGTCGTGCGACGAGCGCAACTCCGTCGTGGCGTCGCAGCGCGTCGGTGAGCTGATCGACACCATCGAGGCGCACTACGGCTGGATCCGGCAGTTCGACTTCAGTGACCCGGCGCAGCAGGCCTACTTCTGGTTCTCCTCCGAGAACAACGAGGAGCCGCGGCGTGGTCGTCGTGGAGTCGACCCCGGAGAGCGCCTGGAGCACGGCACCGATGTGGCCCGAGCGGTGTCCGCGTTGCGGGCCGACCTCGACTCGGCTGACCCGGCTACCTCCGTCGCGCGTTTCCTGATCGCGCACCCGTGGCACCGGGGCGCCGTCTCGCGGGTTCAGTCGGTGCACCGACTGGCCTATGGCGAGGTGCACACCAACCTGTTGGGAGAGCAGTTCCTGCCGCTCAATGTGCAACGCCTGCAGCTGTCGGTCTACGGCATGGAGAACTTCGTTCCGCAGTCGACGGACTGGCTGCGCGTCACGCTCTTCGTCGGTGCACCCCGGCTGAGTGACCTCGCCGACGGAAACGCCGACGACGACTGGATCTTCGTCTCGGCGCCAGGGGCAGCAGACCGTCTGGAGGCGTCGCGATGAGCGCCGACCGTAGTGAGGACACGAGGGAGGAACGAGTGAGGCCCGGAGCGAAGGGAAGAGACGTGACACAGACCGTGCGAACGGCTGATCTGCATGCGGAGGCGACCGTCGTCGACGGGCTTCAGATCAACAACTGGAGTGCCGACGTGCTGCGCGACCTGCAGAAGGGCGGCATCCACGGGGTCAACGCCACCTGCGCGGTGTGGGAGGGACCGACCGAGACGCTGCGGCTGATCGGCGACTGGTGCCAGCTCCAGGCCGCAAACCCCGACCTGCTGCGGCTCGTCACCACGAGCGAACAGATCCGGGAGGCGAAGGCGAGCGGCCACGTCGGCGTCCTGCTGGGCTTCCAGAACACCAGCCCGTTCGCCGACGACTACCGGATGGTGGAGGTCTTCCACCGCCTCGGCGTACGCATCGCCCAGCTGACCTACAACAACCAGAACCTGGTCGGCGGCGGATGCTACGAACCCGTCGACTCGGGCCTTACCCGGTTCGGTCAGGTCGTCGTGGCCGAGATGAACCGGGTCGGCATGCTCGTGGACCTCTCGCACGTCGGGAACCGGACGTGTCTGGACGCCATCGCCGCCTCGAGCGGACCGGTGGCGATCACCCACTCGAACCCGACCTGGTTCGTGGAGTCCCCGCGCAACAAGCCTGACGAGGTCATCGAGGCCTTGACCGCCCGGGGTGGCGTGATCGGGGCCTGTCTCTACCCCAACGTGATCGGCGGGTCGGCCGCCACGCTCGAGGGTTTCTGCGCCATGGTGGCGCGACTGTGCGACCAGGTCGGGGCCGAGCACGTCGCCCTGGGCTCAGACTGCACCCAGGACTGGGGACAGGACTACGTCGCCTACCTGCGCGACGGGCGGTGGCGGCCCACCGACGCGACGAATCCGCCGCAGTGGCCGCAGTGGCCGTCGTGGTTCACCGGCCCGGCCGACTTCCCGCGCGTGACCGACGGCCTGCAAGCGGTGGGGCTCAGCGACACCGAGGTGACCGGCATCCTGGGCGGCAACTGGATGCGCCTGTTCGACAACGTATTTCCCGGCACGAGGAGCGAATCATGACCACCACCGGCACCACCAGTGCGAGCAGCACGAGGGTCAGCCTGCGCGACCTCAGTGAGGCCGCCTTTCGGGCCCTGACTGCCCACGGAGCCAGTCACGGGGAAGCGCGGGCGGCCGCCCGGATGGTGCTTCAGGCGGAGCTGCACGGTGGGGGTGGCCTGGCCGCCCTACGTGACGACCTGGCAGCGCAGCCGTGGAGTCGGACGCCCGTCGAGATCGTCGAGACGGCTGACGGACCGAACCACCAGCCGGGAGCCGTCGAGCTTCGCTCACCGGGAGGCAACCGGTTGCTGCGCGAGGCACCCCTCGCGGTCGAGCTCGTCGCCAGCGGCGGCGAGGAACGCGTCGTGACGGCTCACTGCGCCGTGGCCGGAACGGCGCTGCTCGATGCCGTACTGCTCGAGGCGGCCCGCGTCAGCGGCAACGCGGTTGCGCTCGTGATCGGGTCAGCCACAGGGTCGGATGGCACCGGCCGGGGCGCGACGCAGCCATCGGCTCAGGTGCGATTGGCCCGCCCCGACGGCAGTCTCGGGTTCGGTATCCTCAGCCAGCTGCCCACGGCCTGGCCACCGGCCGCGGAAGGCGAGGGCGTCGTGGCCCTGCGTGAGCTCGAACAGCTCGGCGGGCTCGACCTCAGCTGGACCAGCGCGAATGACCTGACGCAGGCGCGCGCCGAGGCGGCGGCGGTTGGCGTGACCGTCGATGCCACGGCATGGAACACGGTGTACACCGCATCGCGTCGCTATCTCGTCCCCGACTGAACCACCAACGTCGCCACGCCGGATGGGCAGGCTCTCGGCAGGCGTACCAGGGCCACCACGATCTTTACATTCTCATCGAACACCAGAGCCTGATTCTTCGGATTCGAACTATGAGGAGTGATTCATGTCATCTGTCAAGAGAAACGTCGCCGATCCGGGTGGGTCTTCCGCGGCGTTCAAGCGACGCTTCATGATCAGGCTTGTCGGCGTTCTGATCGGTGGGATGTTCATCGACGGTTTCATCCTCGGGATCATCGGGACGGTGATCGTCCCCATCTCCAAAGAGCTGCACTTCGGGGACGTCTGGGAGGGCTTGATCGCCGCAGCCGCTCTGGCGGGCATCTTGATCGGCTCGCCGCTTGCGGGATGGGCCGCCGACAAGTACGGCCGCAAGCCTATGTTCCAGCTGGATATGGGCCTCTTCCTGCTGGCGTCGGTCGCGCAGTTCTTCGTCGACTCGGCCGAACAGCTTTTTGTGGTGCGGTTGCTGATGGGCATCGCGATCGGCGCCGAGTACTCCGTCGGCTGGCCACTGATGTCCGAGTTCTCGCCGGCGCATTTGCGGGGCCGGCTGATCTCCGTCTCCGAGGTCGGCTGGTACGTCGGGTTCATGGTCGCGTTCTTGGTGGGCTACATCCTGACCACCACGACCGATGTGGGTTGGCGGACCATCCTGGGCACGAGCACCGTGATCGCGGTGATCTTGTTCGTTGCTCGGCTCGGCCTGCCCGAGTCGCCGCGCTGGCTGTGGAACGTGGGCCGCAAGGAGGAGGCCCGCGCGGTCGCTCACAAGTACATGTCGAACGCCGACGACATGAAGGACATCGAGCAAGAGGACGTCCGCGAGGGCAACTTCGGGATGCTGTTCTCCCGGCAGTACTGGCGGGCCACGCTGTTCGTCTCAGGGTGTTGGTTCTGTGCCGTCGCACCGTACTTCGCGATCGCTACCTTCGCCGAGAGCGTGCTGACGGGCTACGGCATCAGTGGCGGACTCGCCGGTGGTTTGGGGCTCTCCGCAGTCGCCGCGCTCGGGGTCGTGGGCACGGTCTTGTTGGTCGATCGGCTTGGCCGCCGCCTGATGACTGTCCCGCCGCAGTGGATATGCGCGGCGGCCCTCGCGATCATCGGTCTGTGGGCGGGCGCGCCGCCGGTGATTGTGCTGGCCCTCTTCCTCATCTTCTCTTTCTTCAACGCGAACATCGTCGCGATGATGGGCGTCTACCCGTCCGAGATCTTCCCGACCGAGATCCGCGGCATCGGCACCGGCTTCGCCGCCGCCGTCAGCCGGGTCGGAGCCGGCCTCGGCACGTTCGCGTTGCCCTGGGCCATAACCAATATCGGGTCCGGGCCGACGATGCTGATCTCCGCCCTTGTCGCTGCTGCCGGGGCCGGACTGTCGCAGTGGCTGGCGCCCGAGACGAAGGGGATGAACCTCAGCGAGTCGTCTGCCGGGTCAGTGCACGGGCGTACTTTGGTGGAGCACTAGCGACGTAGCAGAGGCTTTCGCACCCTGCCCTGATGTTGCTCGATAGTCGAGTGACCCGGCCTACACTCCGGCTATGACGTGGATCGCCACCATCGGCCGCGAGGCGGCAGAACCTCGCCTGCGCGAGACCTACGACCGCATCGCCGGCAAGAACGGCACGATCGACAACATCCTGTTGGCGCACAGCCTGCGCCCGCACACCCTGACCGGTCACCTCGGGCTCTACAAGGCAGTGCTGCACCACTCCCGCAACCGCCTTCCGGTCGCGTTCCTGGAGACCATCGGCGTGCAGGTGAGCCACCTCAACGGCTGCGCCTACTGCGTCGACCACCACTCCGCCGGGCTGCGTGAGCTGCTGGGCGACGACGCCCGCCACAGTGTGGTGCTTCAGGCTCTCCGCGCCGGTCAGCCCGAAGACGCCTTCGAGGGCCGCGAGCTGGCGGCGCTGCGCTACACCAAGCTGCTCACCGAGTCACCCGGCAGCGTTTCTGAGGCTGACGTTCAGGGCTTGCGCGCGGCCGGCTTCGACGACGGCGAGATCCTCGAGATCAACCAGGTGGCGGCCTACTTCGCCTACGCCAACCGCACCGTGCTCGGCCTCGGCATCACGACCGACGGCGACGACCTCGGCACGGCGCCACCAGAGTCCGACGACGTCACCGAATGGCGTCACGGCTAACGCCCTTTCATGTCAATGCTCCACCGGGCCTGGACCTCGATGTCCAGGTGCTTCGCGGCGATCTGCTTCTCGAGCTCGCAGCAGAATGGGATGTCTGCGCTGGGTGTTGCGCCGGTCGCTGGAGCCGTCTGAGATCCTGAGCCCAACCAGCCAGATGAGGTAAAAGACGATGGCGAGACCGAGCGTCGAGACGCAACGACGGGAGCAGATCCTTCGAGCCGCCTGCGAGGTGATCAGTGACAAAGGGATCAACGCCATGCGCGTCACCGATGTCGCGAAGCTGGCCAAGATCAGCACGGGGTCGGTGCACTACTACTTCGAGACCAAGCGCGACCTGACCCAGGCGGCCTTGGAGTGGAACTTCACGGCGTCTCTGGCGCGGAGGGAGTCGATCCTCACGCGATACACGAACGCCCGCGACCGGCTACAGGCCTTTATCGACTCCTACCTGCCCCGCGACGACGACACGACCGCGGCCTGGCACGTGTGGGCAGAGACGTGGGTGGCGGCACTGCACGACCCGGACCTGCGCGAACTCAACGAGCGAATTTACGGCCAGTGGCGCTCGATGATCACCGAGATCATCCGCGACGGCCAGGCCGGCGGCGTCATCATCGACGGGGACCCGATCCTGATCGCCAACACGGTGGTCAGCATGATCGACGGGCTCTCGATCCAGTCCCTCGTCGGGTCTCGCCACATGACCTGGGCTCGGATGCACGAGGTGTGCACACACCTCATCGACACGATCTCAGTGCCGTCCGGGCGGGAGGCGATCTCGTGAGCCAGAGACGTCCGACCCGCTGCGCGGCCCCGGACGAGTCTCTGACGAGCCGACGCACCCTTGACAAGGGTTGACCGGATACTTCAATCTGATCTCAAGCATAACTGACGCATCAGTCAATACCTCTTGAGGAGCCACTCATGTCTCGCCCCGTCACCGATGGCATCGACCTGACCGACGAACAGCAAGAGTTCGTTTCGCTCGCCCGTGACTTCGCCCAGAGGGAGATCCGCCCCCGATCGCGTGCGGTCGACGAGGCCGACGTCGAGGCGCCGCTCGACCTGTGGCAGAAGGCCGCGGACATCGGCCTGGCCACCTACATGCTGCCCGCCGAATACGGTGGCGGTGGCGTGACCGACCTCGTGACGCAGTGTCTGGTGCAGGAGGAGCTCTGCTACGGCGATATCGGCATCGCCAACTTCTTGACCTCGAGTGCCTTCTTCTCCGAGCCGATCCTTCATCTCGGCTCGGCTGAGCAGAAGAAGCGGTGGCTCGCGATGTTGACCGATGGCGTGCCGCCCGTCACGAGTGTCGCGGTGACCGAGCCTGATGTGGGGTCCGACTCGGCGAGCCTGCAGACCCGAGCCGTGCGGGACGGCGACGAGTATGTCCTCAACGGGCAGAAGACGTGGATCTCCAATGCCCCGCTGGCTCGGTACTTCATCGTCTTCGCGACGGTCGACCCGTCGCTTCGCTCCCGGGGGATCACCGCCTTCATTGTCGAGCGCGACCGGGCCGGGCTCACCGTCGGTGCACCGATGCGCAAGTACGGGCAGCGTGGCACTCTCAACGCGGAGGTGTTCCTTGACAACGTTCGGATCCCGGCCGAGAACCGGCTCGGGCCGGAAGGGCAGGGCTTCTACGGGATGATGGGAACCTTCGACGCGTCCCGGATCATGATCGGTGCCGGGGCGACCGGGCTGTCCCGGGCGGCGCTCGACGCGACGGTCGCCTACGCGCACGAGCGGACCCAGTTCGGCAAGCCGATCATCGAGCACCAGGCGGTGGCCTTCCGGATCGCTGACATGGCGGCCAAGACGGACGTCTCACACCTGGTCACCATGCGCGCCGCGCGGCTCTACGATGCGGGCCAGGCCACGCCGGCCATCTCCGCGATCGCCAAGCTCACCGCGTCCGAGAACACGACGTGGGTTTGTGACGCCGCGTTGATGACGCACGGTGGGTGGGGCTACTCGCGCGAGTACTTCCCCGAGAAGTGGCTGCGTGACGCCAAGCTCGAGGAGATCGAGGAGGGTACCTCGGACATCCAGCGGCTCATCATCTCCCGGTCCCTGACGCCATCCCCTGTACGGCGATGACCGATCCGCTCGCTGTCTTCTCCACCCCGCGTTCCGTCGCGGTGGTCGGCGCGTCCGCCGACCCGACGAAGTGGGGCTACTGGATCGCGAGGGGAGCCTTGCGCGGTGCCCACCTCCGGGAGGTGCAGCTGGTCAACGCCAACGGTGCCGTCATCGATGGCCACCCCACGGTCCGGAGCCTGTCCGACATCGAGGTGGTCCCAGAGCTCGTCGTGCTCTGTGCCCCGGCGCGCAGTGTCCCCGCAATCGTCGACGAAGCGCTGGCACTCGGGGTCAAAGGCTTCCTAGGCATCACCGCCCAGATCGACGCGGTCAACGACCGGCCCGGCCTCGAGCAGGAGCTCGCCGCACGGATCCGGTCGGCTGGTGCGCGGATCGTCGGCCCGAACTGTTTGGGCCTGTACGACGCTGCCACTGATCTGGAGCTGGCGTGGGGAAGCTTCGTGCCGGGCAGCGTGGCGATCGTGTCGCAGTCGGGTCAGCTCAGCCTGGAACTGGCCGGACTGGCTGGACACGCAGGTCTCGGGGTGTCCCGCTTCGTCTCGGTCGGGAACCAGGTGGACGTCACCGCGACGGAACTGCTCGAGGACCTCGTCACCCACGACGCGACCAAGGCTGTCGTGGTCTACCTCGAGAGCTTTGCGAAGGGGCGCGACCTCGTGGCCGTCATGGCCAAGCTTCGCGCCGCCGGCAAGCCGGTCGTTGTCCTCACCGTCGGGGCCAGCGACGCAAGCCGGGATGCGGCCCGGTCTCACACCGGAGCTCTGACGACATCGACCGATATCGTCGACGCGGCCTGTCGCGCAGCCGGCGCGGTCCTCGTCGACACCCCCGCCCAGGCCATTGACCTGGCCCACCTGCTGCTCGGCAGCCCACTGCCGCGCGGGCGTCGGGTGGGCGTCGTCAGTGACAGCGGCGGTCAAGGGGCCCTTGCTGCCGACACCCTGACCCGGGAGGGGCTCGTGGTCCCCCGACTCTCGTCGGCCACGGCGAAGCGCCTGGGGGGGCTGCTCCCTGCCGCGGCTGGCGTCGCGAACCCGGTGGACTTGGCCGGGGCAGGAGAGCGGGATCTCGACACCTACTCCCGGATCGTCGAGATCCTCCTCGGCAGCGGCGAAGTGGACACGGTCGTGCTCTCCGGCTACTTCGGCTGCTACGGCTCCGACACGCCGGCGCTGGTCGACCGGGAGCTCGAGGTGGTAGCGGGCCTCGCCGAGTCGGTGCGCCTGCACCAGCGACCCGTTCTCGTGCACAGCATGAGCTACGGCTCCGATACCGTGCGCTACCTGCGGTCGCAGGCCGTGCCGACCCTGCCCACGATCGACGCGGTCGCCCGCGCACTCGCCCAGGCCGTTCGGCTGAGCGAGGCCGGGTCTTCGGGAGCGGCTCAGACCGTCGGCCCAGCGGCCGAGGTCGGGGAGGCGCTGGACTACCTCGCCGGCCGGGACCGGCTGCGTGACTACGGCATCAGCTACCCCAGGGCCTGTACGGTGCGCACTCCGGAGCAGGTTCACACCGTCGCCTCAGACCTGCGAACCCCGTTGGTGCTGAAGGCCGGCTGGCTCGCACACAAGACCGAGGTCGACGGTGTCAAGATCGGCCTGCCCACGCTCGAGGCGACCCGCGAGGCCGTCGTGGAGATGTCGAGCCGGTTGGGCTCGGGGACGTACGTCGTCGAGGAGATGGACACCCGTGGGGGCACCGTCGAGCTGATCGTCGGCGCCCGTCGCGACAGCGCTTTCGGCCCCGTCGTTCTCGTCGGGCTGGGCGGCGTCCACGCCGAGATCTACCGTGACGTCGCGCTCTCGCTCGCGCCGGTCACACCGGCCGAGGCGCTCAGGATGATCGAGTCGTTGCAGTGTCTGCCATTGCTGCAGGGATTCCGGGGGCGACCGGTGGTCGACATCGCTGCGGCGGCCGATGCGGTGGTCGCCGTCTCCCGGCTTCTGGCCGAACAGCCCGACGTCGTCGAGTGCGAGATCAACCCGCTGCGTGTCGGACCCCACGGCGCCCTCGCCGTCGATGCCCTGGTCGTGGCGGGCGCGCCACAAACCACACACCCTCATGTTTCCCGACCCAAGGAAGTGGCCCGATGATCACCATGTCTCCCCTCGAGGAGTTCTCCGGGCAGACGGCCCTTGTAACGGGAGGAGGCTCGGGCATCGGCCGGGCCATCGCGGTGCGTTACGCGGCCGGCGGCGGCAACGTCGTCGTCCTCGGACGCCGGGCGGAGCCGCTCGAGCAGACCGTGCAGCTGGCCCGTGAGTTCGGAGTCAAGGCCGACTTCGTCACCTGCAACGTGCGCGACGCTGATGCGGTCACCGCGGCCGTCGATGGCGTCGTCGAACAGTTCGGAAGCATCGATGCCCTCGTCAACAACGCGGCGGGCAACTTCATCTGTCCGGCCGAGGACCTCTCGCCCAACGGCTGGCGGGCCGTGGTGGACATCGTGCTCAACGGGACCTTCTTCGGCACCCGGGCAGCGGGGCGGCACATGCTCGCCGCCGGGGGTGGCTCCATCCTCAACGTCATCGCGAGCTACGCGTGGCACGGTCACCCGGGCACGGTTCACAGCGCGGCAGCCAAGGGCGGCGTCCTCGCGATGACCCGCACGCTCGCCTCCGAGTGGGCCGGCCGCGGCGTCCGCGTCAACGCCATCTCGCCCGGCCCGACCGAGACCGAAGGGGCCGGAGCCGCTCTCTGGCCCACTGACGCCGACCGTGCTCGCGTTCTCGGGAGTGTGCCGGCGGCCCGTTTCACCACGCCGGAAGAGGTCGCTGAGTCCGCAGCCTTCCTGCTCGACCCCCGGCGAGCGGCGTACATCACCGGGGACGTCCTCTCGGTTGATGGTGGCCAATGGCTCGGGAAAGCCGTCTATGCGGACTCCTCGGCAGGAGCGCGGGGATGACCGAGACCACGAAACGTGCTTCGGACCCGGACCACGTCCCCAACCAAAACCACGACCCGGAACAGATGGAGGCGACGGTGCGCGCTCCCGAGCAGATGACCGGCGGGCAGGCCGTGGTGGCGGCCCTGGCCGCCCAGGGCGTGGAGGTCGTGTTCGGCATCCCCGGCACTCACAACCTCGAGATCTACCGACACCTGAGCGACATCGGGATCCGGCATGTCAGCCCTCGGCACGAGCAGGGCGCCGGGTATGCCGCTGACGGTTACGCGCGCACGACCGGCCGCCCAGGTGTAGCGATCGTCACGAGCGGCCCGGCGCTGCTGAACGCGGCCGCTGCGGTGGGGCAGGCCTACTCCGACTCCGTCCCGGTGCTCGTGATCTCGCCGGGGCTGCCCGTGCGCCACCCCGCGCTCGGCAACGGGATCCTGCACGAGGCGAAGGACCAGGGGGCAGCCTTGGCTGCGGTCGCTGCCGCGAGTATTCGGGTGACCAGCGTTGCGGAGATCCCCGTTGCGCTGGCGCAGGCCTTCGCGATCATGACCTCCGGCCGGCCTCGACCGGTCCACCTGGAAGTGCCGCTCGACGTGCTCGCCGAGTCCGGTGACGTGGTCATCGCCAAGGCCGTGCGACGGCCCCCGGCGCCCGCGCCAGCAACGGAGACCGCCGCCGCCGCGGCCCGCCTGGGCGGTGCCGCCACGCCGGTCCTGCTCGTCGGCGGTGGGGCCCGTGCGGCGGCCGCGGAGGTCCGGGCCCTGGCCGAACGGCTCGGCGCCCCGGTCGTCACGACGGCGAACGGCAAGGGCGTGCTGCCCGAAGACCACCCGCTCTCCCTCGGCGCCGGCGTCCACCTGGCCTCGGTCGCCGACCTCGTCGCGGGCGCCGACGTGGTGGTCGCGATCGGGACCGAGCTGGCGCCGTCCGACCTGTGGAACGGAGCGCTACCGATCCGGGGCCTGCTGGTGCGAATCGACGTGGATCCCGTGGCGATCGTCACGAACGTCGTGCCCGACGTGGCGTTGGTCGGCGACGCCGCCCTCACGGTCGCCCAGCTGCTCGAGCTGCTCGGTGAGGTACCGGCCGGCTCGCCGGCAGCCGAGGACGCCGAGCAGGTCGCGCTGTGGCGGACGCGCAAGGCCGGCGACGCGGCCGCAGAGGGAGCTGAGTGGCTCGCCATCGTCAGGGCGCTCGCCGACGCGCTGCCGCGCGATGCGATCGTCGCGAACGACAGCGCGATGGTCTGCTACTACGGGGCCATCGCC
>JAKDLG010000141.1 GCA_030452985.1 Humibacillus sp.
CCGGGTGGCCGCTTACGAGTCGCTGCGCGACGAACCTCCCACGGGTCCGCTCATCGCGCGGTTGCTCGCCGCCGGTCACGAGGTGATCGTGCCCGTCACTCTCGCCGACTGGTCACTGCAGTGGCGGCGCGCCGTCGCCGGCACCGTCGGCGACCGGGCAACGGTGACGCGGCGCCCCGGCCTGGGGGGTTCGCCGGAGGATCCCGTCGACGCGTGGTTGGGCGAGGACGCCCTCGCCGGCGCCGCGCTGGTCATCACCCCGGGCCTGTCGGTCGACCGGCACGGTACCCGTCTCGGGCAGGGCGGGGGTTGCTACGACCGGGCCCTGGTGCACCGCGACCCGTCGACGCCGACCCTGACCCTGCTGCACGAGGGCGAGGCCAGCGAGGTCGACCTGCCGCGCGACGAGCACGACGCCGCCGTCGACGGCTGGGTGAGCACGACCGGCCGCGTCGTCACGGTGTAGGAGCCGTCACGGTGTGGTGGCTGCCGGGGTGGGCTGTGAGCCCGGCGGGCGAAGGGTGAGCTCGGCCTGCGAAGCCGCCTTGACGGCATCCGGCGTGAACGGCCACGGGAAGCTCTCCCCCCGGGTCCAGGCGTCGATCTGGTCGGCGTAGTTCGGGTTGTAGGCGTGTCCGGACTCCCCCGTGGAGTTGACCCACACCGAGCGGTTGAAGTCGCCGAGGTCGACCACCATACGCATCGAGGGTCCGGTGGTGACGTCGTAGCCGGGGGCGGCTGCGTCCCAGCTGTTGGCGTTGACGATGGCGTTACCCCCGCCCAGCTCGATGCCACCACGGTTGAAGATGCTGCGCACCACGTCGGGCACGGTGTCGCCCCCCAGCACCGGGTGCTGAAGGTTGAGCTGGTGCAGCCGCCCCCAGCGCCAGGTGGCCGGAACCTTGCCGAGCTCGCGCGCCAGGTCGAGCCGGGCCTCGACGAGAGCCCGTTTGAGGATCTCACCCGACCCCTCGGTCACGCCCGGGGTCGTCTTGTCGTCCCACCAGTCGTTCTTGGGGTCTTTCAGCAGCTGTTCGATGACGATCATCCAGCGGCTGCCGCCGTCGGGCGCAAGGTCGGGGGGCAGCTCGTCGAACGTGTACTGGAGCAGGTACTTCCACACTGCGTTGTAGTAGGCGGCCGACGCGCCGTCACGGCCCTTGTCGCCGGTCTGGGTGCCGTCCCAGTCACGCAGCAGGCCCTGGGCCTGGGCCGTGAAGTCGTCGACCTGCACCTGGAGCAGCCGCTCGATGAGTGACGGGGCGAAGGTGTTGCGCACGTCGCCCTGGATCTGGGTCATCATCTCGGGCGAGACCTTCTTGGCCGACATCAGCAACGCCCGGATGCGCTGGGCCCGGAACCCGTAGTCCCACTCGCTGGTGAGGAACGGGGTGGGGCTGGCGGTCACCGCCTGGTTCGCCGTGACGATGAACCCCTCGGGCGGATCGTAGGCCCAGGGCAGCTGGTCGAAGGGCACCCAGCCCTTCCAGTCCCACTGGCTGTCCCAGCCCGGGGCGGGCCAGAAGCCAGGCACCGCCCCGGAGGTGGAGCTGCGGCGAACCGGGATCAGGCCCGGGGCCTGGTAGCCGATGTGGCCCGAGGTGTCGGCGTAGACCAGGTTCTGGGAGGGCACCGCGAACAGGGCGGCGGCGGCCCGGAACTGGTCCCAGTTCTGCGCCTTGTCGAGGGCGAAGATGGCGTCGGCGGTGGTGCTCGGGGTCAGGGCGGTCCAGGCCATCGACACGGCATACGAGTTGGCCTGCGGGGCGCCCCGCACGACGACCCGGTCGCCCGCCTCGTTCACCGACGGGATGACGTCCGAAAGGATCGGCCCGTGCACGGTCGAGCGCACCCTGATCTGCACATCGGGTTCTCCGGCGACCTTGATCGTCTCGGTGCGCGCCTGCAGCGGCACGTTGGCGCCGTCGCGCAGGTAGGTGTTGCCGGTGACCTGCTCGAGGTAGAAGTCGGTGACGTCAGGGCCGAGGTTGGTGAAGCCCCACGCGATCTTCTGGTTGTGGCCGATGACGACCCCGGGCAGCCCGGCGAAGGAGAAGCCCGACACCTGGAACGGGCACGCGGCACTGACCGTGCGGCACTGCAGGTTGACCTGTGACCAGATGCTCGGGATGCCGAGCGAGAGATGGGGGTCGTTGGCCAGCAACGGCTTGCCCGTCGTGGTGCGCGAGCCCGACACGACCCACGAGTTGGAGCCGATGTCCTCCCCCTTGCCCAGCGTGGTCGGCACGGCCTCCACGGCGGCGGACGCGCGGTCGACGGCGGCCTGGCCCGACGCGGTACGCAACGCGGCCGGGATCGGGCCGGCCGCCTGAGCCGTCTGCTGCGCGGCCGGCTTCCAGTCGTCGGCCGAGAGGATGGGCAGGTTCCGCTCGAAGGGGTACGGCGGGTACAGCAGGTTGATCTGCTTCGTGGAGATGCGGCCGCCCCGCGAGAGACGAGCCCGGGCGAGCTCGTCGTCGTAGTCACCGCGCAGGTCCCACGCCATCGCCTTGAGCCAGGCCAGGGAGTCGACCGGGGTCCACAGTTCGACGCGGTAGCCAGGGTGCTGCAGGTCGAGCACGCGGTACTCGAGCGACATCGCCTCGGGCGACCCCTTCGACGTGATCCAGGCGTTGACCCCGTCGGCGTAGGCCTGCAGGTACTGGCGCGTCTCGGGGGCGAGCTTGGGCAGCTCCTGCTCGGCCACCCGCCGCCAGCCCATGGTGCGGATGACCTTGTCGGCCTCGAGGCCGCCCGAACCGACCAGCTCGGAGAGCCGCCCCGCGGTCAGGTGGCGCCGGTAGTCCATCTCGAAGAACCGGTCCTGGGCGTTGACGTAACCCTGGGCGCGGAA
This sequence comes from Humibacillus sp., assembly GCA_030452985.1. Taxonomy (GTDB): domain Bacteria; phylum Actinomycetota; class Actinomycetes; order Actinomycetales; family Dermatophilaceae; genus DSM-29435. The sequence continues at coordinate 2,855 of JAKDLG010000141.1, forward strand.
GAGGTCGCCCGCGTTGTCGGCGTAGATGGTCGGGATGCCGCGAGCATCACGCTGCACCTGAACGGGGCCGGCGAGGCCCTCGAGGTCCAGCTCTCCCCCGGTCTGCGGGAACGACTGGCGCACCACGCCGATCGCGAGGATGCTCGCCGCCACGAGGGCGAAGAGCACCAGCGCGATGATCGACAGGCCGATGCGGCGGGCGAGCTTGGGGCGAGACACGCCACGAGACTAGGCCACGAACCTTGGCGACCGAGGGAGCCCGAGGAGTGTGGCGACCGGTGTCGTCACGGACCCCGGAGCGGGGCGAGACGCCGGGGTGGTTGGATTGCGGCAGCCACCGCGAGGAGTCGCCCATGCTCGCAGCCACATCGATCACGTCGTCGGGGATGACCCTCGACGACCTGACGCGTGTGCTGCTCGTCGGCTCGGTCGTCATGCTCGTGGCCGTGGCCGCGGTGCGCCTCTCGGTGCGCTCGGGTCTGCCGTCGCTTCTCATCTACCTCGGCATCGGGCTCGTGCTCGGCAACGCCGGGCTCGGCATCCAGTTCGACTCGGCGTCGATCACCCGCGTGCTCGGCTACGCGGCGCTCGTGCTCATCCTGGCCGAGGGTGGCCTGACGACGTCGTGGAGCAACATCAAGGATGCCGTGGCGCCCGCCGCGATGCTCTCGACCGTCGGCGTCGTCGTGTCGGTGCTCGTTGTCGCGGTCGCCGCGCACACTCTCCTGCCCCTGTCATGGACCATCTCGCTGCTCATGGGGGCCATCGTCTCGTCGACGGATGCCGCTGCCGTCTTCGCGGTGCTGCGCAACGTGCCGCTACCCAGACGGCTCTCGGGGATGCTCGAGGCGGAGGCCGGCTTCAACGACGCACCGGTCGTCATCCTCGTCGTCGCCTTCGCTGCGCAAGGGGTGCCGGGAGCGACGCCCGAGGGGCCGCTCGAGCTGCTCTGGCTGGCGGTGCTCGAGCTGGGCGGCGGCGCCGTGGTGGGCGTCACGGTCGGCTGGCTGGGCGGTCAGCTGCTGAAGCGGGTGGCCGGTGGGTCGTCGGCGCTGTTCTCCATCGGCGTGATCACCCTCACCGTGTTCGCGTACGCCCTCGGTGCGGCCGTGCACGTGTCGGGCTTCCTCGCGACCTACCTCAGCGCCCTCGTGCTGGGCAACATGGGGCTGCCCAACCGCACCTCGTTCCAGAGCTTCGGCACCGCGATGGGGTGGATCGCCCAGATCGGGTTGTTCGTCATGCTCGGGCTGCTGGCCGACCCCTTCCGGCTCGACCAGCAGCTCGTTCCGGCCATCGTCATCGGGCTGGTGCTGCTGCTCGTGGCGCGACCACTGTCGGTCATCGCCTCGACCGTGTGGTTTCGGGTGTCGTGGCGCGACCAGGCCTTCTTGTCGTGGGCGGGCCTGCGCGGCGCCGTGCCCGTCGTGCTCGCCACGGTGCCGCTGACGACCGGCACGCCCGACACGGAGTGGATCTTCGACCTCGTCTTCATGCTCGTGGTCATCTTCACGTTTGTGCAGGCCCCGACCCTGGCCTGGGTGGCCCACCGGCTGGGCCTCACCGAGCAGGTGCACTCGGTCGAGGTCGACCTCGAGAGCACCACGCTGGTCGAGATCGGCGCCGACGTGGTGCAGGTGTCGGTGGGCGCGCAGTCCCGGCTGCACGGCGTGGCGGTGTTCGAGCTGCGACTGCCCAAGGGCGCGAACGTCACCCTCATCGTGCGAGACGGTGAAGGGTTCGTCCCGGGTGAGCACACCACGATCCGGCATGGTGACCGGTTGCTCGTCGTGACCACCTCGAAGGTACGCGGTCGCACCGAGCGACGCATCCGCGAGGTCAGCCGCGGCGGTCGCCTCGCGGGCTGGCCGTAGACTCTCCCTGCTCACCCCCCCTTTGACGGCCGAGGTCACCCATGCCCATCTACTCCTACGCGTGCCAGGCGTGCCAGCACGCGTTCGACATCCGCCAGTCGTTCACCGACGACTCGCTGACCTTCTGCCCCGAGTGCGGCGAGCACTCGCTGCGCAAGGTGATCCACCCGGTCGGCATCTCGTTCAAGGGCTCGGGGTTCTACAAGACCGACTCACGGGCTGCCGCTGCGAAGGTCGCGAAGGCGGCCGCCGGTTCCGGGTCGGGAAGCGGTTCGAAGGAGTCGTCGAACGGCTCGTCCGGCGCCAAGGAGGGTTCGGGTTCGTCGACCGACTCGTCGGCGTCGAAGAGCGGGTCGAGCTCGTCGGGGTCGGGCTCGTCGGGGTCGGGGTCGGGCTCGTCGGGGTCAGGCTCCTCCACCGGTTCGACGTCGTCTGGCTCGAGGTCCGGTTCGTCAGGTTCCGCGGGGTCGTCCGGCTCGTCGTCCACACCCTCCTGACGACGGGCGCACCCGTCCACAGGCCCGTATCGGCGGGCGATCCGGCCGGCGGCCGCACCTAGGCTTCCCGGCATGAGCACCCGAGCAGAGATCGGCGTCATCGGCGGTTCCGGCCTCTATGACTTTCTCAGCGACCACGAGACGGTGTCGGTCGACACCCCGTTCGGCCGACCGAGCGACCCGCTCGTCATCGGCGAGGTCGACGGGCGTTCCGTCGCCTTCGTCGCCCGCCACGGCAAAGGGCACCGGTTCGCGCCGCACCAGGTGAACTACCGGGCCAACCTCTGGGCCCTGCGGGCGCTCGGGGTGCGCCAGGTTCTCGCGCCCTGCGCGGTCGGTTCACTGCGGGCCGAGAACGGGCCCGGCACCATCGTCGTTCCCGATCAGGTGGTCGACCGCACCTGGGGTCGCGAGCACACGATCTACGAAGCCGAGGGCCCCGTCGTGCACGTGGCCTTCGCCGATCCCTACTGCCCGAACGGCCGAGCGGTGGCCGTCGATGCGGCTTGCCGGGGAGGCTTTGACGTGGTCGCCGACGGCACCCTCGTCGTGATCAACGGGCCACGGTTCTCCTCCCGGGCCGAGTCGCTGATGCACCAGCGGGCCGGCTGGGCCGTGGTGGGCATGACGACGATGCCCGAGGCCGGGCTCGCGCGAGAGCTCGCCCTCTGCTTCACCACGATCGCCATGGTCACCGACCGCGACGCCGGGGTCGAGGGTGGCGAGTCGGTCAGCCACGACGAGGTGCTGCGGGTCTTCGCGACCAACGTCGACCGGCTCAAGGGCGTGCTTCGTCGCGCGATCGGGCAGCTGCCCGCCCATGAGGGCGACGACGAGGCGACCTGCCCGTGCCGACGCAGCCTCGACGGGCTCGAGCTACCCTTCACGCTGCCCTGATGCGCTCCCGACGTTCGCGCCTGACGGGCTCCGGCCGGCCTGGCTCGTCAGCCTCTCCGGTCGCCGATGGGCGACGGTCGGTGTCGAACCCTCGTCGTCGACGCGCCCGGAGGGCTCGCCTGCGGCGCGTGGGCGCCGCCGGGCTGGCCGGAGCTGCCGCCCTCGTCGCCCTCTCGGCCGTCACCCGAGACCGGGTGCACCCGCCGAGCGCCGCGACGGTGGTCTCGGTTCGCCCGATTGCCGCTGGGTCAATGGTGAACACCGACGACGTCAGGGTCATCGAGGTGCCGGTCCGGGTGCGCCCCGAGCGCGCGTTCACGGCATCCGAGATCGTCGTCGGGAAGGTCGTCTCGTCGGCGGTCGACGCCGGCGAGGTGCTGACCCCATCGCGACTGGTCGGTGCCGACCTGCTCGCGGCGCAGCCTGCCGATCGGGTGGCGATGACGGTGCCGGTGCTCGACGCCCACGCCACGGGCGCCCGAGCCGGCAGCCACATCGACCTTTACGCCACCGGGTCGGGAGTCCGCGCCGCCTCGGACGTCGTCGTGCTCAGTGTGTCCGGCGGGAACGGCGAAGCGGGTTCCACCTGGGGGCAGGCGGCGCCGACGCAGCTGACCCTGGCTCTCACCCCTACCGCCGCCGCTCAGGTCACCCGGCAGCTGAGCGTGCTGGGCGCTGGTGAGGCCTTCGTGGTGGCACTGCGTCGCGAGGGTGCGCGTTAACCACTACCATCGGCGGTGCTGCCGTTCCGACGGCGTTGCAGTCAGGTCAACGCCGACCGGGTTCACCGGCCCTCTGACAGCCGATCAGCGCTTTCAGGCCCATGATCCGCACCTACTGGCAGGTCAGCGGACCACACCTCACGCGCCGACCAGATCGGTCGGCGCCGACAGAACAGGATTCACCATGCTCAAGGGATTCAAAGACTTCATCATGAGGGGCAACGTCGTCGACCTGGCCGTCGCCGTCGTGATTGGTACCGCCTTCGGCAAGGTCGTCGAGGCCTTCGTCACCATGATCATGCAGCTCATCGGCAAGCTCGGTGGAAGCCCCGACTTCTCCGCCTACAAGCCCGGCGGCATCGCCGTCGGTTCCTTCATCACCGTGACCATCAGCTTCCTCATCGTCGCCCTGGCCGTGTACTTCATGGTCGTCGCCCCGATGAACGCCCTCGCCGCCCGTCGGGCTCGCGGCGCCGAGCCGGAGACCGAGGCCCCGTCGGAAGAGGTCCTGCTGCTCACCGAGATCCGGGACTCGCTGCGCACCCGTTGATCCCACACCGTCGAAAGGGCACTTCGTGCTGTCTACGGGAGCCTGGCTCCCCAGCGACAGAGCACGAAGTGCACTTTCGGCGTCTCACGGCTTGGCGTACGGCTCCGGAACGTCGTAGTCGCCGAGAACCTGAGCCAGCGCGAGCGGCTGCGCGGCGTCGGCGTGACGACCGGCACGCTGCAGCGTGCGCCCGAGCAGCAAGTGAGCGTAGGCATCGGTCGGGCTCTCATCGAGGAGCGGGCGCAGCAGGGCCTCGGCCCGACCGAACTGCGCCGAGTGGTAGTAGGCGCGAGCCCAACAACAGGCGCAGATCGGTGGTGGCGTGCAGCACCGCGCCGTCGGCGCAACCCTCCTCGCGGTCGGCGTCCCGCGTCTGTTCGACCTCGGCGACGAGATCGGCCAGGACCGGCGCGGCCGCACGGTAGTCACCCCGCTCGAACAGTCCCTGGGCCCAGACGAGACGAAGCGAGAAGGGGGTCGAGGTGTTCATGCCCCATCAACACGGCCCCGATCGCGGCCATTCCGGGCGGGAAGCGGGCGTGCGGACCACCTGACCTGGCGACGGCCGGGGAGCGTTCGGAGGTGTGCGGGGAGGTGACGGAGCGGATGGTCGACCTACGGGTCGCGGAGCGCTAGCGTCGAGGCATGGGATGGCTCACCCACCTGATCGACGTCATCCGTGGCCGGTCCCGGCTGCGGAAGGACGCCCCTCCCCCGGGTCAGCTGCCCAGCATCGACGCCGTGTGTGAGCGGATGCGTCAGATTGCCCTGCCGATGGCGCCGGGCGACGGGCTCGGGGCGTTCAACGGGATGTACCTGACGGTCACCGAGCTCGTGCGCGACCGGATCTCGCAGGGCTACTTCGGCAGCGCGGAGGTCATGACGAGGTTCGACATCGTCTTCGCCGGGATGTACCTCGAGGCCGTCGACGCGACAGCCCCGAGCAGCGCCTGGGTGCCGGTGTTCGAGGCGCGGCACGAGAGCGGCCGTCTGCCGATCCAGTTCGCGCTCGCCGGGATGAACGCGCACATCAACCACGACCTGCCGATCGCGCTCGTCGCGACCTGCCGGCAGCTCGGCCTCGGCCCCGACAGCCCCGGTGTGGAAGCCGACTACCAGAAGGTGACCGACCTGCTCGCTGATGCGCAGGAGCAGGTTCGGGAGTCGTTCCTGCAGGGCATCGCCCTCGACGTGGACCGTCGTTACGCCGGGCCGGTGGCCAACCTCGTCAGCTCCTGGAGCATCGGTCGGGCCCGTGACGCGGCGTGGGTCAACGCCGGGGTGCTGTGGCGGCTCGACGGGGTCGAGCCGCTCTGTCAGGACTTTCTCACCACCTTGTCGAGCTCGGTGGGTATGGCCGGTCGGGTGCTGTTGACCCCCGTCGCCGACCTCGGCTGACAGCGACGTCGTCGACGCTGTCGAGCGGAAGGGTCACTCGTAGTGCGGGGGCCGCTGCTCCGCCAGCCATCGCTCGCGGGCCGTTTCGTCGGCCGGCTCTCCCGCGGCCACCGCGTCGGACGAGCGGTTCAGCGTGGTGGTCGACTCGGTGTAGTGGGCGGCATCCGCCTCAGGGTTGGTGCCCTGGCGGAAGACCCGCCGCCGACGAACCCGGCTCTTGACGCCACTTTCCGCCTCGACCGGGTCGGCGTTCGGGCCGCCGTCGTGGGGCTCGCCCGGCGGCTGGGAGGCCGTTGGGTTCTCGAGGGGGTGAGCGGCGTCCGGCTCGGTGGGGATCGGCGCCGTGGGCTCCTTGGGCTCCTTGGAAGCCGACCGGCGTGCTTCGCCCGCGGCGGTGGGCGACGGGGCGGCGGGGCGGGCGGCGTCGCTGGTCGTCGTGGTGGCTCGCCTCACGATCGTCAGGATGCGGGAGATCTCGCGAGCGGGGTCACGGAACAGGTCGGTGCTCCACACCCGTACGTGCGTCCAGCCGAGACGTTCGAGCTGCTCGGGCCGCAGGCGGTCACGGTCGCGCGTGCTGGTGAGAGCGGCATACCGCGGGCCGTCGGTCTCGATCGCGATGAGCTCGCGACCGCGGTGATGGGGGTCTTCGACGGCGAGGTCGATGCGCTGCGCGGCGCTGCCGAACTCCTCGTGCACCGTGAGCCCCTCGCGGCGTAGACGGCGGGCGAGATCGGCTCGCAGCGGGTCGGTGGTGGGCGAGACGGCCGACCCGCCTGACCCGGCCGGCCCTGCGGTGCCACCGTCGACGGGGGCCGCGCCACCTGACTCGGCGTAGGCGAGGAAGTCACGCAGCATGACGGCTCCCCGGGCCTTGAGCCGGTCGGGGTCGAGGTCGGCCGAGCGCAGTGACGACACGACGGTCATACGCACCCGGGCGCGGGTGATCGCCACGTTGAGGCGACGCTCACCACCTTCGATGTTGAGCGGGCCGAAGCGGTGCAGCACGCGCCCGTGGGGCGTCTTTCCGTAACCGACCGACAAGATGATGGCGTCGCGCTCGTCTCCCTGCACGCGCTCGAGGTTCTTGACGAAGAAGCGCTCGTCGGTGTCGGCCTCGAAGAACGCGGCGGCGTCAGGGGCCGAGCGCAGCGCCTCGGTGACGGCGTCGTCGAGCCGCTCGGCGTGCTTGCTGCCGAGAGCGATGACGCCGAGCGACTCGGTGGGCCGGGTGCGGGCGTGCTCGAGCACCAGCTGCACCACGCGGGCCACCTCGGCGTCGGTCGTGTCGATGGAGTCGCGGCCCGGCTGCACCTCCGCCTGCCCGTCGACGGCCTCGAAGGTGACGGCCGAGTCGAGAGAGGTTCCGGGAAAGGTCGTCAGGGCACCGTCGTACATGGTGGTGTTCGCGAAGGCGATGAGCCGCTCGTCGCGGCTGCGATAGTGCCAGGTGAGGCGGCGGGTCGGCAGCGCGGCCGCGAGCACGTCGAGCACCGACTCGAACCCGTCGGTCAGCACGTCTTCGGCCGGGGCCGACTCGTCACCGCCGACCACCGTGAAGAAGTTGGTCGGCGGCAGCTGGCGCTCGTCGCCGGCGACGACGACCTGTCGGGCCCGAGAGATCGCCGAGATCGCCTGCGCGGGCTGCACCTGCGAGGCCTCGTCGAAGATCACGACGTCGAACCAGCGGCCGGGCGGCAGGGTCGAGGCCACGACGAGGGGGCTCATGGCCCAGCACGGCTTGATCGCCGTGAGCGCCGTTGACGCCACGGGCATGAGGTCACGAAGCGGCTTGTGCCGCCGTGACTTTCCGGCCTCAGCGCGGATCAGCGCTTCGTGGGCCGGGTGGTCGGTGAGCACCTCGCGCACGTTGCGGGCGACCGCACCGTGCACGCGCTCGACGGTTGCGGAGAGGTGCGCGCGGTCGGCCGCCGCGAACTCGGCGACGTCGCGGCGCAGACCGGCACCGTCGTGGGCGCCGTAGGCCGGGTCGCGCACGGTGATCTCCTGCGCCAGCGAGGCCCACCAGACGTGGTCCACCTCCGCGGTGACGTCTTCGGTGGCCACGCCGCGAGCCGCGAGGTCGTCGACGACCGCTCCCAGCCCGGCCTCCCGCACACCGTTGAGGGCGGCCGACACGTGCGGCAGCACCGCCACCCGTTCGGGGCGCGCGGCCAGGGTGGCGAGCCGGGCTCGCAGCTCGTCGAGCGGAAGGTCCATCAGGTTGCCGGCGCCGGCCGTCACGGGCAGCCGGTCGGAGAGCCATTTGAGGTCGTTCGTCAGCCCGTCGAGCAGGGCGATGCCTTCGTCGAGGCGCGGTGAGATCTCGGGGCGGCCACCGCCACCGACCAGCTCGAACCAGTGCTTGCGCTGCTCGCTCGCTGACACCAGCTCGTCGTGCAGGCGTGCCGGTGGGCGCCCGGGCCGCAGCAGCCGTTTCGTCTGGTGCCGGACCCGGCGACGCGCGAGCCAGCCCATCTGCACGTCACGGTTGGCGCGCCAGTCGCGGGTGGCTGTGGCCGCGATGTGCTCGCCCAGCGGGAGGTCGAAGACCTCGGGTCGGAACACCTCCAGCGTGCGCCGCACACTGTTCATCGTGTCGAAGGCGGCCCGCCAGTCGTTCAGCGAGTGCGCCTGTGGCACATGCGACTCCGTCATGATGCCGTTGAGCTTGGTGGCGACGTCGTGCAGGCCCTCGGAGCTGTGGCGGCTGGTGATCTCCAGGGCCCGAGAGGCCTCGTCGGCGGTGAGGATGTGGGCGCCGAACCACGGGTCGTCGCCGTCGCGGGTCCAGGCGCCGAGGCCGGAGGCGTCGCGCAGGCGTCGCCCGAGCTCAACGGCCTTGGCCCGGGGCACGCTCGTGATGGCCTCACCGCGTAGCCGTACGTGCGAGCTGGGCGGAGGCGTGCGCGCAACAAGCTCGGCCATCGCCTCCTGCACCTGGTGGGCCGAGACCCCCCACGGGTCGCGCACCTCGTGCAACGACTGAAGGTGACGGGTGAGCCGTCCTCGCCGCTCGCGCAGGGTGGCGGCCGTGGGGTCGTGCGGGCCGGGAACGTTCTCGAGGGCGGCATACAGGCCCTGGGCGAACTGCTGGGCGGTCGACCGCTTGTTGGTGGTGCCGTCGTAGGCGTCGAGCACGAGACCGCCGAGCCCGACGCGGTCGAGGCGACCGAGCACGGCGTCGATGGCGGCGCGCTTCTCGGCGACGAAGAGCGCCGACTTACCCTCGGCCGCGAGCGCGGCGATGAGGTTGGCGATGGTCTGCGACTTGCCGGTGCCCGGGGGGCCCTTGACCACGAGGTGCGCGCCGGCGCGGACGGCGTCGATGGCGGCGTGCTGGCTCGCGTCGGCGTCGAGCACGAGGTACTCGTGCTCGGGGTCGGGGTCGGGCTCGCTGTCGGGCAGGCGCAGGCGCACCGCGGCGAGCGCCGACTCGTCACCGGCGAGGGCAGCGATCACGTCGTGGTCAGCCAGGGAGGACCCTTGCAACGCAAGGTCGGCCACCATCGGCAGCTTGGCGTACGAGAACGTTCCGAGAACCAGGCGCGGCGTGATGACGAAGTCGGGCACGTGCTCGCAGAGCTTGGTGAGCGCGGCGTACGACGGGTAGGGGTCGAAGGAGTTGCCGACGGTGGCGAGGTCGGCGAGCGAGTCGGCGTCGATCTCGACGCCCTGCTCTGACCGGAGGTACTCACGCAGCACCGGGTTGAACTCGACCTCGGGGCCGAGGTCGAGCTCGAAGTCGTCTTGCGAGGCGCCGGTCGGGCGCAGCACGCACGGGCGCAGCAGCACCGGGGAGGCCGGCGGGCGCGCCGCCCGGGGCACCGACCACGTCGCCATGCCGATCGCCACGAACCCGGCCGCGATGCCGCGCTCCTCGCGCAGCTCGAGCGCCTTCGAGCGGATCGCGCGGGCCCGCCGCCGGGCCTCGCCGAGGGCAGCCGGCTCGCGCACCAGCTGAGAGAGCCGCGTGCCCTTGCCGGCCAGCAGCTTCGACACCCCGCCGGGGTGCGCGGTGGTCAGGTCGAGCGTGCCCGAGGGCAGGTCGCGGTACCACAGCAGGGTGTTGCGCCCGCCGAGGTCGACGAGGGTGCGCTGCCAGGTCTTGACAGCCGCGGCGACCCGGTCGGCCCGGGGGTCTCCCGAACTCGACCCGGCCCTGGTGGCAGAGCCCTGCCGGGTGACGTCGGTCATGGCGTCAGGTTAACGAATCTCGGGCATACCGCTTGACGACGACCACGCGACCGGGCCGGGACCGGTTCGATTCACGCTCCGGCCCGGCCCTTTGGCACAATGGCCGGGCTGCCCCGCCCTCGTAGCTCAGGGGATAGAGCACCGCTCTCCTAAAGCGGGTGTCGCAGGTT
>JAKDLG010000142.1 GCA_030452985.1 Humibacillus sp.
CTGCGACCCCTTGACCCCCAGTCAAGTGCGCTACCAAGCTGCGCCACAGCCCGTGAGCCCCGCGGGGCCGAACGAAACATTAGCCTACGGGCCCGACGGCCAGCGAATCGGGCCAGATCCGCCCGCGCCGATGCCCCGTTCGCTTGAGCGGCGCCCTCAGCGGCGGCGCTTCTCGCGCACCCGCACCGACACCTCGATGGGCGTGCCGTCGAAGCCGAACTGCTCGCGCAGGCGGCGCTCCAGGAACCGTCGGTAGCCGGCCTCGATGAAGCCGGAGGCGAAGATCACGAAGCGCGGCGGCCGGGTCGAGGCCTGGGTGGCGAACAGGATGCGCGGCTGCTTGCCGCCGCGCACCGGGTGCGGGTGGCCGGCAACGACCTCGCCGAGAAACGCGTTGAGGCGGCCGGTCGGGATGCGGGTGTCCCACGACTCGAGCGCCGTCTCGATGGCCGGCACCAGGCGGTCCATATGCCGGCCGGTGCGGGCCGAGATGTTCGCCCGCGGCGCCCACGGCACCTGCACGAGCTCCTTCTCGATCTCGCGTTCGAGGTAGTAGCGGCGCTCCTCGTCGAGCAGGTCCCACTTGTTGTACGCGATCACCAGCGCGCGGCCCGCGTCGATGACCTGCTGGATGACGCGGATGTCCTGCTCGGCGATCCGCTCCTCGGCGTCGATCAGCACCACGGCGACCTCGGCCTTCTCGAGGGCCGTCTGCGTGCGCAGCGACGCGTAGAAGTCGGCGCCGCGGGTCTGGTGCACCCGACGGCGGATGCCGGCCGTGTCGACGAAGCGCCACGTGGTGCCGCCGAGCTCGATCATCTCGTCGACGGGGTCGCGGGTCGTACCGGCCACCTGGTCGACGACGACGCGGTTCTCACCGGCCAGACGGTTGAGCAGGCTCGACTTGCCGACGTTGGGCCGGCCGATGAGCGCCACCCGGCGCGGCCCGCCCTGGGCGTAGGCCCCGTGGGCCGACACGGCCGGCAGCACCTCGAGCACGGCGTCGAGAGCGTCACCGCTGCCGCGACCGTGCACGGCTGACACGGGCCAGGGCTGGCCCAGGCCGAGGTTCCAGAGCGCCGCGGCATCCGCCTCGCCGCGCTGGTCGTCGACCTTGTTGGCTATGAGCACGACGGGCTTGTTGGCCTTGCGCAGCAGCCGCACCACCGACTCGTCGTCGTCGGTGGAGCCGACCGTGGCGTCGACCACGAACATCACGACGTCGGCGAGCTCGATGGCGATCTCGGCCTGCTCGGCGACCCGCAGGTGGATTCCCGTCGCGTCGGCCTCCCAGCCGCCGGTGTCGACGATCGTGAACCGTCGGCCGGCCCACTCCCCCTCGTACGACACCCGGTCACGGGTCACCCCGGGCACGTCTTCGACGACGGCCTCGCGCCGCCGCAGGATGCGGTTGACCAGGCTCGACTTGCCGACGTTGGGCCGCCCGATCACGGCCACCACCGGAAGCGGCCCGCGCGGCTGGTCGTCAACGGCATCCGAGCCGTCGGCGCCGAGCAGGGCCTCGTCTTCGGGAGCGAGCTCGAACTCGGCGAGGCCGGCGCGCAGGGCGCGCTCGACGGCAGCGTGGTCAGCGTCGTCGGCGGCAGCAGTGGCGTCGCCGACCTCGCTGGCATCACGGTCATCGTTGGCGCTGACGGCTGCCAACGTCGAGATCGGAGCGCCCTCGTCGGTGGGGCGGGCGGTCTCGTCGGTCACGGTGTCCTCGAATCGGTGAGCGGTGCCGCCACATCCGGGCGCGCCGGGGCGCACTCAGTGGAAGTCGGCTGAGGGACCATTCTCCACCCGCGCGAGGCGCACGTGTGACGCGAGCGTCTCGCGCAGCCGCTCGGAGGCCAGCCGCAGCCGCTCCCGGCCCGGCACGCCGGTGGGCACGGCAAGCGTGAAAGGGCTCCCGAACACAACGTCGAGGCGCGAGCGCAGCCGCGGCCAGGCGTCGACACCGGCCCCCTCGGTGCGCGTGCCCATCACCGCGACGGGCACCAGCACGGCACCGGTGCGCAGGGATAGCCAGGCGGCGCCCTGGTTGACCTCGTCGACGTCGCCCGCCCCCCGGTTGCCCTCGGGGAAAATGCCCACCGCGCCGCCTCGCTCGAGCACGGCTGTCGCGGTGGACAAGGCGCCGCGGTCGCCGACGGTGCGGTCGATCGGGATCTGCCCGACCGCGGCGATGACAGCCCCGAAGAACCCCGAGAAGGCCTCCTGCTTGACGAGGAAGTTGACCGGCCGGGGCGCCATCGAGAAGACGAAGGGGCCGTCGAGGAACGCCGCATGGTTGGCCACGAGAATCACCGGACCGCTCATCGGCACCCGTTCGCCGTGCAGGGCCCGGCCCCGATAGGCCGTGTGGAAGATGCCGATGCCGATGTAGCGCCCGATCCGCGCCCGCACCGGGTGCGGCGCAGCAACAGCGCTGGTGCGGCTCGGCCTGTTCACGCCCGCGCCGCCTCCACGACCTGCAGCACAGCCGCGACCGACTCGTCGAAGTTGAGGTCGGAGGTGTCGACCGTGGTCACCCCGTCGGCCGCCACGGTGAACTGCGACACGGTGCCGTCGACCCGGTCGCGGTCGACGATCTGTGACCGGGTGGCGGCCACCGCGTCGGCGTGGTCGGCCCCGTGCAGCTCTCGCGAGCGTCGGGCGAGGCGGGCCTGCTCCGACGCCGTGAGCAGCACCCGCACCGACGCGTCGGGGGCGACCACCGTGGTGATGTCGCGGCCCTCCGCCACGACTCCCCCGGCGGCGGCAGAGGCCTCGGTGATGAGCCGACGCTGGAGATCGCGCAGCACCTCGCGCACGGGCACGATGACCGCGACGAGCGAGACCTGCGTCGAGATGCGCGACTCGCGGATGGCGCTGCCGACGTCGGTTCCGTCGACGGTGACGGCCGGGTCGTCTGGGTCGGTACCGATCGTGAGCGGGAACGCTTGGGCTGCCGCGAGCACGGCGCTCTCGTCGGTCAGGTCGACCTGCCGTTCGAGGCACCACCAGGTGAGGGCCCGGTACATGGCCCCGGTGTCGAGAAAGCCGTAGCCGAGCGTGCGCGCGACCTGCTTGCTGACGCTCGACTTGCCGGAGCCCGACGGGCCGTCGATGGCGATCACGAAGCCGGCGAGCGGAGCGTCGCCGGCCGGGCGGCCGGAGGAGTCGGGTCGGGTCGCTTCGGGGTCGGGCATGGGCGGCAGCCTAGCCGCCACGCCCCTGCCGACAACAAACGCGACCAGGCTCGTCGAGCCGGTGCCGGACGCCGCTGAGCTCAGTCGTGCACGCGCCAACCGAGCCGCGCCAGCTCGGCTCGCAACGGCTCGACGGCCGCCGGAACGACCGAGATCTCTGCGACGGCGACGGCCTGACCGAAGCCGTGTTCGAGGCGGAGGTCCTCGAGGTTGATGTCGGCCGCGCCCATGTCGCCGAACAGCCGCCCGAGAGCGCCGGGCTCGTCGGGAACGACCACCGACACGACCTCGTAGACCGCGGGCGCCGAACCGTGCTTGCCGGGGATCCGGGCGTGACCGAGGTTGCCCGACTCGAGTACTCGGCTGAGGGTGCCGAGCGATCCCTCGCCGTCGGAGTCGACGAGAAGGTCGAGAGCGTCGACGACCTCGTCGACCTGACGGCTCACCTGCCGCAGCACGTCTCGCACCGCCACCGCGTTTCCCGCCAGGATCTGCGTCCAGAGCCGTGGGTCGCTCGCTGCGATGCGAGTGACGTCGCGCAGCCCTTGACCGGCCAGGCTGACGGCTGACTCGGGCAGCTCGCGCAGACACGCGGCGACGATGCTCGCGGCCAGCTGCGGCACGTGAGACACGGCCGCCACCGCGGCATCGTGCTCATGAGCCGGCATCACCCGAACGGCCGCACCCACCGACACGGCCAGGTCACGCACCGCTCGTACCGCGGCATGCGACGTTCGCTCGTGCGGCACGACCACCCACGGGCGACCGTCGAACAGGTCGCCGCGGGCTGCTGCGGCACCCGAGCGTTCGCGACCGGCCATCGGGTGGCTACCGACGTAGTGGGTCACGTCGATCGCGTCGTCAGCCGCTCCGGCCGCCAGCACCTCGCCGAGCACCGACTCCTTGACCGACGCGACGTCGGTGACCACCGCTGACGGCCAGCGACGCAGCCCGGCGATGATCACGTCGGCCACCACGTCGGGGGGTGCGGCGACCACGACGAGGTCGGGCTCGCCGTGAGCCCCGAGCTGACCGGCGAGCAGGTCGCGCGCCAACCGCACCGCGGTCGGGGACGGATCCTCCAAGGTCACTCGGGTTCCATTGGCAGACAACGCTATCCCCAGACTGGTGCCGATCAGCCCGGTGCCGACGATGTGGACGTGACTCACAACATCACCCTAGCGACTCGCACGTGACCGGCCCCGTGCCGCCATCGCGTTCGAGGTACGGATGCCGGGGCGGCCGGTCAGAGGTCGGCTGCCTTGTAGAGCGCGCCGACCTCAGCCTTGTTGAGGCGCCGCATCCGCCCCAGCTTGAGGTCAGCGAGACGGATCGGGCCGACCTCGGTGCGCACCAGCTCGAGCACCGGGTGGCCGACCGCCTCCAGCATCCGTCGAACGACGTGCTTGCGCCCCTCGTGCAGCACCACCTCGACCATGGCCTTGCCCGGCTGGTGGTCGATGATCCGGAACGAGTCGACCTTGACCGGCCCGTCCTCGAGCTCGACCCCGTCGCGCAGCCGCTTGCCGACGTCACCCTTGACCGGCCCGCGGATCGTGGCCACGTAGGTCTTCAGCACGCCGTACGACGGGTGCTGCAGCCGGTGCGCGAGGTCGCCGTCGTTGGTGAGCAGCAGCAACCCCTCGGTGTCGGCGTCGAGACGACCGACGTGGAAGAGCCGCTCCTCGCGGTTGCCGACGTAGTCCTCGAGCGAGATCCGCCCGAGCTCGTCG
Source organism: Humibacillus sp. (assembly GCA_030452985.1). Taxonomy (GTDB): domain Bacteria; phylum Actinomycetota; class Actinomycetes; order Actinomycetales; family Dermatophilaceae; genus DSM-29435. Next base: position 4,928 of record JAKDLG010000142.1, read on the forward strand.
TGCATCGTGGTGACGACTCCCTTGGGCTTGTTGAACGCCAGGTAGACGCGGTCCTCGTCGAGGTTGATGCGCACGCCGTCGACGTGCACGGTCTGGCTCTTCGCGTCGATGCGCACACCGAGCTCGGTGACGATGTGGCCGTCAACCTCGACCCGTCCCTCGGAAATGAGGGTCTCGCACACCCGCCGCGAGCCCACCCCGGCCGCAGCCATCAGCTTCTGCAGCCGGACGCCATCGGGGTCGTGCACGTCGACGGGCGGCGTCGACGACGGCCGCCGCTCCGGCAGACGAGTGGGCTGGCTCGGCTTGGTGGAGCCGGCGAACCGGGGCCCCGACCCTCCGCGGCCGCCTCCGGGTTTCGAGCCGGAGGCCGGCCTGCCCCCCTTGCCTTTGCCGCCGGGGCGGCCCTGGCCGCCCTGACCGCCCCCCGACTGGCCGGGCCGACCGGCCTTACGCGGTTGGCGGGGTGATCTCGAGTGCTCGCTCATACGTGTCCTTCCTCGATGAGCTCGTCGATGACGTCGACGTCTGGCAGATAGGGCGCAAGCGCCGGGAGGTCGTCGAGCGAGTCGAGACCCATGCGCTGCATGAAGTAGGTGGTGGTGCCGTAGAGCACAGCACCACTCTCCTCCGGTTCGCCGACTTCTTCGATCAGGCCTCGCGAGAGCAGCGTGCGAACGACGCCGTCGACGTTGACGCCGCGCACCGCGCTGACCCTCGATCGCGAGACCGGCTGTCGGTAGGCGATGACGGCCAGCGTCTCGAGCGAGGCCTGGGTGAGCTTGGCCTGCTGCCCGTCAAGCACGAACTTCTCGATGATCGGCGCGAACTCCGAGCGGCTGTAGAACCGCCAGCCACCCGCCACGTGCCGCAGGGTGAAGCCACGCAGCCCAGCGGCATACTCGCCCTCGAGCGCCATCAGATGGTCGTGGACCTCCTCGACGGGCCGCTCGAGCACAGTGGCGAGCTCCACCTCGGCCACGGGCTCGTCGACCACCATGAGCACGGCTTCGAGCGCTGACCGCACCCCGCCGGGGAAGGTGTCGATGTCGAAGCCCGGCTGCTCGTCGGGATCGCCATCACCCTGACGGGGCGCGGCGTCCGAGCCCCGCTGGGCCTGCTCCTCGGCGTCACTCATCGGTGCCCCTGCCCTGGTCGGTGGCATTCTCGTCGCCGTCAACAGCGGTGTGCGCCGGCACGCTCGTGTGTTTGTCGTGACCTTCAGTCTCCCGAAGCCCGTCGGCCGCGGCCTCGGTGTCGGCGTCCTCGTCGAACTCGTCGTCGATCGCCACGTCACCGGCTTCGGCCCCCGTCCAGCGGATCTCGAGCTCACCGAGGGCCTGCGCCTGCTCGAAGGCGACGGCCGACTCCTTGAAGAGCTCGAGCAGGGCCAGAAACCGGGCCACGATGACCAGCGTGCTCTCGGCGTCGGCGACGAGGCTGCGAAAGGAGGTCTGACCCCGTGAGCGGAGCCGGTCGACGATCAGGTTGGCCTGTTCCCGCACGCTCACCTGGGGTGCGTGCAGGTGGTCGAGGCCCACGGTCGGGGGGATGCGCGGCGTCATCGCACGCGCGGCGATCATGGCGAACTGCTCGGGCGTCACGGCGATCACGAGCTCGGGCAGCAGGGTGGCGAACTGGGGCTCCAGCCCCGCTCGGCGCGGCGTGAGGCGCCCGGCCGTGGCCATCCGGTCGCGGAAGGTGTCGGCGATCTGCTTGTAGGCGCGGTACTGCAGCAGGCGTGCGAAGAGCAGGTCGCGGGCCTCGATGAGAGCAAAGTCGTCGTCGTCCTGCAGGCCGGAGCCCGGCAGCAGGCGCGCCGCCTTGAGGTCGAGCAGCGTGGCGGCCACGAGAAGGAACTCGGAGGCCTGACCGAGGTCCCAGTCATCGTCGAGGGCCTGGGCGGCCTTGATGTGGGCGATGAACTCGTCGGTCACCTTGGCGAGCGCGATCTCGGTGATGTCGAGCTTGTGCTTGCTGATCAGGCCGAGCAGCAGGTCGAAGGGCCCGGAGAACACGTCGAGGTGCACCTCGAAGGGGGCGCCGCTGCGCCGCGTGATCACTCCCCCGGGCACCATCGACGTCTGGCTCGCGACGTCACCGGGTCGGGCCGGGGCGCTGCCCCGATCGTCGACCGGCTCGTCGACGGGCCGGTGGGCCCCGCTCGGCTCAGCGACGGCCACCGCAGACTCGGCTGGGTGCGGGCCTGGCATGAGGGTCAGGCCGCGCCACCGCGCGCGATGAGCTCGCGCGCGAGCTGCCGGTAGGCACCCGCTCCGGAGTGCTCGGAGGAGTAGGTGGTGATGGGTTCGGCGGCCAGCGTGGCGTCGGGGAACTTGACCGTGCGGCTGATGACGGTATGGAACACCTGGTCGCTGAAGTGGTCGACGACCGAGCGCACCACCTCTCGGCTGTGCAGCGTGCGACCGTCGTACATCGTCGCGAGGATGCCGTCGACCTGGAGTCGGGGGTTGAGCCGGTCGGTGATCTTCTCGATGGTGTCGACGAGCAGGGCCACGCCGCGCATCGCGAAGAACTCGCACTCGAGCGGGATGATCACGCCGTGCGACGCGGTGAGGGCGTTGACCGTGAGCAGCCCAAGTGACGGTTGGCAGTCGATGAGGATGACGTCGTAGTCGTCGACGACCGGTCGCAGCACCCGCGCCAGGATCTGCTCTCGAGCCACCTCGCCCACGAGCTGCACCTCGGCCGCCGACAGGTCGATGTTGGCCGGCACCAGGTCGAGGTTCGGTGTTCGAGTGTGCTGAATGACGTCGGTGATCGAGTGGCCACGCTCGACGAGCAGGTTGTAGATCGTCGTGTCGAGCTCTTGGGCGTTGACGCCCAGCCCCACCGAGAGGGCGCCCTGTGGGTCGAAGTCGATGACGAGAACTCGGCGACCGAGCTCGGCCAGAGCAGCCCCGAGGTTGATCGTCGTGGTCGTCTTTCCGACGCCGCCCTTCTGGTTGCACATCGCGATGATGCGGGCGGGCCCGTGGCTCGTCAGCGGCGCCGGCTGCGGGAAGTCGGGCAGGGGCCGACCCGTGGGCCCGAGGGCGCCGACCCCGGCTCGCTCGGTGCCGGGGAGGTGAGCGGAGGTGGACTCGCCCGCGAGGGTGGGCTGGCTCGACGGCTGCGCCGATGGCGGGTTGGCCGGCTCGGTCGGCGCAGCGGGCTCGGCGAGCTCATCGGGCACCCTCATGCTTCCGGGGTTGCCGGCATCCGTGGCCACGCCGGCCATGCCGCTCTGGGGCGCTCCCTGTGGTTCGTCGGGGTGAGCGTGCGTGCTCTCGCGTGACTCCTCGTTCACCGGGTGCTCCAACTCCGTTCGCCCAGTCACCGTTGTGCCTGACCAGCCTCGCGCTGATCAGGTGCGACCTTATCAGCGGGCGCGCGGGTGGGCCTCCGCGTACACCTCGCGCAGGCGCCCGACCGAGACCATCGTGTAGATCTGGGTGGTCGTGACCGAGGCGTGGCCGAGCAGCTCCTGAACGACTCGCACGTCGGCGCCACCGTCGAGCAGGTGGGTCGCGAACGAGTGGCGCATGGTGTGCGGCGACACGTGTTCACGCAGGTCGGCTCGTTCGGCAGCGTGCTGGATGACCGCCCAGGCAGACTGTCGCGACAAGCGGGCACCTCGCAGTCCGAGGAAGAGGGCCGGCCCGCCGGGGCCCTTGGCTGCCAGCGCAGGCCTGCCGCGCACGAGATAGGCCGCGGCCGCCGACGTGGCGTACCGGCCGACCGGAACGATGCGCTCCTTGCTGCCCTTGCCGCGCAGTCGCACCAGGCCCGAACGGCGCAGGTCTGCCGCAGCGGGCTCGGCTCCCCCGAGCGGGGCCGCTTCGAGATCGAGGTCGAGGTCGTCGACGTCGAGACCCACCGCCTCGCTGATGCGCGCCCCGACCCCGTAGAGCAGCTCGAGCAGGGCCCGGTCGCGCAGGGCGACCGGGGTGTCGCCGACCGAGGCTGCGGTGATCAGCCGCTCGACCGCCTCCACCGAGATCGCCTTGGGCAGACGCGAAGGCGCTTTGGGTGGGGCGACGTTCGTGGCCGGGTCCCCAGCGGTCTCGCCCTCGACGGCCAGGAACCGATGGAACCCACGCACGGCCACGAGGGTGCGGGCAGCCGACGATGCCGCGAGGCCGCTCTCGCGGAGTCCGGCGAGAAAATCGGCCACGTCGGCCTCGGTGACACCCTGGGGGTCGCTGACGCCTCGACCGGCGAGATGCGCCACGTAGCGCCGCAGGTCGCGCTCGTAGGCGCTGACGGTGTTCGGGGCGGCACCCTTCTCGACGCGGACATGCGCGATCCATCCGCGCACCGCGCGCTCCATGTCGGTGGGTGCATCGGCCACGGGGGGTGCCGCCGGGCTCTGAGCAGCAGACGACGCCGCGTCGGTCAGGACAGTGCCTCCGCCAGGGTGATCGAGGTCATGCCGTGGGCGGCAGCCACCCCGTCGTAGGTGACCTGCCCCGCGTGGATGTTGAGGCCGTAGCCCAGGGCCCGGTCGGCGGAGGCCGCCTCGCGCCAGCCGAGGTTGGCGAGCGCGACGGCGTACGGCAGGGTCGAGTTGGTGAGGGCATAGGTCGAGGTGTGGGGCACGGCGCCCGGCATGTTGGCCACGCAGTAGAAGACCGAGTCGTGCACCCTGAAGGTCGGGTCGTCGTGCGTCGTCGGGTGCGAGTCCTCGAAGCAGCCGCCCTGGTCGATGGCGATGTCGACCAGCACCGAGCCCGGCTTCATCTGCGAGACCAGCTCGTTGCTGACCAGCTTGGGGGAGGCGAAACCGGGGATCAGCACGGCGCCGATCACCAGGTCGGCCTCGCGCACCTGGTTCGCGACCGTCAGCTGCGACGAGGCCAGCCCGTGCACCCGGTTGCCGTAGCGCCAGAACGACATGCGCAGCTTGTCGAGGTCGGTGTCGAGCAGCGTGACGTCGGCGCCCATGCCGAGCGCGATGTTCGCCGCGTTCTGCCCCGAGACCCCGGCACCGATGATGACGACCTTGGCGTTCGCCACCCCACCGACGCCTCCCATCAGCACGCCGCGGCCGCCCTGGGCCCGCATCAGCGAGTGCGCGCCCACCTGGGGCGCGAGGCACCCGGCGACCTCTGACATCGGGTAGAGCAGTGGCAGCGCCCCCGAGGGCAGCTGCACCGTCTCGTAGGCGATCGCGGTGACCTTGCGCGCCAGCAGCTCCTCGGTGAGCGGTTTGTCGGCGGCCAGGTGCAGGTAGGTGAAGAGGGTCAACCCCTCGCGCAGCCGGTGGAACTCCTCCTCGACGGGCTCCTTGACCTTGAGCACCATCTCGGAGTCGGCCCAGACGTCGTCGGCCGCGTCGACGATCCGGGCTCCGGCGGCCACGTAGTCGTCGTCGCTGATCTGCGAGCCGACACCGGCATCCTTCTCGACGAGCACCTCGTGCTCGTGCTGAGTCAGCTCGTGAACCCCCACCGGGGTGATGGCGACGCGGTACTCGTTGTTCTTGACCTCGCGAGGGATGCCGACCTTCATACGATGCACTTCCTTGGCTCGAGTGACCGGTGCACGGCTCCGCTGGCTGCTGCGGGGGCCCCACTGGATGATGCAGGGCCGCGCGACGCGCCCGACCCTGTTGCCACTGTAGCCACGCCAGGGGTGTGAATACTCAGGTCGCGACGATCGCCCTCATGACATCGTGGGCGCATGCACCCCGTCCTGGTCGAGGTAGCCGGTCTCGTCATCGGGACCCACGAGTTCTTCGTCGCTCTCGGGCTGCTCGTCGCCATCCTGGTGTTCGCCGCAGAGCGGCGTCGTCGCGGCGAGACCGACCCTCGCCTCTGGGCGGTGGTCGCGGTGGGGCTCGCCTGGGGCGGTGTCTTCATGTACGCCGGCACCTGGTTCCAGCACCTCGACGTGCGGCAGAACGCCGGCTTCGTCGAACAGTTCCTCTACGGCAACCGCAGCGTCATCGGTGGCCTCGTCGGGGCCTACCTGGGGGTGCTGCTCGGCAAACGACTCACCGGCTACACCGCTCGCACCGGTGCCTACTTCGCGCCGGCCGTCGCGGCCGGTATGGCCGTCGGCCGGTTCGGCTGCCTCCTCACCGAGAACCCCGGCACCCCTACGGGGCACGCCTGGGGCGTCGTGCTCGACCAGGCCGCGGCCGACCGCACCGGCGCCGTGGCCGGCGTGCCGCTGCATCCCTCGTTCGCGTACGAGATCGCCTTCCAGCTCGTCGCCCTGGCCCTGCTGTTGCGCTGGCGGGACCGTCTCGCCGAGCCGGCCGGCCTCTTCACCCTCTACGTGGCCGGCTACGCCGCCTTCCGGTTCCTCGTCGAGTTCGTGCGGGGCAACGAAGTGGTCTGGCTGGGCCTCACCCGCCCTCAGCTGGTGCTGGCCGTGCTGGCTCCGCTCGCCGTCTGGCGGGCCGTGGTCGTGCTGTCGACCCCGCGGCCGGCTGCTTTTCTCCAGGAGGTCTCATGAGCGCCCCCGTGGTGTCCACCCCGCCCCCGGCCGGTTCGGGGCGCACCCTGCGGGGCGACCGGATCCACCGCTACGTCAACGCCTTCTGCCCCCGGTGCCACGACGAGCACCCTGAACGCGAGCTGGCCCAGGTGCCACGTCTCAGCGGGTGGCTTGTCGAACGTGACGGCCGGGTCTGGCTCGAACGCGGATGCCGTGAGCACGGGCTCGTGCGCACCCTCTACGACGAGTCGCCCGAGATCCTCACCTACCTCGAGCAGTGGACGGCCCCGACGAAGACGCACGGCCCTGATCGCGTCGGCAACTTCCTACCGGCTCCGGAGGCGTACGAGTACGGCCTACCGGCCATGCAGACCCAGCACACCTGCATCCTCGTGGAGGACATCACCGAGCACTGCAACCTGCGCTGCCCCACCTGCTTCGCCGACTCGGCGCCATCGCTGTCGGGGGTCGCCTCGGTCAGTGACGTGCTGGCCAACGTCGACGCCGGGCTGGCACGCGAGAACGGCCGGCTCGACGTGCTGATGCTCTCGGGGGGCGAGCCGACCCTGCACCCGGACCTGCCCGAGCTGCTCGAGCAGCTGGCGTCTCGACCGATCGTACGAATCCTCATCAACACCAACGGAATCACGCTGTCACGCGATGACGCGCTGGTGGCTCTGCTGCACCGTCACCGCGAACGGGTCGAGGTCTACCTCCAGTACGACGGCGAGAGTGCGCACGCGTCAAGCCACCACCGCGGCGCCGACCTGCGGCGGTTCAAGAACCTCGCCATCGAACGGCTGGCCGCCGCCGAGGTCTTCATGACACTCACCATGACGGCCGCCCTCGGGGTGAACGACCATGAGATCGGGCACGTCGTGCTGCGGGCCCTGCGCACGCCGTACATCGGCGGCATCTCCATCCAGCCGCAGTTCGGCAGCGGTCGCAGCGGCAAGATCGACCCGAACAACCGGCTCACGCACACCGGTGTTCTCGCCCGTCTCGCCGAGCAGACCGACGGGGTCGTCACGTGGCGTGACCTCACGGCGCTCCCCTGTTCGCACCCGCACTGCGCGTCGGTCGGCTACCTGCTGCGCGACGACGGTGGCGACTGGACCTCCCTCACCCGCGCGGTGGGCCACGACCGGTTGCTCGAGTGGCTCGACCTCGCCCCCGACGTGCTCGCCAACCGGGTCACCGACCAAGCGCTGCCGCAGGCGATGCGCGGCATCGTGAAGGAGTCGGTGCTCGGGTTGCTCAGCGAGCAGTCGTCACTGTCGCACCCGGTCGTGGGCGACCTCTGGAAGGGCATCTGCCAGAACTGTGACCTCGGTGTGGGCACTCTTGCCACGCTGGCCGGTTCACGGCTGCCCGGTCAGCAGAAGCGGCTGCGGCGGTTGCTCGCCGAGCGCGTGGTGCGCATCACGGTCAAGCCCTTCATGGACATCTCGACCATGATCGAGGAGCGGCTCACACAGTGCTGCGTGCACGTCGGAACCCGCGGAGCCGACGACGCCGACCAGTGCGCACCGTTCTGCGCCGTGCAGGCCTGGCCCCGTCTCGCGCGGCAACGTCTCTCCTCGAGCGCCGGCCGTCAACTGCCGATCACGGCTCTTTCGTCGGCGCCCCCGGTGCGTTCGCCGGCCGCCCTGGCCTTCCTACCTTCACCGGAGGCGTCACCATGACCGTTCCCCCTCC
>JAKDLG010000327.1 GCA_030452985.1 Humibacillus sp.
TGTCCGTGGCCATGAAAAAGTCCCCACTGGTGGCCAGTTGAGGTCCCCACTGGTGGCCAAGTGAAAGTCTCCGCTCCTGGTTCGTCGTGTCGTGTTCGTCGAGGGCCCTTCCGCGGTTGACGGTGGCGGTGTCTAGCCAGTCACCGAGCCGCGGAAGGGGTCTCTCCATTGTCGAAGACTGCGAGGGAACAGATGGATGTGATTGCTGCCTATGAGAGTGTGGGCACGTTTCGGGGTGCCGCTGAGTTGTGCGGCACGACCCACAAGACGGTGAAACGGATCGTGGAGGCCCGCCAGCGGGCCGAGGAGCCACGGAAGGATCGTGGGCACAACTACGACGCGGTGGCCGATCTGGTCGCGGAACGGGTCGTGAAGACGCAGGGGCGGATCTCGGCGAAGCGTCTGCTGCCGGCCGCGCGGGCGGCGGGCTATGCAGGGTCGCCGCGGAACTTCCGACGCCTGGTCGCCGACGCGAAGCAGGAGTGGCGGCGTGATCATCACCGGGGCCGCCGGCCGGGGGTGTGGCTGCCGGGTGAGACGTTGCTCATCGACTGGGGGATGCTCGCCGGGGTGCACGTGTTCTGCGCGGTGCTGGGCTGGTCGCGGTTCCGGTTCGTCCGGTTCGCCGACAACGAGAAAGCCGCGACGACCTTCGATCTGTTGGCGGAGTGTTTCGAGGTCCTCGGCGGGGTTCCGCAGGTGGTGCTGGCGGACCGGATGGGCTGCCTGAAGGCGGGGGTGGTCGCGAACGTGGTGGTGCCGACCCCCGACTATGTCCGCTTCGCCACCCATTACTCGTTCCGGCCCGATTTCTGTCATGCCGCGGACCCGCAGTCCAAGGGGATGGTGGAGAACCTGGTCGGCTACGCGAAGAAGGATCTGATGGTGCCGCAGCAGCCGTTCACCGATCTAGGGGCCGCCAACGACGCCGCGGAGGTGTGGTGCACCGAAGTCAACGCTGCAACGCATTCCGAGATCTGCGCGGTCCCGCTGGACCGGCTCCAGGCGGAGCGGGAGCTGCTGCGGCCATTGCCGTCGCTGCGCCCCGAGGTCGGAGTGAAGGCGGTGTCGCGGAAGGTCGACCGGCTGTCCTGTATCCGATTCGGGTCGGCCCGCTACTCGGTGCCGTGCCGGCTGATCGGGCAGCAGGTCACCCTCACCACCACCGCCACCACGCTGGCGGTGATCGCCCCGTTGACCGGTGAGGTGCTGGCCGAGCACACACTGGTCGGACCCGGCGGGACCAGCATCGACGACACCCACTACGACCGGCCCCGCCCGGACCGGCCCAGCCGGGCACCGCGGCCCAGAACCCAAGCAGAGAAAGACTTCTGCGCCCTGGGTCTGGTCGCGGAGGCATTCCTGGTCGGCGCCGCGGCGGCCGGGGTGTCCAAGCTCGGCAGCGAGATCGCCGACATCCTCGCCCTCGGCGCCGCCTACGGCGAACCGGCGTTGGTGGCGGCGTTGGAACGGGCCGTGACCTACCGCAGGTGGCGGGCCGCCGACATCCGTTCCATCCTGGCCACCGGCGGGCACGGACCGACACCCCGCCCGGCCGGGCAGCCGCTCGCCGACGTCCTCACCCTGCCGTCGGTGCCGACCCGGTCGCTGGACGCCTACAAGATCACCAAGGCCGGATCAACCACGCTGGGGCAGGAGCCGTTGTGGTGACCGCGCCGCCGGTGCTGCCGGCCGACCTGAACGACGGGCTGAAACGGCTGAAGATGGCCGCCATGCGCCGCCTCGCCCCCGAGCTGTTGATCACCGCGAAGACGCAACGGTGGAGCCCGGAGGAGTTCCTCCGCACCCTGGTCGAGGCCGAGATCACGGCCCGGGACGCCTCCAACACCGCCACCCGACGCCGCCAGGCCGGGTTCCCCCTCACCAAGACCCTCGACGAGTACGACCTGACCGCCTCCTCCGTGCCGCAGGCAACCTTCGACTACCTCGCCTCCCTCGAATGGGTCCGGGCGGTCGAGAACGTGTGCCTGATCGGGCCGGCCGGGACCGGGAAGAGCCATCTGCTGCTCGCGCTCGGCTCGGCCGCGGTCGACGCCGGCCACAAGGTCCGCTACCTCACCGCCGCCGACCTGGTCGACACCCTCTACCGCGGACTCGCCGACAACAGTGTGGGACGCGTCATCGACACCCTGCTCCGAAACGATTTGATCTTGGTCGACGAGCTAGGTTTCGCACCACTGGACGACACCGCCGCCCAACTGCTGTTCCGGTTCGTCGCCGCCGCCTACGAACGCCGGAGTTTGGGCGTCAGCTCCCACTGGCCCTTCGAAGCCTGGGGACGGTTCCTGCCCGAACACACCACCGCCGTCAGCCTCCTCGACCGGCTCCTCCACCACAGCAACACCGTCGTCACCGACGGCGAGTCGTACCGGATGCGCCAAGCCCGACAACGAGGAGGAACCAAGATCAACAAAACCTAGAAAAACACGAAGCAGGAGTGGGGACTTCCGCTGGCCACCAGCGGGGACCACGAACTGGCCGTTGACAC
>JAKDLG010000024.1 GCA_030452985.1 Humibacillus sp.
GTCGTGCCCGCCTTGCTGCTACGGCGCGCCGTCACCTATCCGCGCGATCTCTTAGCCGACCGGGTCTTGATCGTCAACCCAGGCGGGTACCTCGGCCAGTCAACGCGAAGGGAACTCGCCTACGCTCAAGCGGCCGGCAAGCCGATCGCCTTCACCGATCCCCTCTGACGACAAGTCGCGCGAACATCACCACGACCGAGCGGATGGCGGCAAATCCGGACGTCCGCCGAGACTGTCATTGGCTGCTGACAGGGTTTGGACATGAGGATCTACGTCGCTGGCCCAGTCGCGGATACCGTCACGGTCCAGAAGGTCCAAGACGCCGTCCTCGCCGCGGGTCATGAGCTGACCCTGGACTGGAGTGCAGACGTGTCGTTCGCCGAGGGCTTTGCCGGTCAAATTGATCGGTCCGCGCGAATGGCTAAAGAGGAACTGGACGCGGTGATCGCAGCCGACGCTGTGCTTGTCGTGGCCTCTCAGCATGATGGGAGAGGCATGTTCGTCGAGCTCGGCGTTGCTCTCGCTCGAGCCAGCCGCGGCGACCTCGACCACGTCGTGCTCATCGGCGAGATCCATCACGAGAGCGTCTTTTACTTCCACCCCCTTGTGCAGCGGGTGCCCACTGTCGAGGACTGGTTCGCTCAACTGCACTGAACCCATCGCGGCATGAGCGGTAAACGCCTCGCGCTCACGACCGGGCGATTAACCGACGATGCCGAGCGCCTTGACGATCTGGGCGGCCGTGTCGGATGGGGTCAGGTCATCGGTGTCAATGACGAGATCCCATTCCTCGCCGGCCAGCACGTCGTAGTGTCCGCGGGAGTTGCCCAGCTGCTGGCCCTTCGTCCGAGCCCGTTCACGCTCCTCGAGGACAGGAAGCGAGGCCGTTAGCCGTACCCAGAACGTGGAGGTGGCACGGAGCTCTCGACGCCAGGCAGGCATGATCGAGTCATCGACGGGCATCTCGTCGAGGATGACGCTATTCCCCGCCGCCAACAGCGCGTTGACTGCGGCACGCATCCCGGTCAGCAGTCGTGCACCGGCCTCGCCGTAGTAGATCCTGGCGCGTGGCGAGCCGTCCGCGTCGAGGGTTTCATCAACCCAAAACCCTGGGCCAGGCCGGCGGGGGTGGTCGCGCCACTCATAGGGGAACATCGAGAAGAAGTGGTCGAGGCCGACGTGCAGGTACGGCTCGCGAAGCGCCAGTTGCAGCTGCTCTGAGACCGAGGTTTTCCCGACGCTCGACACGCCAACGAGCACGATTGCGCTACCAGTCACATCCGGCAGTCTCGCAGGAGCGAGCCGGCCCTGTTCGCGGGTCACTCCTCGGGCGGGGTTGTGCGCGACTCGCGGCAAGAGCGGAAGCCGGGGAACGGGCCGCTCATGCATGCTTATGCAGGGACGCCCGCACCCGAGGAGCCGCGACGATCGCCGCCTGGGCCTGTTTGGACCTCGTTACCGCGGTCGTCGACGTCGGCAAGGCCTGTATGGGGATCGGCAATGGGAACCGCGTGCCGAAGGCGTTCAGAGTGTGGCTGAGTAGACATGGGACCGCGCCAGTATTGTCGAGTCGCGGCCAGCAACGGCCTAGGTTGACAGCCCCTCAGACCTTCGAGTGAGCCATTAGCCTCGCCCGAGTACCGCACCAGCTAGGAGGAGCACGGTGGTTGCCCAGTTTCAGATTGTGGTCGACGCCCGCGACCCAGTGCTGGTGGCCGAATTTTGGCGAACGGCCCTCGGCTATGAACGTGAGCCGTCACCTCCAGGCTATGACAGCTGGCAGGACTTCGCTGTGTGCAACAACATCCCCCGCGAGGCGTGGAGCGACTCGGCTGTCGATCCCGAGGGCCTGCGGCCGCGGTTGTTCTTCCAACCTGTTCTGGAGGAGAAAGAGGTCAAGAACCGTCTCCATATCGACATCAATGCGGCAGCTGGTGGGACATCGCCGGAAGGGCGACGCATTGCCGTCGACGAGGAGATCAACCGACTGATGGAGGCAGGTGCGTCGGTGGCTGCCTGTATCGATACGGACTCAGAGTATCGAGTCGTCATGCGTGATCCTGAGGGCAATGAGTTCTGCATCCAGTAGATCGTCAGCAAGCCCCAATGGTCAGTTCGACCAATCAGCGCCCGGCCACCCGGCAACCGGTTAGGACTCAGACCCCCAGAGCGCGCGGTAGTAGACGACTCTTGCCGGATCGGGTTCAACGCCGTAGACCTCGTAGAACAGGCCGTCCCAGCCCGGACCGTAGTTCCACTCGAGGCTCATCGCGCCGACCGCGAGATCGGCCCAGCGGTCACCCACCGCGAGATCGCCGACGTCGACGTTCGCGGCGAAGCGCCCATCAGCGTCTACCAGCGTGTTCGGAGAACAAGCGTCGCCATGTACGAGCACCGGATGATCCACCGACGGCCGCGGGCCCAGTTCGGGCGGTGTCCGGGATACCCAAGACTCCCAATGCGAGGGAACCTCGGTGACCGGCAGCGCGTGTAGACGGCGGAGGCCTTCGGCGATGGCGCGCACGGCCTGCTTGGGGTGCGCCCGCCAGAAATCGCTCACGGCGGTGTCGGCGTCAAGCGCGGCGGTAAGCATCCACTGCCCGCCGCTGTCGTTGCCGGAGCTCAGCACGCGCGGGGCCGGATGCCGCCCCTCTAGCCAACGCAGCCGCTCCATCTCCCGCCCGAGGTCGATGTCGGCGGCATGGGGACTCCATTTGAGGTACCGATCTCCGAGCCGCCAGGTCTGGCCCCCGAGTTCGTTTCGCCACACCAGTTCGGGCGCGACCGGGTCCGGCGTGGTGCTCTTCCCTGATAATTCGTCAAGGATCGGAGCCGGAACCTCGTCCGGTTTGAGCGTTCGGAAGCGAAGTGTCCACTCGTCGTTGGTGCCACCGGGCGAGTCGGAACCGTGTGGCTCTACCGCGTTCACCGTTGACCGAGCCTCAGAAGTGACGGGGCGGCCCGATGGAGCGCCGTCATCAGTCGATTCACGCGATCACAATAAGTTAGTAGCGTTGCGGTGAGTAGTCATCCGCGCCGATGCATGAGTACCCAATCGGGCAACATCCGCTACTCGGCATGTGGGGACGTTCGTTTGTCCCCTTGCCCGCATGGATCGGGCAAGGGATGGACCGTCGACGGGCCTCTCGTGCAGTTGCCCACGTGCCCCCTACAGCCGCGCGCCGCGTCCCGGTTGTCGTCGTGCGCAGGGAGCACCCGAATCAGACGAGCTTCGGTGCAAGCGCGACCGCGCAGCGCGCTGACCCGACGGCAGCGACCCTCGCGGGAGTGCCCAGGTCTCCTAAGTCTCTGGCTCCCGCTTGCCGTCTATAACGTGACACCGAGACTCACCCGAGAGACCTTGCCGGCTTGTATGACTTGAGGTGGGGGTCATTCCAGCCCATAAGCGCGCGTGCAGTCCGCGACTCTTCCCATAATGCGGCGTTTATGTTACATAGCCAGCCCACCGGTGATCGGGTCGGCAAGCGTTGCGGGGCGCCCTGGTGAACTGGCGTCCGGGATGTCCCATGACCCATGGTGGGGTGGTCGTAGGGACCGGGCCACAATAAGGCGGCAGATCGCATGACCGAACAGATCGACGAGCACTTCCTGACGCAGGTGCAGAGTTGGTCACGCCCGTTCACGATCGATCCCGAGCCCGGCCGTGAGGGCGTTCAACGCGCTGAGGCCGTGCCGCCCGGGCTCTTGCTCGACCTGTTCGAGGCCCAGCTGCTCTCGCGCCACCTCGACTTCGCCGCCCGTTCCCTACAGGCGCGAGGCGAGGGTTTCTACACGATCGGGTCGAGCGGTCACGAGCCCAACGCTGCCGTCGCCCTCGCCCTGCGCCCGAGCGACCCGGCGCTCTTGCACTACCGCTCCGGCGGGTTCTACTGCGCCCGGGCCGGGCAGGTGCCGGGTACCGACGCGGCGCTCGATGTGCTGCGCAGTCTGACCTGCTCGGTGGACGACCCGATCTCGGGCGGGCGGCACAAGGTCTTCGGCCACCCGGAGCTCGCGATCATTCCGCAGACCTCGACGATCGCCTCACACCTGCCGCGGGCGGTCGGCATGGCATTCGCGCTCGAGCAGCGGGCGCCGCTCGGGGTCACGACGCCCGTACCGCCGGATGCCGTCGTCGTAGCGAGTCTCGGCGACGCGTCGGTCAACCACTCCACCGCGGTGGGCGCGCTCAATGCGGCCGGCCACATCGTGCACCGCGGCACTCCCCTGCCGCTGCTCGTCGTCTGCGAGGACAACGGCATCGGTATCAGCGTGCGCACCCCGCCCGGCTGGACCCGCCACGCCCTGCAGTCACTGCCCGGCATCCGCTACCTCGCAGCGAGCGGCGCTGACCCCGCGCAGTGCCTGACCGTCGCCCGCGAGGCCGTCGAGCACGTCCGCACCCGCCGACAGCCCGTGGTGCTGCACCTGACCACGGTGCGCCTGATGGGCCACGCCGGTTCTGACGTCGAACTGGCCTACCGCAGTCGTCGTCAGATCGACGATGACATCACGGCCGACCCGCTCGTGGCCACCGCCCGGGTGCTGCACGCTCGAGGCCTGCGCACCGCCGGGCAGCTCGTGGAGCGGTACGAGCAGGCCAGGCAGCATGTCGCTGACACCGTCGAGCGGCTACTGCCGACGGCACGACTCGACTCGGCCGAGGCCGTCATGCGGCCGCTCACCGAACGCTCGACAGCACGGGTTCGAGCGGAGTCCGCCGTTTTCGCCGCCGACCGGCCGGCGGCCTTCCGGGGGAAGCTGCCCGAGGATGCCGGCCCGCTCACGCTGGCCCAGTCGATCAACGCGGCGCTCACCGACCTGATGGCGGCCCACCGAGACGTGCTGGTCTTCGGCGAGGACGTCGGCGTCAAGGGGGGTGTGTACGGCGTCACCAGGGGGCTACGTACCCGGTTCGGGGCCCGGCGCGTCTTCGACACGCTGCTCGACGAGCAGACAATTCTCGGGACCGCCCTCGGGTCGGCGCTCGCGGGCTTTCTGCCCGTGCCCGAGATCCAGTACCTCGCCTACCTGCACAACGCGGAGGACCAGCTGCGTGGTGAGGCCGCGACGCTGCGGTTCTTCTCCAACGGCCAGTTCGGCAACGGCATGCTCGTGCGGGTGCAGGGGCTGGCCTACCAGAAGGGGTTCGGGGGGCACTTCCACAACGACAACTCGCTGGCAGTGCTGCGCGACATCCCCGGGATCGTCGTCGCCGTGCCCTCGAGCGCCGCTGAGGCGCCGGGGCTCGTGCGGGCCCTGGCCGCGCTGGCCCGGTGCGAGAGCCGCGTCTGCGTTCTCGTCGAGCCCATCGCCCTCTACCACACGCGCGATCTGCGCCCCGCCGACGGGGCGTGGGCGGCGCCCTACCTCCCGCCGCAGCACTGGGGCACCGACCGCGCCGAGGTCGGCCACGGGACACTGCACGACGCCCTGGACGAGACCGGCACCGACGTGCTCGTCGTGACCTTCGGCAACGGGGTCCCGATGAGCCTGCGGGCAGTGGCCGCCGCGCAGGAGAGGGCCGCGTCGCAGGGCCGCTCAGCACCGCGGGCCAGCGTCTACGACCTGCGATGGCTGGCGCCGCTGCCGGTCGACGACCTGCTCGAGCAGGCGCGTCATGCCGATCGGGTGCTCGTCGTCGACGAGACGCGTCGCACCGGTGGCGTCTCGGAGGGGGTGGTGGCCACTCTTGTCGACGGTGGCTACGGTGGCCGGATCAGCCGGGTCACGAGCAGGGACAGCATCATCCCGCTCGGCCCGGCGGCAGCCACGGTGCTGCTGTCGGAGAATGAGATCGTCGATGCCCTACTGGGAGGAGCCGGATGAGCGCGAGGGCCCCGAGCCACGCCGACGTCGTTGTGATCGGCGGTGGGGTAATCGGGCTCGCCACCGCCTACAGCCTGGCCCGCAGCGGCGCCGGGAAGGTCGTCCTGCTCGACCAGGGCCCGTTCGGGTCGGGCTCGACGTGCAAGGCCGCCGGCGGCGTGCGCGCCCAGTTCAGTGACGAGACCAACATCGTCATGGGCGACTACGGTCTCGACGTGTTCGAGCGGTTCGCGACGCTGTTCGACCAGGAGATCGACCTGCGCCAGAACGGTTACCTCTTTCTGCTCGACGACCCGGCTGACGTCGCCGACTTCGAGAGGAGCGTCGCACTGCAGCAGTCGCTCGGCGTCGACAGCCGCATGATCGACGCCGCAGAGGCCCAGCGCCTGGCCCCGATCATCAGCACTGAGGGTGTACTGGCCGCTGCCTACGGCCCACGTGACGGGCACTGCACCCCGGAGTCGGTGGTCCTTGGCTACGCGCGGGCGGCCCGGCGCGCCGGCGCCACCCTGATCCCGAGCTGCCGCGTCAGAGGCGCCGAGGTCACCGACGGCACGATCCGGGCCGTTCACACCGAAGCCGGCCGCATCGAGACCGGCACCGTGGTGTGCTGCGCCGGCGCCTGGTCCCGGGCGGTCGGGGAATGGTTCGGCGTCGACCTTCCGGTCGACCCGGTGCGCCGGCAGATCGTCACCACCGAGCCGATCCCGGGCCTTGACCAGACGATGCCGATGACGATCGACTTCTCCACGACCTTCTACTTCCACGAGGAGGGGCCCGGCCTGCTCATCGGCATGTCGGACCCGGACGAGACCGTCGGCTTCAAGCTGAACCGCGGAGACGAGTGGCTGCCGGGTCTGGTCGGCGCCGCCGAGCATCGCGTCCCCTCCCTGGCCGACGTCGGCATCGTCAGCGGTTGGGCCGGCCTCTACGAGGTGACGCCCGATCACAACGGGCTGATCGGCGAGGCGACCGGCGTCAGCCGCTTCCTCTACGCCACCGGTTTCTCCGGACACGGCTTTCTGCTCGGCCCGGCCATGGGCGAGGTGATGTCGTCGCTGGTTCGTGGCGAGGCACCGTTCGTGGATGTGTCGGCGTTCGACGCCCGGCGCTTCGAGCATGCGAACCTGCACCGAGAGAAGAACATCGTCTAGGGCTGCCCCCCGTCCACGTCCACGTTCCGATTGATTTGTGCGCACCAACCGAGAAGGAGCCCCTCATGACCAGCATGACCCCCACCCACGAGTCCGACCGCGCGGACGCCCCGGGCCTGCCCACCGCTGAAGACCTGCGGCAGGTCGCGCAGGATGCCGCTCGGCGCTGCGGCGTCGACGCCGCGGCACTGCAAGGTGACCACCACGGGCGCTCGCCCATCAACGGCGGCTCCGTCTCATCGGTGCGCTGGAGCTCCCCCGCGGAGGTCGACGAGGCCGTCGCCCGGGCGCACGCCGCCTTCCGCGAATGGCGCGTCGTGCCGGCGCCGGTGCGCGGCGCGGTGATCAAGCGGCTCGGCGAGCTGTTGACCGAGCACAAGAACGACCTCGGCACCCTGGTCAGCGTCGAGGTCGGCAAGGTCACCTCCGAGGCCCGGGGTGAGGTGCAGGAGATGATCGATATCTGCGACTACGCGGTCGGCCTGTCCCGACAGCTCTTCGGCAAGACGATGACCTCGGAGCGGCCCGGTCACCGGCTGATGGAGACGTGGCACCCGCTGGGGGTCGTCGGGGTCGTCTCCGCGTTCAACTTCCCCGTGGCAGTGTGGTCGTGGAACACCGCCGTGGCACTCGTCTGCGGGGACGCCGTGGTCTGGAAGCCGTCGGAGACCGCACCACTGTGCGCCCTCGCCTCCAACGCCCTGCTGAAGCGTGCCCTGACCGAGAGTGGACACAGCACCGACCTGAGCCAGGTGGTCATCGGCGGACCCGAGGTGGGTGCGGCGCTCGTCGACAACCGCGCGGTGGCGCTGGTCAGTGCGACCGGTTCGACGAGGATGGGCCGGGCGGTCGGGCCTCGCCTGGCCGAGAGGTTCGGGCGCAGCCTGCTCGAGCTCGGCGGCAACAACGCCGCGATCGTCGCCCCGAGCGCAGACCTCGACCTGACGGCCCGAGGCATCGTCTTCTCGGCTGCCGGCACGGCCGGGCAGCGGTGCACCACGATGCGCCGTGTCATCGCCCACGAGTCGGTCATCGACGAGATCACCGAGCGCGTCGCCACCGCCTACGAGAAGCTGCCGGTCGGCAACCCGATGGAAGGCACCACGCTCGTAGGCCCGCTTATCAACCGGCAGGCCCACGACAGCTTCGTCGCAGCGATCGAGGCGGCGACAGCAGCCGGCGGGCAGGTCCTGGCCGGCGGTGAGCGAGCCCTCGCCGACGAGAGCCCGGACGCCTACTACGTCACGCCGACCGTGATCAGGATGCCGGAACAGAGCGAGGTCGTGCACCAGGAAACCTTCGCGCCGATCCTCTACGTCATGCCTTACACCGAGTTCACCGACGCAGTCGAACTGAACAACGCCGTGCCGCAAGGTCTTTCATCGAGCATCTTCACGTCCGACCAGGCCGAGGCAGAACTGTTCATGTCGGCCGCCGGCTCGGACTGCGGCATCGTCAACGTCAACATTGGCACGTCCGGCGCGGAGATCGGTGGCGCGTTCGGCGGAGAGAAGGAGACCGGCGGAGGCCGGGAGTCGGGCTCCGACGCGTGGCGGGCCTACATGCGCCGGGCGACGAACACCGTCAACTACTCGGGTGAGCTGCCGCTCGCGCAAGGGGTGACCTTCGAGGTCTGACCCCCTGCGCGAGCAGGCCGTCACGGCGGAGCCGCGCTCTGTTGAACTACGAGGTCAGGGCATCGCCCCCAGCGCCTCGTCCTCGATCGCCGCCTCACGACGGGTGTCGTCGATGTAACGCTCGACCTGTTCGGGCGCCAGACGCACCTTCAGCGCGATGTAGTAGATGATCGCCGAGAAGACGATGAACACGGGGATCGCGGTGTCGAAGTGCAGCCAGCCCAGGCCACCGTAGTCACTGAACCACGACAGGATCGCCAGGCCACCGAGCCACGGGATGTACCAGGCCGCGCCGGCGACCCAGTTCCACTCCGGCTCCTTCTGGCCCCGGGCCCGGTTCACGATCATCATCACGCCGAGCAGCACGAAACCGAGCAGCACGGCGATGAAGAGCTTGAGGTCGGTGCCCCAGCCGGTCCAGTAGACGATGAGGTTCGAGGACAGGAAGCCGAGGAAGGGGATCGTGTGCCCGCCGGGCAGGCGGAACGGCCGCTCCTGGTCGGGGATCTGCTTGCGCATCGCGGCCAGCACCAGCGGCCCGGAACCGAACGAGAGCACCGTGGCCGAGGTGATGAAGCCGACGAGCTGCTGCCAGCTGGGGAACGGCAGGAACAGGATCAGCCCGACCACGAAGCTGACCAACAGGCTGACGAAGGGCACGCCACGGTCGGTCGTCTTCGCGAGCGACTGAGGGGCGTTGCCGTTGCGGCCCATCGCGTAGGCGATGCGCGAGGTGACCGTGATGTAGATCAGGCCCGTGTCGGCCGGCGAGACGATCGCGTCGATGTAGAGCAGCACCGCGAGCCAGCTGAGCCCGAGAAGGGTGGCCACCGCGGCCAGCGGGCCGAAGTCGTTGGCGAAGCTCAGTTTCGACCAGCCTCCAGCAATGTCAGTCGGATTGAGGCTTCCGATGAAGGCGACCTGCAGCGCGATGTAGATGACGGCGGTGAGCAGAACCGAGCCGATGACCGCCAGCGGCACGTTCTTGCTCGGATTGTCGGTCTCGCCGGCTAGCTCGATGCCTTGGCGGAACCCGAGGTAGGAGAAGACCACCCCGGAGGTCGCGATGGCGGTGAAGACCCCGTGCCACCCCTCTGGCAGGAACCCCTGGGTGGTGAAGTTGTTGCCGTTGAACTGGGTGAACAGGAACGCGAGGATCACCAGGATGATGATGAAGAGCTTCCACCACACCAGCGCGGTGTTGACCCGCGCGAACCACTGGATGCCGATGTAGTTGATCACCACGAAGACGGCCATCGCGATGACGGCCACGGTCAGGCCCAAGGGAGTGAGAGTGTGCACCGTGCTGCCGTCGACCTGGTGCGCCACCGTGAACGGTGCGTACTTCGTGGCGTACTGCAGGGCGCCCTCGACCTCGATCGGCGCCACGCTCATGCACGCGATCCACGTGATCCAGCCGGTCGTGTAGCTCGCGAACGAACCGAACGACATGTGCGGGAAGCGCACAACGCCGCCAGAGAGCGGGAACATGGTGCCGAGCTCCGCGTAGCACAGGCCGATGAACATGATCATGACCGCACCGATGGCCCACGAGAAAATGGCCCCCGGGCCGGCGGTCTGGGATGCGTTCAGGGCACCGAACAGCCAGCCCGAACCGATGATGGACCCGACGCTGGCGAAGAGCAGCCCCACCTTTCCGATGTGTCTTCGCAGCTCATGACCCTCTTGAATGTCCGAGGGTCCTTCCTTCACGCTCGTCATCGCATCTCCTCCGTGTCGGTCAAGATCATCCCCCTGCTCGCTACCGAAATTACGCCGCAAACAACCACCGCGCATTCAGGTAACTCACATCTTTGCCCGATAGAACCCGTTCGGCCCACGCCTGTTCTGACGGTTCCGCCGGTGCACGGAAAGCATGACGCCAGCGGCCAAACGTCCGGCTTCTGGATGCCGCTGAGCGGGCTCGTCAGCGACCCGACCTCACGGCATCCGGAGCAGGCGCGACCACACCGTCTTGTTCAGCACCCGCTTCACGCTGCGCCCTCGGCCGTCGCTCCAGAGGGCGGCGCGCGCCGCGTTCCAGCCACAGGCGCCGTGCACTCCGCCACCGGGGTGGGCCGACGCCCCGGCGAGGTAGAGACCCGAGACGAAGGTCTCCGGGCGGCCGAGGCCGGGTGTGGGGCGGAACACCAGCTGCTGGTGCAACCCCGACGTGCCTGCGTTGATGGCGCCGCCGACGAGGCTGCGGTTGACACCTTCGAGATCACTCGGCGACTGCACGTGCCGAGCCGACACCGCGTCGCCGAACCCGGGCGCCACCCGTTCGACGGCATCCTGCATGCGTTGCACCTGCCGGTCGAACGTCGTTCCACTCCAGTCGATCTCGCGGGGCACATGGGTGTAGGCCCAGGCCGACTCGGTCCCGGCCGGCGAGCGGCTGGGGTCACTCACCGTCATCTGCCCGAAGAGCAGGAACGGCGCTACGGGTGCCCGACCGACAGTGAGGTCAGAGGCGAAGTCGACGAACCCGTCGACGTCGACGCCGAGGTGCACGGTACCCGCCCCGCGCACACCGTCGTTCGCCCACGGGACCGGACGGTCGAGCGCCCAGTTGACCTTGATCGTGGCGCTGTCCCACTGGAAGCGGTCGAGGTCGACCCGCAGCCGGGGCGGCAGCAGCGCCTCACCCACGAGGTCGCGGTAGAGCGCCGGCGCGGGCACGTCGGCGAGCACGGCCCGTCGAACTCGCACCCGGCTGCCGTCGCCGAGCCGCACCCCCACCGCCCGACCCCGCGACACGTCGATGCCGACCACCGGTGAGCCGGTGCGAAACTGGACTCCCACGTTCTCGGCCCGGGCTCGCATGGCGGCGGCGAGCTCGCCCGCACCGCCGGCGGGCACCGGGAAGCCGACGTCCTGGGCGAGCATCGCGAGCAGCCAGCCGAACAGGGCGCTGCCGGCGCCTTCGGGAGGGATGTCGCTGTGCATCGCGTTGCCGGTGAGCAGCAGGGCGGGAAGGTCTCCGGAGAACCGCTCCTGCGCCATCCGACGCACCGGCGAGACGGCGAGCCGGGCGAAGTCGAGCGTGCCCGCCGCCCCGAGCCGCGCCAGCAACCGGGCCGTGGAGGTGATCGGCGGTAGCGGGGTGAAGAGGGCATCGAGCAGCGGGTCGCGCACCCGCTGCCAGTGCTC
This sequence comes from Humibacillus sp., assembly GCA_030452985.1. Lineage (GTDB taxonomy): Bacteria > Actinomycetota > Actinomycetes > Actinomycetales > Dermatophilaceae > DSM-29435. Next base: position 11,774 of record JAKDLG010000024.1, read on the forward strand.
GAACATCTCGGTCCACGCCTGGCCGTCCCCGGGGGCGGCCGCCTCCAGACCCGCAGCCGTGTCGTCGACCCGTGACCGCAGCACGGCCGCCCGGCCGTCGTCGAGCGCGTGAGCCAGCGGGTCGGGAGCCGAGCGCCACCGCAGCCCGTGGTCCTCGAGGTGCAGCCCGCGGATGACCGGGCTCGCGGCCGCCAGCGGGTAGAAGGCGCTGAAGAGGTCGGTGACGAAGCCGGGGCGGGTCACCTCGGCGCTGCGAACAGCGCCTCCGACCTCGTCGTTGGCCTCGACCACGACGACGTCCCACCCGGCATCGCCCAACGCGATCGCGGCCACGAGGCCGTTGGGTCCGGCACCGACGACAACGGCGTCCGCCTGGTCACTCACGCTGTTCTCCTCCGGCTCGGGCGACCTCATCCTCTCCCACCGTGGAGCTGCGCGGCACCTCCTTACGGGCGGGAGGTCGCGCGCCGAGTCGGGTCGCTCGGATCACCGATGTGGGTACGGGGAGGAGGCGCACAGCTCGCGAGCTCGACGACGAAAGGATGGCCACAGTGACGAAGTTCGGTTCCACCCTGATGACCGAGCAGGGTCGCGCCCCCTATGCGGAGTCGGTACTGGGCGCGGTCGCTCAGGCGATCGAGACCATTCGCGAGCTCCCCCCCGAGGGTTGTGCAGGCACGAGCTGACCGGTGAAAGGACTTCCGCCCGGGCCGTGACGGTCCGGCCCCGCCCGGTGTCCTAACCCATGAAGGCTCGAGATGAGCCGATCAGCGCCCGTGACATCACCACGGTCCCCATCCATCGATTCAAGGAGCAACCATGAGCGAGAACATCACCGAGGCCAAGCCCACCATCCCCAGCACCACGCAGGAGCAGAACGCCCGCGAGAAGCAGGAGCAGGAGCGGGCCCGTGAGCAGGAGGCCCAGGAGCAGCAGCCCGAGCCCAAGCAGCTCGACGACCTGCACACCGAGCACGGCGACACCACCATCGCCGACCAGGTGGTAGAGAAGATCGCCGGCATCGCGACCCGCGAGGTCAGCGGCGTGTACGCGATGGGGTCGGCTGCCGGTCGCGCCATCAGCAACATCACCTCGAAGATCACCTCGTCGTCGAGCCGTGGCAGCGTCTCCAGCGGCGTGAGCGTCGAGAAGGGCGAGCGTCAGACCGCGATCGACGTCTCCGTCGTCGTCGACTACGGGGTCTCGATCGTCGAGGTCAGCGACAACATCCGTCAGAGCGTCATCGACGGCGTCGAGCACGCCACCGGGCTCGAGGTCGTCGAGGTCAACATCGACGTGACCGACGTGCACCTGCCCGAGGAGGACTCCGACGACGACCAGGGCGCCAGCACCGGTGGCAACAGCCGCCCGTCGGAGCGTCTCGCGTGAGCACGAGCCGCTACGCCGTTCTCGTCGGCCTCGTGCTCGGGTACGTCGCCGCCTTCGGTGGCTTCGGCCGCTTCGTGCTCGTCGGTGTGTTCGCCGCCATCGCCTGGGGTATCGGCCTGACCATCGAGGGCAAGCTCGACGTCGGCTCGCTCCTGGGCCGGTCCTCGGACCGCCGCTGATGACCACCACCGACGTGACTGACCGTCCCGCCGACACCCAGAACCCAGCCAGGACCGACGCCCCTGTCGCCATTCCCCGCCCGGCCCTGACCGGTCGCGGTCGGCTCGTCATCTCTCAGCGCGTGATGGAGCAGCTGGTCAGTCAGGTGGCGAGCGAGATCACGCAGGCCGGTGGTACGTCCGGCGGCTTGCTCGGCATCGGCGCTCACACCGACCTCTCGGCCCGGCCGGCGGCGAAGGTCGAGCTGTCGGGCCAGCAGGCGTCGGTCTCGCTCGACATCGTGCTCGGCTACCCCACCCCGCTGGCGGCCACGACCGACCGGGTTCGCCGCCATGTCGTGACCAAGGTGACCGCGCTGAGCGGGGTCGAGGTGACCCGCGTCGACATCGACGTGGTTGGCCTGCACCTGGCCACCGAGCAACGCGAGGCTCTGCGATGAGCCGCGAAGACACTCCCACGGTGAGCCCGGTGTCGCTGCGGCGGCGCCCGTCGCGAACGGTGCCGGCCACCATCGCCGCCGTCTGCGTGACCGCGGTGGGTGGGCTGCTCGCCTGGGCGGCCATTGCCCGCCTGGTCGACAGCCGGTGGCCCTCGTTCGTGGGTTGGACCCACCGCAACGTCGGTGACCTCACCTGGGGATCGGCGGCCGCAATCACTATTGCTGTCGTGCTCGCCCTGGTCGGTCTCGTGCTGCTGGTCAGCGCGCTGGCGCCCGGCAAGCCGAACGCCTTCGTCATCGACGACAGCGACCTCGGCTCCGATGAGGTCGCATCGACCGAGCTCATCATGACGCGAAAGGCCGTGGCCAAGCTGGCGACCGCCCACGCCCATCAGGTGTCGGGAATCGACTCGGTGTCAGCCACCGTGACCAGCCGCGCGGTGCGGCTCACCGTCAGCTCGCCGTCGGCCCAGCGTGACGATCTGAGCCAGCGCGTGACCGCCGCGGTGCGAGAGGCATTGGATGCCGTGCGCCTCACGCCCGCCCCCCAAGTGACCACAACCGTGAGGACGACCCAGCCATGACCACCTCGAGGAATCCCGACGCGGGAAATGGTGTGGCATGAGGGTGTTCTCCAGCGGACTCAACCGCACCTGGCTGGCCATCGTCGGTCTGGTGCTGCTGCTCACCGGCGCCTTGGCCACGATGGTCGCGACGGGGCTGCTCACCAAGGTGGTGAGCGGCAGCGCGCGCACGTCGGTGCCGGCATCCGGTGACCGTCTGCTCGAACGCGGTGCCACCGACTTCTTCGCCGACCAAGGCGTCATCATCGCCACCGCAGTGCTCGGCGTCGTGCTGGCGCTGCTCGGTCTGGCGTGGCTCATCGCGCAGGTGCCCCACACCAAGGCCGCCGCCACCCTGCGTCTACGCGACGACGCCTCGATGGGTCTGACCAGTGCCACCTCGGCGGTGCTCACTGACGTGGTCGTGGCCGATCTCGAGACCCTGCCCGGTGTGAACAGCGCTACCGCGGTGCTACGTGGGAGTGCGAGCCACCCCCAGCTCACCGTCACGCTCACGGCATCCGACCGCACCGACGTGCGGTCTCTGCTGCGGGCGATACAGACCGGGCCCGTCCGGCGACTGGCCCGGTCGCTCGACACCACCGTCGAGCACCTCGGCATCCAGGTCGACGTCAGCCCCGAGCGACGCACCTCCGACAGCGTGACCCTCTGAGTGATGCTCGACCAGCCCGATGACGTTCCCAGGCCGGAAGCAGTCACACCGTCGGAGCGGGCCCTGCGCGAGTCGACCCTGGTCGTGCGCGCCCAGGACGGCGACGCCGGCGCCTTCGAACGGCTGGTGCACAGCTACGAGAAGGAGCTGCTCCGACTCGGCTACCGGATGCTGTCCGACCTCGGGGAGGCCCAGGATGCCGTGCAGGACTCGCTCGTGCTCTCCTGGCGGCAGCTGCCCACCCTGGAGGACCCTCGGGCCTTCCAGGCGTGGGTCTACCAGCTGATGACCCGACGGTGCCTGAACCTGCTGCGGTCTCGCCGCCGAAGACGGACGAGCCTGACGGGAGAAGGTGACCTCGACCAGGAGCCCGCGCAGCGTGCTGAGGGCGACCACCTCGACCCACCGTCAGCGGCGGCGCAGTCGTCGGCCCTGGGCGCGGGGCTCGACGTGGCCCTCACGACCCTCTCGGCGGAGCTGCGTGCCTGCTGGGTGCTCAAAGAGCTGCACCACCTGTCGTACCCCGAGATCGCCTACGCGATCGGCGTGCCCGTCGCCACCGTTCGCGGACGCATCGCTCGCGCCCGGCTCCACCTAGCGAAGGAGATGAGCGAATGGCGCTGACCGATACCGGACGGCTCGGATGCGGCCGCGACGTCGACGACGTGTGGGCCCACATCGGCGACGAACCCGACGAGCACGAGGCCACGTGCCCCGACTGCCAGGCGGCCCGTGCCGACCTCGCCGGCCTGGCCTCGGCCACGACGGCCATGGTGGACAGCGACCGCGACGACGCGCGCCTGGTCAACCAGCCGAGCGCCCTCGCCGCCATCGTCGCGATCGCGCGCACCGAGGTGCGTCGCGGACGCACCCTCCCCCTGACCCTGCCTCCTCGACAGCCGTCCGACCTGCCCGCCGACCGGCCCCCGGTCAGCGAGACGGGTGAGCTCACGATCAGCGAACAGGCGGTGGCCAGCATCATCCGTCAGGCAAGTGACCGCGTCGCCGACGTGGAGGCGCGCCGCTGTCGAGTGAGCGTCGTTGACGACGAGCCCCGTTCGACCGCAACGGAAGCCGGCAGCCCGACCAGATTCTCCGTCGAGCTGTCACTGACCGTGGGCCGAGCCGTGCGAATCCCCGGGCTCGCCACGCAGCTGCGGCGCGCCATCACCACGGCGATCGACGACCGCATCGGGGTCGGCGTCGCCTCCATCGACATCCACGTGGAGGACCTGCACGATGCCTGAGCCAGCAGCGGATGGGAACTCGATCGAGCAACGAGTGGCCCGGGCCGTCGGCGACGTCTCCGGGGTCGTGCGGTTGGAGCCGTCGTTGGCGCGTGCCGTCCGGCGACTGGCGCAGCGGGCGGCCTCCCCCGACGCCTCGCCCGAGGACGCGCCCGACGGGGTGACGGTGACCCGACGGGAGGAGCTGCTCGACGTGGTCGTCGAGATCTCGGTGACCGGCCCCGGCACGGCCCTCGAGACCGCAGTCGCTGTGCGCGAGGTGGTGCTGGGCGAGCTGTCGGTCGCCTCGCTCCGACCCGGGGCCGTGAGCGTTCGGGTGCTGGCGGTCGAGACCATCGACGCCGGGCCCGGCGAAAGCGTGCTGACGGCATCCGAGAATGATCGCGAAGGGCGACCCGAGCGGAAGCAGGGGGCCGAACCGGCCACTCTGCCAGCAGGCGACGATGTGACCCGACCCGCCGAACCGGATGGTCACCCCGGTGGCCAGGAGCGTGAGTCCTGACCGCGGTTGAGCACCAGCCCTGTCCGCACCCTCAGTGACGGTAGGCGTCAAACGGTGCGCGAGAAAGCGACCGTACTGGGAGCACGTGACGCTGGGGATACCCTTCGCTCCGCCGGCTTCCACGGCGGCGCGCCGGCTGCTTTGACGTGCGCACTCGGATGCTCCCCGCACCCAACATCTTGCGAGGTCGCCAGTACTGGCCGACGGACCGGAACCTCATAAGTGCAGCACGGGTTGGATGAGGGGGTCGTTGGCCTCACGATCGCGGGCCCGGAATCGAGCCTGATCCGAAGACATCGAGCGTCGCTATCTGAGTTGCGACTGGTGCGGTGGTCAAGCCGTGCGCTGAGCCGGCTCAACGCCGACCGGTTTGACAGGACGGTGGGTGCGTGTGGTCATGTGTGCGCGGTCATGGTCGGTCCCGGTGGTTGGGAGGTAGAGACGATGAACAAGGACTCGTTGTTTCTGCGGTACGCCTACAACGACCTGGTCAAGAACAAGGCCGTGAACGCGGCGCTGTTCGTCATCGTCACGATGAGCGCCTTCTTGATGGCGACCGGGGCGATGGTGATGGAACGCTCGGTGGGTTCGGTTGATGCCCTCTTCGAGATGGCGAAGCCGCCGCACTTCCTGCAGATGCACAAGGGCGGGTACGACGGTGGCGCGTTGACTGCTTTCGCTGCGGGCCACCCTGAGATCGAGTCGTGGCAGGTGGAGGACATGCTCGGCTTCGACGGGTCGGCCATCTCGTGGCGGGGCCAGCCGGGTCGGGGCGCGTCGGGCGATCTTTCTGCCAGCTTGATCGACAACCTCTTCGTGACCCAGAACGAGCACTTCGACTTCCTCCTGGACGAGGCTGGCGCGATCCCCCGGCCCTTACCGGGTGAGGTCTATGTGCCGGTGGGCTACCGGCAGGACTTCGATCTGCAGACCGGTGACGCGCTCCAGGTCCGGACTGGCTCGGGTAGCAAGGAGCTGACCGTCCGGGGCTTCGTCCGGGATTCCCAGATGGCTTCCTCGCTGTCCTCGGCCACGAGGTTCCTGGTGTCTGAGGCGGATTTCGCGAACCTGGCCCGTGCTGGCGGGGGCGATCGCGAGATCATCGCGGAGTACCGACTCAGCGACATCTCCCTGGTGTCGAAGTTCCAGACGGCCTATGAGTCCGATACGGCGCTGCCCAAGAACGGGCAGGCGGTGACCTATCAGATGATCCGGCTGATCAATGCCTTCAGCGATGGCCTGGTCGCGTTGGCTCTGGTCTTTGTCAGTGGTTTGCTGATGATCATCGCGCTGCTGAACCTGCGTTTCGTGATCCGCGGGACGCTGGAGGACGAGGTCCGCGAGATCGGCGTGATGAAGGCGATCGGTCTTCCGCATCGCACCATCATGAGTCTCTACCTGTCCAAGTACCGCGTCACGGCGCTGGTGGGCTCGCTCCTCGGCGGTGGGTTGGCGATCATCGCGACCCGGTTGCTCACCCGCAGCGTGCAGGCGAACTACGCGGTGGCTCCGGTGGGGTTGATGACGTTCTTGGCGCCCGCGCCGGCGCTGCTGCTTGTCTATCTGCTCGTCGTGGCCATGTGTCGTGGTGTCCTCCGTGCGGTACGTCGGGTCGAGGTTGTCGGTGCCCTGGTGCACGGCAGCACCCTGAACGAGAAGCAGAACGTCCGACGGGCGAAGTCTCTTTCCCGGCGGGCACGACGTACAGACCTGGCCTCGGGTGCCGGTGGGAACATCAACCGCCGGCTCGCGCTGCTGGATCTGAGGGCAGGGGCACGGCAGTGGGTCCTGGTTCCTATCGTCTTTGCGCTGGCGGCGGTGCTGATCGTCCTGCCGACCAACCTGCTGACCACCTTCCAGAGCCCTCGGTTCGTGACCTACATGGGGGCGCCGGAGAGTGATCTCCGAGTCGATCTGCAGTTCTCGAAGGACGTGGCCGCCACGCACCGGAAGGTGCTCTCGCGGATGGAGAGTGATGACCGGCTCACGGCGGTGCGCGACTTCGCGAACCTCCTCTTCGAGACCCCGGGGGAGGATGGTTGGGAGAATCTACGTGTCGAGATGGGCGACTACTCCCGCGGCACCGTGCGGTTCCTGCACGGCCAGGCCCCCAGCGACGGTCAGATCGCGCTCTCGGTCATGAACGCGAAGCAGTTCACCCTCCAAGCCGGTGATGAGATGAAAATCCGTCGCACCCGCGATGGACCGACAGAGAGCATGGTGGTGAGCGGCATCTATCAGGACGTCACCAGTGGCGGCCGTACCGCCAAGATGCAGGGTGCTGTGGCCGGCGACGCGGTCGGGTACGTCATCTACGCCGACACTGTCGCAGGTGGCGACCCCGCCGCCCTCGCACGCGAGTACAGCAACGACTTCGCGTCAGCCACCGTCATCCCGATGAAGGAGTATGTGCAACAGACGCTTTCCTACATCACGAGCGCATTCCGAAGCGCTGCCATCCTGGCGGGCGTCTTCGGCCTGGGTGTGGCGCTGCTGATCACCAGCCTGTTCCTCAAGCTGCGCCTCACCCGAGAACGAAGTGAAATGGGTGTCCTGATGGCCATGGGATTCTCCGCGCGCGAGATCGGCTCCCAGGTCAGGTTCAAGATCCTGCTCACGGTCGGAGTAGGACCCTTCTCGGCATCCTGCTTGCGGCGACTGCTGGGGAGTGGTTCGTCGGAGCTGTGATCTCCCAGGTGGGGCTGGGGATCTCCAGGCTGAACTTCATCCCCAACCCCTGGCTGGTCTACCTCGCGTACCCGGTCGCCCTGATCGCGGCTGGATACGCCGCTGCGGCAGCGCTGACCTCCCGGTTGCGAACCCCCGACAAGAGCGCATGGCTTCGAGGATGACGGGAACGAACATGCCCGCGAGCTCGCACCCGATCCTGCAGTGCCAGAGCCTGACGAAGACCTTCTACTCCACGGAGCCGCCCACCCCGGTGCTCAACGGTATTGACCTGAGCGTTGAGGTTGGTGAGTTCCTGGTCGTGATGGGGGCTTCCGGATCTGGAAAGTCGACCCTCCTGTACTGCATCAGCGGGATGGACCGACCCACCAGCGGCAGCGTGTCCCTCCAGGGTCGCGACCTCACGTCGTTGGACGACAGCGAGATGAGCCAGGTCCGGTTGACGCAGATGGGTTTCATCTTCCAGCAAAGCTATTTCCTGGGGAACCTGAACGTCCGCGACAACATCTTGCTGACGGCACTGAAGGCAGCGACCCGCGGGAAGAATGCAACTATCGAGCGGGTCGAGGCCCTGATGGATCGGTTTGGCATCAGCGAAGTCAGTCGACACGGCGTCACCGAAGTCTCGGGCGGGCAGTTGCAGCGGGCCTCGATCAGTCGGGCCCTGGCCTCCGACCCGACCGTGCTCTTTGCCGACGAGCCGACCGGGGCGCTCAACAGCAGCATGTCCAGCGAGGTGATGGACGCACTGAGCGACGTACGTGCCAGCGGGACGGCTTTGGTGATGGTGACCCACGACCCCGGGTGCGCGGCTCGCGGTGACCGTGTCATCTACCTGCGCGATGGGCTCATCGTCGACTCCCGAGCGCTGGGCACCTGGACCAAGGCCCAAGCGACCAGACGCGAGGACGAGCTACTCGCATGGTTGAGAGACCTGGGCTTCTGAATCACCCGCCGAAAAGCGACGAGATCTGGTTCAGTGAAGATTGCTGTTCGGGGCCCCTATGCGGGATGTTCCACGGAGTCGTCGACGCCCAGTCTGACCTTCCGATACCTTGCCTCCCGCCTCCTCGACAAATGACCCAGCTCTCATCGTCTGACGACACGTTGGTGGGATGGTCGTCCGCGCCCATGCACGAGCGTCGGTGCTGCTGCCGACCACCGTCCTCCGGCCGCGCTGAGACCTCAGGCGTCGAGCCACTGCTCGCCGGCAAGGGCGCGCTCCACCAAGGGGGAGGCTGCGCGGCCGAGCAGCGTGGCGACCGCGAAGTCGGCGGCCAGACCGTCGAACGTGGCGTGGTGGCGAAGCATGGCGTGTCTGCCACCATCGACGGTGACGTAGGCCACCTGAGTGGTGCGGGCCAGGTCTCGGGCCACGGCCGCCGAGTTCGCGGGCGAGGCGATGCGGTCGGCGTCGCCGTGCACGATGAGCACCTGCTTACCGGCCAGGTCGATCCGGCCCTCGTCGGGGTAGACCCAGGGCGCGAGAGCGACGGCGCAGCGCACGGCGGGGTCGGTGGCGGCGAGCAGGGCGGCCCGGCCTCCGAGCGAGTGGCCGACCAGGCAGGTCGGTAGGCCGCGACCGAAACGCTCGGCCGCCTGGCCCATCGCCCAGTGCACGTCGGCGACCGGTGTGTGATGGGCGTCCCAGCCGCGACGGGAGTTGAGCAACCGCTGCACCACCAGCTCGTCGGGGGCCAGATGCGCGATGCGCGCGGCGATCGGCACCATTCGCAGCACCGACAGCTGAGCCGGGCTGACCTGCATGGCACCGTGCCGCGCGGCCCCGCCGTGCAGCACGAGCACCAGGCCCTTCGGGTCGGACGGCACCGACGTGTCGACGATCCGTGCCTGGCTCATGGTTCGACCCTAGGCGCCGCGAGCCGGCCGTGCGTCGTTCGGGCCGGGTGGGGCCGATAACCGCCCGATCAGCGCCCGATCGGCTCTGCTCAACGGCCGGCGTCGGCCGGTCCACCTCGTGCAGACGACCCATCGCCCGATTCGGCTCCCGCCCCGGTCGCCACCCCCCGCAGCAGCGCGAGGTAGTCGGAGGCCGCCCGCGCGCCCGCGAGAGCGGCGTACCCGTTGGCCACGAGCACCGGTACCGACGTCATACCGAACGTGCTCGCTGCCCGCTCGTCGGCCCGAACCTGCTCGGCGAACTCGTCTCCCGCCAGCACGGACGCCACCCGGCGCTCGTCGAGGCCGCACTCGGCGCCGGTTCGCTGCAGCACCCGGGGGTCGTCGATGGCCAGCCCCTCGGTGAAGTGCGCCGACCAGAACCGTTCGGCCGCGGCCAGCTGCAGCGCGTGACCGCCCATGGCGAGCGCCAGCGCACACAGGCGGTGGGCATCGAAGGTGTTGGCCCACACCGCCGAACGCCAGTCGAAGACCAGACCGTCACCGGATGACGCCTGATCGACCTTCGCGTTCATCAACCGCCCGACCTCGACCCCTCCGCCCTGACGGGAGCCGAGATGCTCGGCCACCGATATGCCAGAGCCGCGCGGAAAGTCGGGCTCCAGCTCGAAGGCTCGCAACGTGATCGTGACGTCGGCCGGTCGCTCGAACGCGGCCACCGCCGCGTCGAGCCGTCGTCGGGCCAACCATGACCACGGGCACACCAGATCGACCCAGAGCGCCAAGTCGATCGCCGTCGTCGACTCGGCCGCCTGCTGGTTGGTCACACTCACCGGTTCATCTTCTCACCGGTACAGACCGAACGGCCACGGACGCTGATGCGTTCGTGGCCGTTCGATGTGGAGGTAGAGCGCCGCCTGAGCGGCCCGGGTCGACGCGGGGCGCCGACCGGGATCAGAACCGGCCGTAGCCCGAGGGCGAGGTCCAGATCGAGTGGTTACCGGTGACCGAGCCGGGACGCTGGGCGTCGGCAAGGCGGCCCGGGCCGAGGTAGATACCGACGTGGTACGCCGGGGTGCCGAAGAAGACGAGGTCGCCGGGGCGGGGACTCGAGACTCGGCTGGCAGCGTTCTGCTGGGCGCTGGCCGTACGCGGGATGGAGATGCCGGCGCGGCGGTAGACGTACTGGGTGTAGCCCGAGCAGTCGAAGCCCGACGTGCTCGTGCCGCCGTAGACGTACGGGACGCCGTAGAGCGACTGGGCGATACCGGCGATTCCCGACGCGCTCTGCGCCCGGACGGGAGCGGGAGCCGGGTTCGACTTCTTCGGCGCGGTGCTCCTGGTGCTGCGGGTGCTGCGCGTGGCCGTTGAGGTCACCGCGGTGCGCGTGGTGGAGCGTGAGGCGCGAGCGGGGCTGGCCTGACGCTGCGTGGCCGCCTCGGCGCGCGCCTTTGCTGCCGCCCGCGCCCGGGCCTTCTCCTGCGCAGCCGCAGCAGCCTTCGCTCGGGCTGCCGCATCGGCCTTGGCCTTGGCCGCAACCTTGGCCGCAGCCGCCGCCCGCTGCGTCTTGACGAGGACGTCCTCGATGACGATCGGGGCCGCGGGGCGCGCAGCAGCGGGCGTGACGTAACCCACCGACGTCAGGGCAGTGGTGCCCTGCGCCGTGGAGGCAGCCGGCCCAACAGCGGCGGAAGCGCCCGCACTCGTGCCGGCGGCGGCCACGACAGCGGAGCCACTGTCGGCTGCGAACGACGGGGCGGCGAAGGACGCGACCAGACCACCAGAGGCAGCCACGATGGCGGCGCCCTTGACGGCCGGCTGCGCGGAGTCCTTGGCGATGAGCGTCAGCTCGGCCAGCGGGTTGAAACGACCGGGGGCACGGTGGCGCCCGGGAGCGATGTGAGCCACGTTCTACCTCTCGACGCCTGCGAAGTGAGCTGTCGGGTTCGGGCTGGAGGTACGTGCCCGGCCCCCGTCAGGGCCCGTTCGGGCCCTTTCGAAGGGCTTCACCCCGAGGACGTCTCGCGACGCCCGAGGAAGTGGTTCCCCCGCTCCTGCCGTGTGGGATTGCAATGAACCTCGGATCGGTGGCAGGACTAGGCGGGCCGATCCAGGCCCTCGCCCGACGGGTGGGCGAGTGCGACAAAGGTAGCGAAGGCCGGGCCAAATGTCACGCTGAGGTCACGAAGGCCCGTTCGACGTGCTCGTCGGACGACCCTGGTGGGCTTCAGACCGCGGCGCAGTAGACGTGGTTGGCGACCTCGTCGGGGAGGGAGACGCGGTGCTCCGGCTCGCCTCCCTGTCGCACGGCGATGACCCGACCGGCCTCTCGCACCACCTCGACGCTGGCGCCCGGCACGACGCCGGCGCTCGTGAGCAGGGCGAGGGCTTCGGGGTCGACCTGGACCGGCTCTCCGATGCGCCGGATCAGCACCAGCCGCGGAGTCTCACCCGCCGCGCTGGTCAGGGCCGACAGCCCGGCGAGGAACTCCTCGGCGTCGTCGACCCCGAACTCGCCCAGCCCGGGGATCGGGTTGCCGTAGGGCGACTCCAGCCCTTCGCCGATGAGCCCGAGGATCTTGCGTTCGACCTGTTCGGACATCACGTGCTCCCACCGGCATGCCTCTTCATGGGCGAACTCCCACTCGAGGCCGATGACATCGACGAGCAACCGCTCCGCGAGGCGGTGCTTGCGCATCACCCGGGTCGCGAGCAGCCGGCCGTGGTCTGACAGCTCGAGGTGACGGTCGCCGGAGACGGCCACCAAGCCGTCTCGCTCCATCCGCGCCACGGTTTGGGAAACCGTGGGCCCGGAGTGCCCCAGCCGCTCGGCGATGCGCGCACGCAGCGGGATGATGCCCTCCTCCTCGAGCTCGAAGATGGTGCGCAGGTACATCTCGGTGGTGTCGATCAGGTCCGTCACGGTCCTACCTTCTCAGATTTCGCACATGCCCTGGGTCGCTCGCCACAGTCAACGTCAGCAGGCTCGTACCCCTTCCCGCCTTTGCCCCGCCACGTCGTAGCGCGACACCACATCGGCTGCGAACGGCATCCGTAAAGACCTTGCCGACGAAACGGTCCCGACGTACGGTCGAATCACCGAACCCGAAGGGAGGTGATCCGCGAAGTGATTTCTTCCGGAACGTATGAGGTGGCCACGCGATAGCCGCGTCCTCCACCCGTATCCAAGGATGAAGCAGGGCGGTCCGACCTGGTCGGACCGCCCTGTTCCCTGTCCAGCTCAGTAGAGGGGTGACGTCAGGGCTGACGACGGCTGATGCCCCACGCCGACGCGTCGGCCAGGTCACCGCCACCCGTGCGGGTGAACACGATGCGGTCGTGCAGCCGGTTCGAGCGGCCGGCCCAGAACTCGACCTCGTCACACTCCACCCGCCAACCGCCCCAGAACGCGGGCACCGGAACAGCGGTGTCGCTGCCGGTGTCGGGGTAGCGCCCGAGCAGGTCCGCCCAGCGGCGCTCGAGGTCGTCGCGCCCGGCCGCCGGCCGAGACTGCTGGGAGGCCCAGGCCGAGAGTCGGGACCCGTAGGGCCGGGAGTCGAAGTAGGCCTCCACCTCGGCACGGTCGATGAGGCCGGCTCGGCCTCGGAACCGGATGGAGCGGAACAGCGCCGGCCACGTGAGGCTGACCGCCACCCGGGGGTTGGACTCGATCTCCCGGCTCTTGGTCGACTCCAGGTTCGTCACGAACCCAGGGCCGCGCTCGTCGAAGAAGCGCATCAGCACCGTGCGCACGTTGGGCGCTCCCGAGGCATCGACGGTCGCGACCGAGATGGCGGTCGGTTCGGGAACATCGGTGCGCTCGCTGGCGGCGGCGACGGCCTGGTCGATCCAGGCCTGCGCCTGCTCGAACGGGCTGGCAAGCAGGTCGCGTTCGAGCAGCCCCTCGCCCGTGTAGTCGACCCGGCGGACACCCTGCGGGCCCAGGCCCTGCGGCGATGACGTCATGCTCCCAGACTAAGGTTGGCGCAGCGGAACCGACGCCGGGGACGCTGATCGTGCCACTGCTTGTGCCACTACCGATGCCGCTGACTGCGCCACCGACGGTGCTGCTGGCAGGGCAGGCGCCAACGCAACGACTGGCGATACAGAACGAAACGACGCCACGACGGGTAGGAGTCATCCATGGCAGGCAAGGGAAAACTGGTCGTGGTGGCCTTCAAGATGGGCGCCAAGTACGGCCCGCAGGTCTGGGTGGCGAGCAAGGCCCTACGTGAACCCGCGAAGGAGGCAGCCGCCAAGCTGCTGACGAGCGAGAAGGCCCGCCGCTCGGCGTTCGAGCACGCCAAGGCCCTCAGCGACGGTTCGGTGCTCAAGGTGCCGCAGACCGGAGAGACCCTGTGGGTCGTCTTCAGTGGCGACACAGCAGTGACCGTCTATCCCGCCTCGAACGTGCCGCTCGGTGCGCTCATCGACCGGGCCGACCTGACGCGGCGTCTGCGCCCCGACGACAAGGTCAAGGTCTCCGACCGCGCCAAGGACGCGGCCGACGCCGCCCTGCGCCGTGGCGACAAACCGATCAACCCCGGGCCGAGCACCACCGAAAGGCTCTGAGGGCCCACTCAGTGCGCTGAGCTCAGGGCGCCTGAAACTGAGCGTGCTGAGCTGCGGACGCCCGGGCCGAGTCGTCTCCGTCCGCGGGCGCCCCCTCCTTGCGTCCCTTCCGGTCGGGGACCCGAATGCGCGCGGCCGAAGCCCTACGGGGTGACCAGGATGCCGAGCTCGGCCGCCAGCTGGTCGGCGAGGTCGATCACCTGGAGTCGGCTCAGACTCGCGCCGCGCAGGCCGGCAAGCCCTCTCGGGTCCCGCAGCACCGCCCCCGACAGGTCGAGGCCCGTGTAGCGCCCCCGACCGAACTCCGGCTCCACCAGGGTGCACCCTTCGAAGGTCAGCCCGTCGACGGTCGCCTCCTGCAGATCGAGCGAGGTGATGACGCAGTCGGTGAAGGTCACCGTCTTCAGCCGGGCCCCGCGCAGGTTGAGGAAGTCGATCTTTCCGCCGGTGACCGTGACGTCGCGCCAGGTCGAGGCCCAGGCCGAGACGGCCGCGAGCCGGCATCCGTCGAGGGTCGTTTCGATGAGGCTCGCCTCGGGCAGCGACACACTCACCCCGCGCACCCCCTCCCAGGTGCACTCCGACCACCGGGAGCCATCGAGCCTGGTGGTGTCGAGGGTGGCGCCCACCAGCGAGCACTCGAGGAAGGTGTGCCCCTCGGCGTGTGCCCCGGTGAAGTCGGTGCCCTCGAAACGCACCGCGTCGTGGTGGTCGTCGGTGTCACGACCGGCCCCGTTCCCGCTGAACGCAGGGTCGGGGAAGCGGGTCTGGTCGGCAGCAGACAGCATGCGCACGAGTGTGGCAGGTGTCGTGCTCGGTTACGGGGTGGCTGTCATGGTTGGCCGGCTCGCCCCGGCCACACCTGCGCCTGGACGAGTGGTGCTCGATCACCGCGGCGCGCCCGTCCCCGGCGTGCCGGTGGCACCGACTTTCACGGTCCACCCAGCGAGCAGTCAGGTCCAGCTGGTGGGATCGTGCGGTTCAATGGCCTCGGTGACAAGGGCGTCATCTCATCGCCCAACCCACCGCCACGCATCAGCGACGTGGCCGCGAACCGAAGGTGAACCCGTGACCCCATCACCCACCGTGACTGCGCAGACCCAGCAGGCCATCAGCATTCCCGCCGACCTGTTGCCCGCCGACGGACGCTTCGGCTCCGGGCCCTCGAAGGTGCGCCAGGAGCAGGTCGACTACCTCGCCTCGATCGCCCGCTCGGTGCTCGGCACCTCCCACCGCCAGGCACCCGTGAAGAACCTCGTCGGTGACGTTCGCATGGGGCTGCGCGAGCTGTTCTCGCTGCCCGACGGCTACGAGATCATCCTCGGCAACGGCGGCTCGACGGCGTTCTGGGACATCGCGGCGTTCGGCCTCGTGCGCGACCGCGCCCAGCATCTGGCCTTCGGTGAGTTCTCGAGCAAGTTCGGCGCCGTGACGAAGGCGGCCCCGTTCCTCGGCGACCCGACGATCATCAAGACCGACCCGGGCACGCTCGCCCACCCGAACGCCGAAGCCGGCGTGGACGTCTACGCGTGGCCGCACAACGAGACCTCGACCGGCGTGATGGCGCCGGTACAGCGGGTCGAAGGCGCTGACGACGACGCCCTGGTGCTCGTTGACGCCACCTCGGGCGCCGGGGGGCTGCCCGTCGACATCACCGAGACCGACGTCTACTACTTCGCCCCGCAGAAGTGCTTCGCCTCTGACGGTGGCCTCTGGCTGGCCGCCTTCTCGCCGGCTGCCCTGGCCCGGGTCGAGCAGATCGCCGCCACCGGCCGCTGGGTACCCGACTTCTTCAGCCTGCCGACGGCCATCGACAACTCGCTCAAGAACCAGACCTACAACACTCCGGCGGTGTCGACGCTGGCCCTGATGAAGAACCAGCTCGAGTGGATGAACGGCAACGGCGGCCTCGAGTTCACCACCGCTCGCACCCTCGACTCGAGCACGCGGCTCTACACCTGGGCCGAGCAGACCTCCTACACCACGCCCTACGTGGCCGAGGCGGCCGCTCGTTCGCAGGTCGTCGGCACCATCGACTTCGACGACGCCATCGACGCGGCCGCGGTGGCCAAGGTGCTTCGCGCCCACGGCATCGTCGACGTCGAGCCGTACCGAAAGCTGGGCCGCAACCAGCTGCGCGTGGCGATGTTCCCCGCCGTCGATCCCGACGACGTATCGAAGCTGACGCAGGTCATCGACCACGTGGTCTCGGCCCTGAGCTGAGCCCGACCGGGCCACCGGCCACGGGCCACGGGCCGAGCTGAGCGGCATCCGACAGAGAGTTCGGATGCCGCTCAGGCTCCGGCGACGCGCTGGGCGCCGGGGTCGGCGCCCCCGCTCCCCCGGGCTCGCAGGAAGTCCTCGATGTTCTCGACGTCGCCCACGTTGCGACGCACCACGTCGAGCAGGTCCCGCATCGAGCTCACCTCCTCGACCTGTTCCTTGATGAACCACTGCATGAACTGGTCGGCGGCGAAGTCGTGCTCTTCGAGGGCCTGCCGGAAGAACAGCGCCGCGAGCTCGGGCATGGTCAGCTCGTCGTAGTGGACGGCGATCGCCACGTACTGCTGGTGAGCCGCGAACTCGTGGCCGACCTGCTCGTTGAGCAGGTCGACGAACTTCTGCGATGCCATGCGCCGCTCCTGGATGACGGGGCCGAAGGTGCTCCGGCCAGGTCGTGCAGGTCACTGCCATCCTAGGGACCGGGTCGTCGTGGTCGGGGCGGCCGTTCAGCGCTTGACGAGGGCCGCGACGGCCGCGATCCCCACGAAGAGCACGAGCGCGGCCACGGTGATCCGGTGGCGGAACTTGAAGTTCACCGCACGGCCTCCGGCGTGGCCGGCCCGACCGCCGCCGTGTGCACTCTCAGATGTGGGGTGCGGCGCAGCTCGAAGCTCACCGCCATGTCCTCACGGCGATACACCCACACGGCAACCGCCACGAGGCTGAGCCCGACCATGATCGTGCCGATGGCGATGGTCCAGCGCGCTCCGAACGCGTCACCGATCCAGCCGATGAGGGGCGAGCCCAGGGGGGTGCCACCCATGAAGATCGCCATGTAGAGCGCCATCACCCGGCCGCGCATCATCGGGTCGACGCTGATCTGCACGATGGAGTTGGCGGTCGTCAGCGCCGTGAGAGCCGCCAGACCGGTCGGCACCAGCATGATCGCGAAGGTGGCGTAGCTGGGAGCCAGGGAGAGCAGGCCGGTCGACACGGTGAAGCCGAGCAGAGCCACGATCAGCACGCGCATGCGTGGGGTGCGGCGAGCTGACATCAACGCGGCGGTGAGCGAACCCACGGCCATGATCGAGCCGAGCAGCCCGTACTCCCCCGCGCCCTTGTGGAACACCTGCGTGGCCATCAGGGCCATGGTCACCTGGAAGTTCATCCCGAAGGTGCCGAGGATGAAGACGAGGAAGAGGATCAGCTTGAGATCGGGTCGACCCTTGACATAGCGCAGGCCCTCACGGATCTGGCCCTTGCCGCGGGCCCGCGGCGAGGGCGTCAGCTCGGAGGCGTTCAGCTGGGTCAGGGCGACCAGCACGAAGACGAAGCTGGCCGCGTTGATGAACAGGGCCTCACTGATGCCGAACCCGGCGATGACCAGGCCGGCGACCGCAGGGCCGATGAGCCGGCCGAGGTTGAAGGAGGCGCTGTTGAGGGCCACCGCGTTCGGCAGGTGCGGAGTGTCGACCATCTCGGACACGAAGGTCTGGCGGGCGGGGTTGTCGACCGCGGTGGCCAGACCCTGGATGAACGCGAGCAGGAAGACGTGCCAGAGCTGTACGACGCCGAACGCGGTCAGCAGCGCCAGCAGCAAGGCGGTCGTCAGCAGCGCAGTCTGGGTCATGAAGAGGATGCGCCGCTTCGGGAACCGGTCGACGAGCATGCCCGCAAACGGCGCGAGCAACAGGAAGGGCAGGAACTGCAAGCCGGTGACGAGCCCGAGTGCGGTGGCCGAGTGGTCGGTCAGCACGGTGAGCACGAGCCAGTCCTGGGCGACGCGGCCCATCCAGGTGCCGACGTTCGAGACGATGGCGCCCGAGGCGTAGATCCGGTAGTTGCGGATGCTGAGGGAGTGGAAGGTGGGGCTCATTCGCCGGCCACCTTCGCGAGCACGGCGCTGGCCCGGTGGAGCAGGTCACGCTCGTCGTCGCTGAGGCCTCTGAGCCGTTCAAGCATCCACTCGTCGCGGTGCTTGCGCACGCGGCTGATGGTCTTGCGCCCCTCGGGGGTCAGGCTGAGGATGACCTGGCGGCGGTCGGTCGGGTCGTCGGCTCGCGAGACCAGGCCGCGGTTGACCAGGCCCTGCGTCGTGCGGCACATGCTGGGGGCGGAGACCTTCTCGATCTCGGCGATCTCGCTGTTGGTGCGCGGGCCGTGCTCGAGGCGGATCAACGCCGAGAACTGGTGTGACGCCAGCTCGTTGTCGCTCTCGTAGCGCACGCGGCGTGAGATGCGCATGCAGGAGATGCGCAGGTCGTTCGCCAGCGTGACACGCTCGCTGCGGGTCAGGTTCGTGCTGTCGGTCGGGGTCTTGCTCGGCAAGTTCAGGTCCTCGGAAGTCACGTTCAGAATCAGTCCATTAGCCTAACTCATTAGCACGGCTAAGCATTCCTCCGGGCCAGCATGTGGCCCGCCCAAACACCGAACTCATCGCCGCACCACTCCCCGAAGACTCAACGACACCACCTGCACGACGCGCAGCGCGACGCGCCAAAGGTGCTGACTTCACGACACCACCTGCACGACGCGCAGCGCGACGCGCCAAAGGTGCTGACTTCACGACACCACCTGCACGACGCGCAGCGCGACGCGCCAAACGTGCTGAATCCACGACACCACCTGCGCGACGCGCAGCGCGACGCGCCACAAGTGCGGGAGGCGGCCCGGACGAGTCGATCTGGCCCGGAGAGGGAGTCTCCACCGCCCGGTCAGCCGGTGAGCACGGCCTCGATCGGTGACTTGGCGAAGTAGATGACGAACAGCCCCGTCACCACCCAGAGCAGCGGGTGCACCGCACCGGCCTTGCCCTTGGCGATCTTGATGACGACCCAGGCGATGAAGCCGCCGCCGATACCGACGGTGATGTTGTAGGTGAACGGCATCAGCACGATGGTGAGGAACGCCGGGATGCCGACCTCCATGTCGTCCCAGGGGATGTTCTTCACCTGGGTCATCATCAGGTAGCCGACGATGACGAGCGCCGGAGCGGCGGCCTCCGACGGGACGACCGCGAAGAGCGGCGCCAGGAAGGTCGCGAGCAGGAACAGCACACCCGTGACCACCGAGGCGAGCCCGGTGCGGGCCCCCTCGCCCACACCGGCAGCCGACTCGATGTACGAGGTGTTGCTGCTGACCCCACCGGCACCGCCGGCGATCGCAGCGATGGAGTCGACGGCGAGGATGCGGTCGGTGCCGGGCGGGTTGCCCTCGGGGTCGAGCAGGTCGGCCTCGGCGCCGATCGCGACGACGGTGCCCATCGTGTCGAAGAAGTCGGCGAGCAAGAGGCTGAACACGAACAGCGCAGCTGTGATGATCCCCAGCTTCTGGAACGAGCCGAGCAGGCTGAACTGGCCGAGGATGCCGAGATCGGGCGTGTTGGTGATCGAGGCCGGCAGGCTCGGCACGGTAAGAGCCCAGGAGTCGGGGTTGGTCAGCGCCCCGTTCTGGTCGAAGATCCGCGGGCCGATCTTGGCAACCGACTCGACGATGATGGCCAGCACGGTCGCCGTGACGATCCCGATGAGGATGGCGCCCTTGACCTTGCGGATGAGCAGCACCGCGATGAGCAGTACCCCGACGACGAAGACGACGGTCGGCCAGCCGTTCAGGCTGCCGTTGATGCCGAGCTCGCTCGGCACGTTGCCCGGCGAGGTGGGGCGTCGTGCGAACCCGGCGTCGATGAAGCCGATGAAGGTGATGAACAGCCCGATACCGACAGAGATGGCCACCTTGAGGGGCCCTGGGATGGCGCGGAAGACCGCAGTGCGAAAGCCGGTGAGCACGAGCACGAGGATGATGACGCCCTCGATGACGACCAGGCCCATCAGGTCGGCGTAGGTGATCTTCTCACCCGAGTGGGTGAAGACCATTCCGGCGATGAGGGCGTTGATCCCGAGCCCGGCGGCGAGGGCGATCGGGAAGTTGGCCACCACCCCCATGAGGATCGACATGACGCCGGCCACCACGGCGGTGCCGACCGCAACGAGCAGCTTGCTCTGGGCCAGGTCGGTCGTGCCGCCGATCATGTTTCCCGAGCCGTCGATGACTCCGGAGAGGATGATCGGGTTGAGCACGATGATGTAGGCCATCGCAAAGAAGGTGACGACGCCACCACGGACCTCACGAGAGACGGACGAACCGCGCTCGCTGATCCGGAAGTAGCGATCGAGCCGGGTGGCGCCGGTTTTGCTCCGGCGAGTGGTTGTTTCGGTCGACATGGCGCACACCATAGTGGCGATCCGCACCCGGCCACGCCTTAGTCTGAACGGGTGAGCGAGCAGACCCCGATCGAGCCGATCCATGCGCCGATGCTGCGCATCGTCGAGATCGGCCTGCTCTGCTGGGTGATCGCCCTCGCGGTCACGCTGGCCGTGCCGAGCCTGCACGAGGGCGCCCGCGACTGGTGGCCGTGGACGTGCGTGGCCGGGTTCGTGCTCGGCGGCCTCGGCTGGCTGTACGTGCGACGAGGCCGCGGCAACGCGCACGACGCCTGACGGCGAGCACCACGAGCACGACGGATGCCGCTGAGCTCAGTCGGCGCGCACCCTGTCGGCCACAGAAGTGGCCACCCGACCTCGACGGTCTGCCTACTCGGTCGCGGTGGTCTGGTCGGCGGTGTCTTCGGCCGCTGCCCGATCAAGGGCGTGGCCTGCCGCCGTGGCCTCGACAGCCTCGGTCAGGTCGCCTGCCTCGGTCGCGTCGCCTGCCTCGGTCGCGTCGCCAGTCTCGGTCACGCCACCAGTCTCGGTCACGCCACCAGCCTCGACGACCTCGGTCTCTTCGCCAGTCTCGTCAACCGTGGGCGTCTGTGTGGCCTCGGCCGCCTCCGAGCGGTCGCCCGCCTCATCAGGCTGATTCAACTCGTCCGCCGGGTCCTGCTTCGGCTCCTCGTTAGATACCTCGTTCGACACCTCGTTCGACCCTGCCTTCGGCTCGTTGAGCGCCGGTTCGAGGTCGACCGCGAACTCGTCGACGATCGGGGTCCCGATCGAGACCGGCTCCGGGTTGGCCAGGTCGGTTTCGGAATGGGCTCCGCAGCCGTGGTCGAGGGAGATGACCCGACCATCGGAGGGGCTCCACTCGTTCGCGCACACCCCGAACGTCGCACGGAGCGCACCCGGCAGCGGCAGGAAGTAGCCACACGTGCTGCAGCGCGCACTCGCCTTGAGTGAGACCTCAGACGTCGGGCCGCCCTCGCCGTCGTACCACCGGCTGGCGGCCTGGTCGCGCCCCTCGGCCGAGAGCACCCGCGGGCGGCCGAGTCCGAGCTCGAAGAAGGCCATCTGGTCGACCTCCTCCTCTCCCGTCGCCTCGAAGCCGGACTCGAGCAGGGGGTCGTCAGCGCGGTAGGGCAGGGTGTCACCGGCCCCGAGGTCGCCCGGGGCCAGCCGCTCGGCGTAGGGCAGCCACTGAGGGGCCAGCACCGCCTCGGCGGTCGGCAGCAGATTGGTCTCGCAGACCGTCGCCACCTTGCCGCGCGGCACCCGCGCCACGCTCACCCCCCAGCGCCAGCCCCCGTAGCCGGGCGACAGGCAGGCGAACCAGTGCATCCCGAGACGTTCGCCGAGCGCCTCGAACCCCAGGTGCTCACCGACCGTTCCGGGCTCGGCGATCGGTAGGAGCGCCGCGTGGGCGGTCGGGGCGGCGGCGGACAGGACGGCATCCGGCTTCGACCGCGCTGCAGTAGGGGTACTCGTCACCGGTTCAGGCCTCCAGCTGGTCGGCGAGGCCGCGCAGGGCCCGGGCCACGTTGGCCCCCATCTTGCGGTCGGGGTAGCGCCCGTGACGCAGTCCCTCACCCACCCCGTCAAGCAGCTGCACGACATCTTCGATGATGACGACCATGTCTTCGGCCGGTCGCCGGTCGCGCTCGCGCCGGTTGGCGGTCACCGAGACGGCGGGCTCGAGCAACGTCACCGACAGCGCCTGAGCACCTCGGCGGCCTTCGACGATGCCGAACTCGACCCGCGCACCCTTCTTGAGGTTCGTGACGCCCTCGGGGAGCACGCTGGCGCTGACGAACACGTCGGCTCCCTCGTCTTCGGCGATGAAGCCGAAACCCTTGTCGGAGTCGTAGAACCTGACCTTGCCAGTCGGCACAGTGCACCTCGTCGATCGTTCGGACGAGCCGGCACTGGGCGCGACTCGATAGCGCTCCTCACGCTGGGCTCCAGCCTATCGGCTGACCGCAACCCCGATTCCCCTGGCCGGCTCCGGTCGAGCCTCGGGCGCAGCCGCCCGCAGCCGGCACCGAGGGTGAATCGCTGCTCAGCCCGGTGAGATGCCCCAGGTGCCGGTCCACTCCTCACCAGGAGCGAGGGTCAGCAGCGAGGTGCCGGAGTTGAACGCGTCGGCCGGGCAGGTCATCGGTTCGACGGCGATCCCCGGCGCGCCCTTGTGCAGCCGGGCGATGTCGGTGAAGACCTGCAACCAGGTGAAGGTCGGCTCGGCCCACAGCGTGGCGCTCCGGTCGGCGGCCGCCACGGTGACCCGCCACATGCCGTCGGTGTCGGCGCTGACCTCGGTGTAGGCGGTGTCGAGATCGGTGCTGCCCACCGGGCGCACCTCGCGGAAGTCGTAGTCGGTGCCCTCCACCGGCAGGGTCGCGGCCGGCAACGACCGTTCGTCGACCTCGACCCGCTGCCGCGCCGGCACGGTGAGCGTGACGTCGGACAGCTCCGTGTCGCCGATGGCCAGGTAGGGATGGGCCCCGTAGCCGAACGGCGCGGCGGTGGCGCCGACGTTGCGGGCCGCCGCAGTGACCACCAGGCCGGAGTCGTCGAGCAGATAGGTGGTGTGCAGGTCGAGGTGGTGGGGCCAGCCCGGCTGCGGGTGCAGGCGGTAACCGACCGTCACGGCCGAGTCGGAGTGTTCGACCCGCTCCCACAGGGCCCAGCGCACGAGCCCGTGGCTGGCGTTGCCCAACGGCACTTCGGTGAGCGGCAGCTGCTGCGGTGTGGCATCACCCCAGCAGTAGCGGCCGTCGCGGATGCGGTTCGGCCATGGCATGAGCTGCTGGCCGCGGCCCGACTGGCAGGGCTCGTCGACGTCGTAGCCGGCCACGATGTCGACCCCGTCGTGGGTCAGCAGACGCAACCCGCCCCCGACCTCGACGATGGTCGCCTCGTAGCCGCGGTGGGCGATGGTCCACTGCTGTCCGGTGGGGCTCGGTGCCTGCTGCGACGGGTCTGCCGTGAGCGCGCTCATGCGTCAACCGTAGTGGCCCGACCACGCACGCAGGCGGGCATAAGGTTGTCAGGATGCCCACTCCGCGCCGCAGCCTTGCTGACGACATTCGCGGCCGTAGCGACTCCGAGCTCATCGACCTCGTTCTCGCGCGGCCCGACCTCGCGCGCCCCGCGCCGGCCGACCTCACCAGCCTCGCGGCTCGCGCCAGCACCCGGGCGAGCGTGCAACGGGCGGTCGAGGCGCTCGACCGCGGCCACCTGCAGGTGCTCGAGGCACTCGTCGTCGACGGTGGCGACCCAGGCGACCTGGGCGACCCAGGCGACCCAGGCGACCCACCCCGCGCCGAGTCGCCGTCGAGCAGTGCGGATGCCGTGAGCCGCGACGGCGAGCGACTGTTCACGCTGCTGGGGGCCCCGACCAAGGGCGAGCGCGCCGTGGTCATGGCCCTGGTCGACGACCTGTGGCGCGTCGGCCTGCTCTGGCGCGGCGACCACCGGGACCACCATGTCGTGCGTACCGTTCCCGAGGTGCTCGGGCCCACCGTGGCTGGGCTCGGGGCGCCGATCGACGAGCTGCGCCCCTCCCTGACACCTCGGCATCGCGATGCCGAAGCCCTCCGAGCGACCATCGACGCCGCCCCCGCCCCGTCCCGAGCCATGCTCGAGAAGATGACGTGGGGACCGGCGCTCGGGGTGCTGCCGCCGGAGCGGGCCGGTACGACCACGGCCCGCTGGCTGCTCGAGAACCACCTCCTCGTGCCGGTGGCGGCCGACCGGGTGGCCTTGCCACGAGAGGTCGGTCTGGCCCTGCGCTCCGGTCGGCTGCACCGCGAGACGACGCTCCTTGCGCCCGACGTCACGACGCGCCCGGTGTCGCTCGTCGACGCCGTGGCCGGTGGGTCTGCCAGCGAGCTGCTCACCCACCTCGACGAGCTGGCTGCGGTCTGGGGGGCCGAGCCGCCTCGGGCCGTGCGTACCGGTGGCTTGTCCGTGCGCGACCTCAAGGGCACCGCCACGGCGCTCGACCTCGATGTCGACCGGGCGGCGTTCGTCATCGAGATCGCCTACGCGGCTCGGCTGGTGGCCGACGACGGGGAGGTCGTGCCGGTCTGGGCTCCGACGTCAGAGGTCGACGACTGGTCGACGACCGAGGCCGGCCACCGTTGGGCACCGCTCGCCCTCGGGTGGGCCCGCTCGACCAGAGCCCCGCACCTCGTGGGCCGCAAGGTGGGCTCCGGGTCGTCGGCGGCCAACGCGCTCGGCCCCGACGTGCAGTGGCCGGCCATCCGCGGCATCCGCCGGGAGGTGCTGCACGAGCTCGCCGCGCTCGAACCCGGCCAGGCTCCTGACCCCGACGCGCTGCGCGAACGACTGTTGTGGCGTCGACCGCTGCGACCGGCATCCGTGCTCTCCGACGCCCTGGATGCCGTGCTGCGCGAGGCTGAGTGGCTGGGCGTGACCGGTCGTGGGGCCCTCTCGGCGCCCGGGCGGGCACTGTCGGCCGCTCTGCCCGGCCCCACGTCACCCCGAGCCCGAGCGGTCACCTCCGGCGGCTCGCCAGACGGCGCCGCCCAGGCCGTGGCGGCAGCCATGTCGGCCCACCTGCCGGCACCGGTCGACCACGTGCTCGTGCAGGCCGACCTCACCGCAGTCGCGCCCGGGCCGCTCGAGGGGAGCCTCGCCTCGTTCATGCGGCTGGCCGCCGACGTCGAGTCGCGCGGTGGCGCCACGGTCTACCGCTTCACGCCCGCCTCGGTGCGGCGCGCCCTCGACGCGGGGTGGACCGCAGCCGAGTTCGTCGACACGGTGCGACGCTCGAGCCGCACACCGCTGCCGCAGCCCTTCGAGTACCTCGTGTCCGACGTCGCTCGCAAGCACGGTCAGACCCGCATCGGTGGGGCGTCCGCCTATGTGCGCAGCGACGACGAGTCGGTGCTCGAGACGATGCTGGCCGCCCGCGAGCTCGCACCCCTGCAGCTGCGCCGACTGGCTCCGACCGTGCTGGTCTCGGGCGCCGATCCGCGGGTTCTCGTGGAGCTGTTGCGCGACCACGGTTTCGCGCCCATCCAGGAGGGCCAGGACGGCACGGTGGTGCACGCCGAGGCCCCTCGCCGGCGAGCGGGCGCGCGGCGCCGAGCCGCGCCTCCCGCCGTGTCTCCCGTCGATGCCGACTTCACCACGACGCTCGTCGCCGGGTTGCGCGCCGCCGAGGCGAGCGCCGACGAGCGTCGCGCCGTGGAGGAGACCCGAGCCGGGCCGCGGATCCCCACGACCGACCCGATCGTGACCCTGTCGTTGCTGCGTGACGCGGTCGCCGAGCGTCACGGAGTCTGGATCGGGGTGTCCGATCAGGGAGGTGGGGTGGCCCGCCACCTGATCCACCCGCACCGCGTCGACGGTGGTCGCGTGTGGGCCATCGACGAGGGTGGGCACGAGAAGTCGTACTCCGTGCACCGCATCACCGGCGCCACCCTCGAGACCCCCTGACCGGCACCGTCGAGAGGGCAGTTGGTGTCGCCTCACACGACACCAACTGCCCTTTCGACGGTTCCAGACCGTCGAAAGGACGTTTCGTGCGACACGAACCGTCCTTTCGACGGTTGGGGGTCAGGGGGTGAGGGCGCGGACGACGTTGCTCGGGCTGGGCCGACCCAGCTGCTGCGCCATCCAGGCGCTGGTCTCGACGAGGGCCTCGAGGTCGACGCCCGTGCGCACGCCCGCACCCTGCAGGGCCCACACGAGGTCTTCGGTGGCGAGGTTGCCGGTGGCCGACTTCGCGTAGGGGCAGCCGCCGAGGCCACCGGCCGCGGCGTCGACGACGGTGACGCCGTCGCGCAGGGCCGCCATCGTGTTGGCGAGCGCCTGACCGTAGGTGTCGTGGAAGTGCACCGCGATGCGGTCAGCGCCGATGCCGCGAGCCGCGAGCGCCTCGAGCAGCCGGTGCACGTGCCCGGTCGTGCCGACCCCGATCGTGTCGCCGAGGCTGAGCTCGTCACAGCCGAGACCCATCAGCCGCTCGGCGACGTCGACGACCTGATCGATCGGCACCGGCCCCTCCCACGGGTCGCCGAAGCACATCGACACGTAGGCGCGCACCCAGCGGCCGGCCTCCGCGGCCCGGGTCACGACGGGCTCGAACATGGCGTACTGCTCGGCGATCGAGCGGTTGAGGTTCTTCTGCGCGAAGGTCTCCGTGGCCGAGCCGAAGATCGCGATCGCTTGCACGCCCAGCTCCTCCGCCCGGTCGAGGCCCCTGGCGTTGGGCACCAGCACCGGCCGGCGCCGACCCACCCCCGCAGCGCCGAGCGCGCCGAGCACCTGCTCGGCGTCGCCCATCTGCGGCACCCACCTCGCGGGCACGAACGAGGTGGTCTCGATGGTGGCGAGCCCAGCGGCATCCAGTCGCCGGATGAACTCCACCTTCGCGGCGGTGGGCACGACCGTCTTCTCGTTCTGCAGCCCGTCGCGCGGGCCTACCTCGTAGATGGTCACCTCCGGCGGCAGCCCGGATGCCGTCTCGACCTGTGGCGCTCGCATCCACCCATACTGTCACCACCCTCACCCACCCCCGGCGTGTCTCTGTCGGGGGGTACTCGGGGGGCTGGCCCCCCGAGGGTCGGAATACATCGAACCGGAAGGGCGGTTGTGCCAACACGATGACTGACGGACCCCTGATCGTGCAGAGCGACAAGACCCTCCTCCTCGAGGTCGACCACCCGGATGCCGAAGCAGCCCGACGTGCGATTGCCCCGTTCGCCGAGCTGGAGCGTGCCCCGGAGCACATTCACACCTACCGAATCACCCCGCTCGGGCTGTGGAACGCCCGCGCGGCCGGCCACGACGCCGAGGGGGTCGTCGACGCCCTCATCACCTACAGCCGGTACGCCGTGCCGAATGCGCTGCTCGTCGACGTGGCCGACACGATGGCCCGCTACGGGCGCCTGACCCTCGAGAAGGAGGGT
Source organism: Humibacillus sp. (assembly GCA_030452985.1). Taxonomy (GTDB): domain Bacteria; phylum Actinomycetota; class Actinomycetes; order Actinomycetales; family Dermatophilaceae; genus DSM-29435. The sequence continues at coordinate 39,265 of JAKDLG010000024.1, forward strand.
TTCGCCGACAGTGTTGACGGCACAGGGGGCACTCAGCTGGTTCTGCGCACCACCGATCGCCCGGTGCTCGAGGAGGTGCTGCGGCACAAGAAGATCAAACCGCTGACCGGCGAGCGTATCGACGACCTCGCGGTCGTCGTGCACCCGAGCGAACGCGGCAGCCTCAAGCAGGAGCTGCTCAAGGTCGGCTGGCCGGCCGAAGACCTGGCCGGGTACGTCGACGGTGAGGCCCACCCGATCGAGCTCAACCTGGCCGACTGGCACCTGCGGCCCTACCAGCAGCAGGCCGTCGACGGGTTCTGGCACGGCGGTTCCGGTGTCGTGGTGCTGCCCTGCGGGGCGGGCAAGACCCTCGTCGGCGCCGGCGCGATGGCGGCCGCCAAGGCGACGACGCTGATCCTGGTCACCAACACGGTGAGCGCGCGGCAGTGGCGCGACGAGCTGCTGCGCCGCACCTCGCTCACCGACGACGAGATCGGCGAGTACTCGGGGGCCCGCAAGGAGATCCGCCCGGTGACCATCGCCACCTACCAGGTGCTGACGACGAGGCGCAAGGGCGTCTACACCCACCTGGGGCTGCTCGACGCCAAGGACTGGGGCCTGATCGTCTACGACGAGGTGCACCTGCTGCCGGCCCCCATCTTCCGGATGACGGCCGACCTGCAGGCCCGCCGACGTCTCGGTCTGACCGCCACCCTCGTGCGTGAGGACGGGCACGAGGCCGATGTCTTCAGCCTCATCGGGCCGAAGCGGTTCGACGCTCCGTGGAAGGACATCGAGGCCCAGGGCTACATCGCACCCGCCGACTGCGTCGAGGTGCGCGTGAGCCTGCCCGGCGGTCAACGGATGACGTATGCCACCGCCGAGCCGGAAGACCGCTACCGCCTGGCGAGCTGCTCCGACGCGAAGCTGCCCGTGGTGCAACAGCTGGTCGAGCGGCACCGAGGCGAGCCGACGCTCGTGATCGGGCAGTACCTCGACCAGCTGCACGAGCTCGCCGAGCTGCTGGAGGCCGACGTGATCACCGGGGAGACGCCGGTCAAGGAACGGCAGCGACTTTACGACGCCTTCCGCACCGGCGAGGTCAGCACGCTGGTCGTCAGCAAGGTGGCGAACTTCTCCATCGACCTGCCCGAGGCGAGCGTCGCGATCCAGGTGTCGGGCACCTTCGGGTCACGCCAGGAGGAGGCCCAACGCCTCGGCCGGGTGCTGCGGCCCAAGGGCGACGGGCGCACCGCGCACTTCTACACGATCGTCAGCCGCGACACCGTCGACGCCGACTTCGCCGCTCACCGTCAGCGCTTCCTGGCCGAGCAGGGCTACTCCTACAGGATCGTCGACGCCGACGACCTGTAGCACCCGACCAGGCCGTCGTTCCCGCCCGCATTAGGTGAGTGAAGCCTTGCCTAATTAGCATCGTCGTCGTGAGCAAGCTCAAGGCCAAGGACCTCACGGCGAAGAAGATCGCGAAGATCAAGCCGAAGGCCAAGTGCTGCAAGAAGAGCACTCGGTGCATCAAGTGCCCCGTGGTGCTCCACCGACTCGGCAAGCAGGAGTGCGAGTCGATGTGCAAGCGCGACTTCCAGAAGGTTCTCGACAAGGCCCGCAAGCGCTGAACCGGCCGTGATCGAGCGCTCGGCAGGTCGTCCTCTGGCGTGGAGGCAGGTTGCGGGGGATACTCAGGGAACTCCCAGCCAACACGCCGAGACTCATCCACGTGGAGACCCAGACGCCAGAGGCAAAGCTGCTTGTCGTCGAGGACGAGCCCAACATCCGCGAACTGCTCGCGACCTCCCTCCGGTTCGCCGGTTTCGAGGTCGAGACGGCGGGCGACGGCGCCTCGGCCCTGGCGATGGCAGAGATCTCCGAGCCCGACCTCGTCGTGCTCGACGTGATGCTGCCCGACGTCGACGGCTTCGAGGTGACCCGCCGGCTTCGCGACCGAGGTCGACAGCAACCGATCGTCTTCGTGACGGCGCGCGACGCGACCGGCGACAAGATCCAGGGCCTCACGGTCGGGGGCGACGACTACGTGACGAAGCCGTTCAGCCTGGAAGAGGTCATCGCCCGCATCCGGGCGGTGCTGCGCCGCACCCGGGGCGCCATCGACGACGGAGCCGTGCTGCGTTTCCTCGACCTCGAGCTCAACGAGGACTCGCACGAGGTGCGCCGCGGCCGGCGGGTCATCGACCTCTCGCCGACCGAGTTCAAGCTGCTGCGCTACCTGCTGCTCAACCCCAACCGGGTGCTGTCGAAGC
>JAKDLG010000143.1 GCA_030452985.1 Humibacillus sp.
AAGCGCCTGCTTACCCTTCAGCCCGCGACTACGCCCAGGTGACTAGCGCCACGGGTCTCAATTGGTCCGAGTGCAGAAAAGAGCCTGTGGAAGGCGGTTCGCGCTGTCACCGCTCGCGCCTAGAGTCGGGTGATGGCGTGGAGCGTGGGCCGAGCGAGCTGGGTGGGCGACCTGCGCGACGATTCCATCGAGGAGCAGGTCGGCTCGCGCACCTTTGAACGCGGCCAGGAGTATGCCGCGCAACGTCGGGTCCGCTCCCTGGCCACGCGGCCCGAGGGCGGGATGCTGCTGGGCACCGTGTCGGGGTCTCGTTCTGACACCTACCAGGTCATCGTCGAGTCGAGCCCCGAGCGTCGGGCGCGCGGCGTCGACTGGTGGGCCCGGTGCAGCTGCCCGGTGGGGATGGACTGCAAGCATGCCGTCGCGCTGCTGCTGACTGCGCGCGACGTCGCGAACGGCGTCCCGGTGGGGGAGGGCGAGCCGGGCGAGTCAGGTGCGGTGGGGCTGGTACCCGTCAAGGCCGCGCCACTGGCGCACTGGTCTGACGTGCTCGGCCACGTGTGGCCGCCGGAGGGGCCGAAGACGGTCGAGCCGGTGCGGCCCGAACCGCGCGGCGATCTCATGCCGGCGGGTCTGTTCGTCGACATCCTCTACCGGTCGTCGGCCGCCTGGGGCAGCGAGGCCGACCTCGGCTACGGGCTGCGCCCGACCCGTCGTACCCGGGTCGGCACCTGGCACAAGAGCCTGTCGTGGCAGGAGGCGCTGCCGCAGTGGCGCACCGGCATCCGGTTCCTGCCCGAGCACGAGCGCGTGCTGACCCGCCTGCGCGATGCGGCCAGGCAGAGCGCCGGCGCCACCACCTACTTCAGCACCTCGCCGCCGCTGGCCCTCGACGCGTCGGCCCAGGTGTGGCCGCTGCTGCGTGAGGCCCGTGAGCTGGGCATCGAGATCATGCCGGGCCAGGGCGTGTCGGGGCCGGTCGTCGTGGCCGACGAGAGCGCCCGGCTGGTGCTCTCGGTACTCCGGGCCGACGACGAGTCTGGCGACCTGCTGCTGCGCGTCGCGGTCGAGGGTCTGCCCGACTCCGTCGCCGATCCAGCTCCCGGCGAGCTGACCGCCCTCGGTGACCCCGTGCACGCGGTGGCGATCGGGGGAGACGACGGCTCGCTCACGTTCGTGCCCCTCGAGCAGCACCTGGGCCTCGACGCCGGAGGCCTGGCGCAAGCCTTGGCCGGGCTACGCGTACCCGCTGCCGAACGGGCATCGTTCCTGCGCACGACGGTTCCGGGCCTGCGCGAGAGGGTGCGCCTGCGCAGCGAGGTGCCCTTGCCCGCGCCGCTACCGGGTGAGAACGACGCCGACCTGCAGGGTCCGACCGTCACGGTTCACGTGCGCGTCACCGCTGACGTGCCGGGTGAGGTGCGCCTCGACTTCGGCGCCGCCTACGACGGCGTGCTGAGGTCGTTCGGCACCGAGCGGTTCGGCGGCGGCTCACGGGACCGGGTCGCAGAGGCGGGGGTTCTCGCGGCCGCGACCTCCGTGCTGAGTGTTCCGGGCGCCACCCGGGCCAACGGGGCCGGGTCCCTCTACCTCGTGCCGAGAGTCGTGCTGACCGGCATTCACGCGGCCCGCTTCGTCGCCGACCTCTTGCCCCTGCTCGAAGACGACGAACACGTGACCGTCGAGTTCGACGGTGTGCTGCCTGCGTACGACGAGGTGACCATGGCGCCCGTCATCCGTCTCGGAGCTCTCGACCCCCACGTCGAGCCCGATCCCCCCGAAGGCCTCGACGCAACGGGCTCGGTGACCGGCAGCCGCAGACCGGATCCGCGTGACGGCGACCGGTCTGACTGGTTCGACCTGCACGTGTCGGTCGAGGTGGCCGACGAGGAGGTGCCGTTCGAGCCGCTGTTCGCCGCCCTCACCCGGGGCGACGAGATCATGCTGCTCGAGTCGGGCTCATGGTTCCGTCTCGACCGGCCCGAGCTGTTGCGGCTGCGCTCGCTCATCGACGAGGCCCGCGAGATCGCCGATCCCGAGTCGGGCGCGCTGCGGCTCAGCGCCCATCACGTCGACTTCTGGGACGAGCTGGTGGCGCTCGGAGTGGTCGACGAGCAGAGTGCTCGTTGGGCCCGCAACGTCGAGGCCTTGGCGTCGGTCGACCCGTCATCCGACCCCGTATCCGAACCGGCATCCGACCTGGTGGCCCGCCCACTGATCCCGGTGCCCACCGACCTGCGGGCCACGCTGCGGCCCTACCAGGTCGACGGTTATCGCTGGCTCTCACGGCTCTGGGACGCCCGGCTCGGCGGCATCCTCGCCGACGACATGGGGCTGGGCAAGACGCTGCAGGTCATCGCCATGCTCTGCCGGGCGCACGACCGGGGCGAGCTCGGTAGCGATGTCGGTGGCGATGTCGGTGGTGCGGTCGGGCCGGTGCTGGTGGTGGCGCCCACGAGCGTGGTCGGCACCTGGCTGGGCGAGTTCGAGACGTTCGCCCCGCACCTGCGGGTCGTCGCCGTCACCGCCACCGCACGCAAGCGGGGCACCACGCTGACCGAGCTGGTTGCCGAGAGTGCGGCGGAGGTCGTCATCACCTCCTACGCGGTGCTGCGGCTCGACGACGCGACCTTCCACGACATCCGGTGGTCGGGCGTGGTGCTCGACGAGGCACAGTTCGTCAAGAACCGGCAGGCCAAGACGCACGTGGCCGCCCGCAAGCTCGGCGCCCCGTTCACCATCGCCGTCACCGGCACCCCGCTCGAGAACTCGCTGATGGACCTCTGGTCGCTGCTCTCGCTCACGGCGCCCGGGCTCTACCCTCGCCCGGATGTCTTCACCAAGAACTATCGCAAGCCGATCGAGTCGGGGCAGCGGCCCGAGCTGCTCGACCTGCTGCGCCGACGCATCCGCCCGCTGATGCTGCGCCGCACCAAGGAACAGGTCGCGCTCGACCTGCCTCCGAAGCAGGTTCAGGTGGTGCCCGTCGAGCCGCACCCCGTGCATCGGCATCTCTACGACCAGCACCTCCAGCGGGAGCGGCAGCGAGTGCTCGGTCTGCTCGAAAACCCCGAGTCGAACCGGGTCGCCATCCTCGCCGCCCTGACCCGGCTGCGTCAGCTCGCGCTCGACCCTGCCCTCGTCGATCCGGCCTACGCCGGCCGGGCCACCGCCGCGAAGGTCGAGCTGCTCGTCGACCAGCTGCGCGAGCTCGCTTCCGAGGGCCATCGCGCCCTGGTCTTCAGCCAGTTCACCGGCTTTCTGCGCATCGTCGAGCAGGCCCTCTCGGAGGCCGGCCTGCGCACCTGCTACCTCGATGGCGCGACGACGAACCGTCAGGAGGTCATCCGCGGCTTCCGTGACGGAGCAGCCGCGGCCTTCCTGATCAGTCTCAAAGCCGGTGGTTTCGGCCTGACCCTCACCGAGGCCGACTACGTGTTCGTGCTCGACCCGTGGTGGAACCCGGCCGCCGAGGCCCAGGCGATCGACCGGGCCCACCGCATCGGGCAGCAGCGCCCGGTCACCGTCTACCGTCTCGTCTCGGCCGACACCATCGAGGAGAAGGTGGTGGCGCTCCAGGAGCGTAAGCGTGACCTGTTCCAGCGAGTCGTCGACGAGGGTGGCGCCCTGTCGGGGGCGATCAGCGCCGATGACGTACGCGACCTCCTGGGAATGGACTGATCCGCGGTTCCCCTCGGGGTCAGCCCGGGCGGGCCCCGTCAGGGGGTGGCCACGGGATGGATGACGACGCAGCAGCGACCCTCCTGAGGGGCCAGTTCGGCCCGGCCCGTGGGTTCCCCGGCGCCTTCGAGCAGGCCGTCGATGAGATCGAGGTTGAGGTTGCAGACAAGGTCGGTGTGGGCCTGCGAGAGCTGGTGGAAGGGGCAGTTGAGCATCTCGATGTCACCGCCCTGCGTGTGGGTCGGCTCGTAACCGAGGTCGCGCAGGGCCACCTCGAGGTCTCCCTCGGCCTTCGCGGCGGCGGAGCGACCGGTCTCGTGGGCGTGCCGGGTCGCGACGGTACGGACCGCCCCCGAGGGGTCCGCCTCGACGGCCGCCGCGAGCAGGTCGGCCATCATCAGGTAGCTGCGGGCGGGGAGCGTGACCGCGAGCTCTCGGCCGGCGCGGCTGTAGTGCTTGGCCGGTCGCCCGGCCCCGGGGCCGCCCTTGCGTCCGGGCGGTCGGGCGTAGCCGGCCTCGATCAGCCCGGCGTCGGTCAGCTTGTCGAGGTGGTAGGCGGCCAGGGTTCGGGTGATGCCGGTGGCCTCGGCCGCAGCTTCGCGCGTGACCGGGCCGCGCTGCGCAGCGACGTACTCGTACAGCCGACGCCGCACCGGGTCGACCAGGTTGCTCAGCTGCGGCAATGCGTCGAGGCCTTCGTGGCTGATGTTCTTCACAGCTCAAACTCTAACACCAGCCAGCATTGACATTCGGGCTCCACGTCGGGGTTGGCAGCGGCGGGAGAGCCGGGATGGCAGGATCGCCGGATGGAGATCGAGGAGACCCTGCTACCCGGTGTCGGCATCCGCTATGAGATGCGCATGCGCTCGGGCCGGGTGCTGGTGGTCATCGCGCACCGTGAGGGCGACGCCCAGCTCGGCGCCTACCGTCTCGATGACCCCGACGTCGTCACCGACCAGATCGACCTGCGAGCCGACGAGGCCCACGCCCTCGCCGAGCTGCTCGGCGCCGCGCGGGTGACCCAGCGCTTCGCCGACCTCTCCCGGGAGGTGCCCGGCCTCGAGTCGGCCCGCCTCGCCATCGCCCCCGGCAGCCCCTACGACGGCCGCACCCTCGGCGACACCCGGGCGCGCACCCGCACGAGCTGCTCGATCGTGGCGATCGTGCGAGGCGACGACGTCGTCCCCGCTCCCGGACCCGAGCACGCGCTCCACGCGGCTGACACCATCGTGGCCATCGGGTCGAGCAGTGGCCTGGAGCAGCTCGCCGCGCTGATCGAGCACGGGTGGACCCCGACCGTGCAGGCGCTGGGCGGGCTCGGCTGAGCCATGAACGACCTCGCGCTGCTGTTCGTCGAGCTGGGGCTCATCGTCAGTGGCCTGTCGGTGCTCACGTGGCTCGGTCGCCGGTTCGGTCTCTCGCCGATCCCGCTGTTCCTGCTCGCCGGTCTGGCCTTCGGCACGGGGGGACTGGCCCCGGTGCGCGCGTCTGCCTCCTTCATCGAGGTCGGTTCGCAGATCGGCGTGCTGCTGCTGCTGCTGTTGCTGGGCCTCGAGTTCACGGCCGACGAGCTGGTTCAGAGCCTTCGACGGCACCGATCCTCAGGCGTGGTCGACCTGGTGCTCAACTTCACCCCGGGGCTCGCCGCGGGGCTGCTGCTCGGTCTGCCGGTCGTGGCGGCGGTGTCGCTCGGCGGAGTCACCTGGATCTCGTCGTCAGGGATGATCGCCCGGCTGCTCTCCGACTTCGGTCGACTGGGCAACCGCGAGACCCCGTCGGTTCTATCGGTGCTCGTGCTGGAGGACATCGCCATGGCGCTCTTCCTGCCGATCCTCATCGTGATGCTCGCCGGCGGCGGGCCCCTGCAGGCCCTCGCGGGCGTCGCACTCGCGGTCGGGGCGGTGACTCTGGCCCTGCTGGCTGCCAGCCGCGCCGGGTCGCGCATCGAGTCCCTGCTCGCCGCCCGATCGGATGAGGAGTCGCTCTTCCTGCTGCTCGGGCTGACCCTGCTCGTCGCCGGCATCACCGAGGGGCTCGGCGCCAGTGCGGCGGTCGGTGCCTTTCTCGTCGGCATCGCGGTGCCCACGGAGGTCGCTGAGCGGGCCCGTCGCCTGCTCGAGCCGTTGCGCGACCTGTTCGCCGCGGTCTTCTTCATCGGCTTCGGCCTGACCGCCGACGTGCACGAGGTCGTGCCCATGCTGCCGGTGGCCCTGGCCCTGGCGGTGGTGACCGCATCGACGAAGGTGGCCACCGGCTGGTACGCCGCCGGGCGCGACGGGGCCGCCTTCAAGGGTCGCCTGCGCGCCGGCACCGCCCTCGTCGCTCGCGGTGAGTTCTCCATCGTCATCGCTGGTCTGGCCGCCGCTGCCGGTCACGAGACCGTGAAGCCACTCGCGACCGCCTACGTGCTGGTGCTGGCCGTCTTTGGCCCCGTGCTCGCCCGCTACAGCGACGCCATCGCCGACCGTCTCCGACCTCCGGAACGAACCGCCACCCGAGGTTCCCCGAACCGAGCGCCCGGGTAGGTGATGACCAGGCCGGCAGGCGGCAGCAGCGGCGGACCCGGGGCAGTCGATGCCCCGGACACCTTGCCGGGCCGGCGATGGACCGGCATAGAGTGGCAGAAGCCGGATAACTCCCGATGAAAGGAATGACACGTGGCCTACACGCTGCCCGAACTTCCCTACGACTACGCAGCCCTCGAGCCGCACATCAGCGCTCGCATCATGGAGCTGCATCACAGCAAGCACCACAAGGCGTACGTCGACGGCGCCAACGCCGCTGTCGCCAAGCTCGAGGAGCTGCGCGAGTCAGGTGACTACGCCGCCCTCAACGGAGTGGAGAAGAACCTCGCGTTCCACCTCGGTGGTCACACCAACCACTCCGTCTTCTGGCAGAACATGAGCCCCGACGGGGGCGGCCGGCCCGAGGGCGAGGTGGCCGCGGCCATCACCGAGTTCTTCGGTGGCTTCGACAAGTTCCAGGCGCACTTCAACGCCAACGCCAACGCCATCCAGGGCTCCGGCTGGTCGATCCTCGCGTGGGACACCGTGGGTGCGCGCCTCAACATCATGCAGCTGTTCGACCAGCAGGGGAACGTGCCGGTCGGCCAGATCCCGATCCTGCAGCTCGACATGTGGGAGCACGCGTTCTACCTCCAGTACGAGAACGTCAAGGGTGACTACGTCAAGGCCTGGTGGAACCTCATCAACTGGCCCGACGTGGCTTCGCGTCTCGAGCGCGCCCGCGCGACGGCGGGACTCATCCTCCCCGCGTGATCGAGAACGTACCTCAGAGGGCGGGCGCCGGGTCGGTGCCCGCCCTCAGCCGTCACCGCCGCACGGCGTCTGCTGTCCCGCCCTCCGACGTGACAGCATGACCAGCATGGATGCCGCTGCAGCCCTGAACCGTTGGCACGAGGTCGTCGAGAGCCGCGACCCGGTTGGGCTACCCGCCCTGATCGCCGAGGACGCGGTGTTCCGCAGCCCCGCCGTGCACACCCCGCAGGAGGGCCGCGACACCACGGTGGCTTACCTCACCGCGGCCTTCCGGGTGCTCGGCCCGGGGCTGGTCTACGAACGGGAGTGGCTGGCCGACGACTCTGCGGTACTGCAGTTCCGCACCACCGTGGGCGACTTCGACGTGCACGGGGTCGACATCATCACCTGGAACGCGGACGGCCAGATCGTCGACTTCACCGTGCTGGTCCGCCCGGTCAAGGCGCTGCACGCGGTCATCGACCGCCTGGGCGCCGAGCTGATGGCCATGCGCGCGTCCACCCGGCCCTGAGGCGGTCGACGTTCCCGGCTGGTCAGGTACGGCTCGGTCGGGCCAGCCGGTCGATGAAGCCGATGAGCAGGGCCTCGCGCAGCCGGGACGGGAGCGCGTCGAGCAGGGCGTTGACCGGCGCCATCCGCTCCGGGAGCGACAGCTGTCCGCCGGCGCTCGCCAGGCCCGCCATGCCGAGAAGCTGGTTGAACGTGGCCTCGTCGAGGGTCGACGGGTCGATGCTGCCGGCGGCGGCGACCAGCTCGGGGGGGCGGTGGCCGGGCCGGTCGCGCGGGCGGCGGCGGTGGCGTCGGCCAGATCATTGGCGATCTGGTCGGAGGAGCGGGCCGTGGCCGCGCTGAAGGTCAGATGCACCGTGGCCGGCAGGTCCGCGAAGCGCAGCTGCGGTTGCACGAACCAGCCTCGGGCGAGCATCTCGTCGGTGATGGTGAAGACGTCGCACGAGTCGTCCGTCATGAGCGACAGCAGCGTCGAATCCGGCCCAGCCGCAAGGGAGAGGCCGGGGATGCCGCTCACCGCGGTCGCGAGCGCGAGGGTGGCCGTGCGCGCGGTGCGGGCCAGCTCGCCGTAGCGGTCGGTGCCGATGTGGTGCACGACGGCCCAGGCGGCGGCGAGCGGGCCACCCGACTTGGTCGACTGCGTGGTGGTGTTGAGCATCGTGTAGCCGGGCCACGCGGCGGAGGCGAACAGGTGGGTGCGGCGCAGCTCGGCAGAGGCGTGCAGCAGCATTGAGACGCCCTTGGGGGTGTAGGCATACTTGTGCAGGTCGAGCGAGATGCTCGTGACCCCGTCACAGGCGAACGTCCAGGCCGCCAGGTCAGGCTCGGTGGCCCGCAGGTAGGGCAGCACCCAACCGCCGATGCAGGCGTCGACGTGGCAGCGCACCCCGGCTGCTGCGGCGGCAGCAGCGATCGGCTCGACCGGGTCGATGACCCCATGGGCGTAGGAGGGGGCCGAAGCGACGACGAGCACGGTGCGGTCATCGATCGCTGCGGCCATCGCTTCGGGTACGGCTCGCTTGGTCTGCGGGTCGACCGCGACGGTGGTCGCGTCGACGCCGAAGTAGTGGGCCGCCTTGCGGAAGGCGGCGTGGGCGGTGCTCGGGAGCACCATTCGAGGCGCGTTGATGTCGGGTCGTGAGTCGCGGGCGGCCAGCACCGCGAGCAGGATCGACTCGGTGCCTCCGGAGGTAGCCACCCCGGCGAATCCGGTCGGCGCGTCGACGAGGCCGCCGGCGATGGTGACGAGGTCGTTCTCCATCTGCAGCAGCGACGGGAACGCGGTCGGGTCGAGGCCGTTGGTCGACGAGAAGGCGGCCAGGGCCTCGCGCCCGATGGCGTCGGCACTCTCGAGCCCGGAGTCGTAGACGTAGGCGAGGGTGCGCCCACCGTGGGTCGGGAGGTCTTTGGCCCGTAGGGCCTGCAGGGCCACCCGGATCTCGTCGGTGCTCAGGCCTGGCTCGGTGCTCGTCATGGGTCCTGCCTCTCAGGGGGCGGTGCAGGCGTGGTCGGTGCGACGCTGGGCCCGGTCAGGGCGTAGCCGCGAAGGCTGATCAGCGAGAGGGCGATGAGCGCCGCCGGCACGAGTGAGAAGCCGAGGGCGATGGCGGTCAGGGCCGAACTGCCCTGGGTGACAGTGGAACCCTCACTTGAGGACACGTAGCCGCCGAGTGCGAGCATGGCTGCGTACACGGCCGGCCCGAAAGACAGCCCGAGCGTCTCGCCGGCCGTCCAGACGCCGGTGTAGAGACCGACCCGGGTCTGCGCGTCACTCGTGCGGCTCGCGACGTCGGGGAGCATGGCCATCGGAAACATCTGACCGCCCGCGTACCCGATCCCCACGACGGCGACCGCCGCGTAGATGGCCGGGGTCGGCATGGCGCGGAGCGCCACCAGGACGAGGGCGCCGCCGCCGAGCAGGAACGAGGCGAACAGATAGCCGCGCTTCTTGCCGTGGGCGGTGCCGTAGCGCTGCCAGAGCGGAGTCACGACGAGGGCCGGAGCCACGAAGCAGGCGAACAGCAGCGTGGCCGAGAGCGGGGTACCGATGATCCAGCGGGCCACGTAGTCGACACCGGCGAGCATGGCCCCGGTGGCGAGAGCCTGCAGAATGAAGGTCGTCAGCAGCAGGCGGAAGGGCCGGTCCGAGCGGATGACGCGAAGCTGGTCGGCGAAGGTCGTACTGGTCACGACGACCTGCCGCACCGGCGCGAGCCGAGTGCCGCGCCAGGCTCCCCACGCCCCGAGCGCGATCATCGCGGCGACGAAGAAGCCGACACCGCGGTAGCCCCACTCGGGTCCGAGAGCGTCCCGGATAGCCGGTGAGGCGCCGCCGCTGACAAGGATCGCGAGAGCGAGGATGGCCACCCGCCAGGTCATCAGGCGGGTGCGCTCGTCGTAGTCGTCGGTGATCTCGGCGGGCATCGCCACGTAGGGGACCTGGAAGAACGCGTAGGCGGTCGCGCAGGCGAGGTAGGCCACCGCGACCCAGGCGGCGCCGACCCACATCGGGGTGGCCGGGCCGAGGAAGAGCAGCGCGAAGGCCGCCGCCAGGAGCAGCCCGGCCCGGATGAGGAAGGGGCGCCGCTTGCCGTCCGGGTGCTCGGACCGGTCGCTGACCCGGCCGGCGATCGGGTTGAGGATGACGTCCCAGGCCTTGGGCAGGAAGACGATGACTCCCGCGACGGCCGCGGTCACCCCCAGATGGTCGGTCAGGTACGGAAGCAGCAGCAGGCCCGGCACGGTGCCGAAGGCTCCGGTCGCGACCGACCCGAGCCCGTAGCCGCGGCGTACGGCCCGAGTGAGCGGCGGCGTCGTCACTCTCATGAACGGCACCCTACGGGCGGGCCAGCTCCAGCGTGCCCACAATCTCGGAGAGGGTGGCCCGACCACGTTCGGACAGGCCGGTGTCGGTGACGAAGACGTCGACCTCGCGCAGCTCGGCGAACGTGCTGAGCCCGACGATGCCCCACTTGCTCGAGTCAGCGAGCACGCACACGCGGCGCGCCGCCGACACGAGCGCGCGGTTGGTCTCGGACTCCACCAGGTTCGGGGTGGTGAGCCCGGCGCGGGCCTCGTAACCGTGGGCGCCGAGAAAGAGGATGTCAACGTGCAGCGAACGCAGCGACGAGACGGCCACGGGGCCCACGAGCGCGTCCGACGGGGTGCGGATGCCACCGGTGAGCACGACGGTCTGGCCGGAGGCCCCCGACTCGTGGAGCAGCTGGGCCACGGGCATGGAGTTGGTCACCACGGTCAGCCGGGGTATCTCTGCCACGAGCCGGGCCAGCTCGAAGGTGGTGGTGCCGGCGGAGATGCCGATGGTGCTGCCGGGTTCCACCCGGGCGGCCGCGGCCCGGGCGATGGCCTGCTTCTGTACGCGTTGCAGCAGCGACTTGGCCGAGAAACCCGGCTCGTCGCTGCTGCGCTCACCGTCGACCGCGAGCGCGCCACCGTGAACGCGCTCGACGAGCCCGTCGCCCGAGAGTCGGTCGATGTCGCGGCGGATCGTCATGTCGGAGACCCCGAGTCGATCCACGAGGTCGGACACCTTGACGGCGCCGGCCTCCTCGAGCAGCTCGAGGATGACCGATCGGCGTTGGCTGGCGAGCATCTCAGGTCTCCCTGATCACGGCGACCGCGCCCGGTGCGAGCTCGACCGACCCTTCGGCCGGGATGTCGGCCACCAGGTCATGACCCGACGCCGCCACGGTCTGGGCGGTATGCGTGTGGTTCAGCAGGAAGAGCCAGGAGCCGTCGGTGCTGCTGCGCCGGGTGGCCTCGACGCCGACCGGCAGGTCGGCCACGGTCGGCTCGACAGCGGCAGCGGTGAGGAGCGTGTCGAGCAGCCGGCCGAGGCGGTCGTCGTCGGGGAGGGTGCTGACGTACCAGGCAGATCCGGTGCCGACGTCTCGCCGGGTCACCGCCGGCCGTCCGGCAAGAGGGCCGGCGGCGTACGACTCCACGACGGTGGCATCGGTCACCTGTACATCCTCGCTCCACCAGCCCCCGGTGCCGTCGGTGAGGGCCACCGTCTCGCCTGGGCCGAGTGGAAAGAACTCCTCGACGCGCACCCCCAGCAGGTCGCGGAAGGCGCCGGGGTAACCACCGAGCCGAACGTGGTCGTGCTCGTCGCTGATGCCCGAGAAGTAGGTGACCAGCACCTGGGCCCCGGCGTCGGCGGCGGCCGACACGGCATCCGCGTGCTCGTCGGTGACGAGGTAGAGCTGCGGCACGACGACGACCCCGTAGGCGGAGAGGTCGGCGCTCGGGTGGACGACGTCGGCGGTCACCCCGCGGTCGTGCAGCAGGCGGTGGATGGTGCGGGCGGCTTCGAGCGCATCGAGCTCGGACGACGGCAGGCACGGGCCTTCCGAGGCCCAGATCGCCTGGTAGTCGTGCAGGATCGCGACCCGGGCCTCCACCCGGCTGCCCACCAGCTCGCCGAGGCGGCCGGCGATGCGTCCGAGCTGCTCGACCTCTCGGAACCGTGCACTGTCGGGGCCGGCGTGCGGAACGACGGCACTGTGGAACTTCTCGGAGCCGGCCCGCGACTGTCGCCACTGGAACCAGGCGATGGCGTCGGCTCCTCGGGCCACGTGGGCGAGCGCGTCGCGGATGGTCTGCCCGGGTGCCTTGGCGTGGTTGGTGGGCTGCCAGTTGACGGCACTGGTCGAATGCTCCATGAGCATCTACGGGGCTCCACCCGCGAGCGCCCGGGTCACGTCGCCGCTGAACGCGAGCTCGGAGCGTGGGTGCTCGAGCGTGTCGACGATGTAGTGGTCAGTGCTGACAATGTCGACGGTGGGGGTCCACGCGTTGTAGTCGAGGTGGCGGAAGTGGTCGAGCGTCATGAAGTTGGTCGTGACCGGTACGCCGGGTGACAGCTCGTCGAGCACCGCGCGCTCGGCACGCATGAAGTTGAGCAGGGCGTCGGAGGAGAACCGCTTGTAGTCGAGAACCTGGGTGGGGTTGTTGAACGTGGTGGAGTGCCGGGTCGGCAGGATCTGCTCCCAGTCGGTGTAGCGCTGGCTCCAGAACGCGGTTCCCCACGCGTCGTTGAGCCGCTCCAGGGTCTCGTAGCGCCGGCGCAGCCACGAGCGGAAGTGCCGTGCGCACTCGTCGCAGTAGCAGGGCAGGTTGTGGCAGGCGTACTCGTTGGAGACGTGCCACATCGCCAGGGCGGGATGCTCGTGGTAGCGGGTGGCCAGCTGACGGGTCAGCGCCAGGGCGTAGTCGTGGAAGACGGGTGAGGTGGGGCACCAGGCCTGGCGGCTCCCGGGCCAGAGGGTGTGCCCCAGCACGTCGACGGGCAGGATCTCGGGGTGGGCAGCGGAGAGCCACGGGGGAGGGGTGGACGTGGCTGTCGCGAGGTCGACGGCGATGCCGCCCGCGTGCAGCT
>JAKDLG010000144.1 GCA_030452985.1 Humibacillus sp.
TCGGGTGGAGCCGGCATCGGCAGTGAGGTTGGCAGTGATTGCGGTGGTGTCGGCGGAGGGCGGGGTCGGGGTCGGCACCGGTCAATCGTGCCACGGGGGGCCAGGCCGACCCGCCATGACTGGTCGGCGCGCCCTGAGGACAGATGGGCGCCAACCGGCTTATCGTCAGTAAGTGCACACCAGAACGTTGCCGGGCCACCACGGCGCAGTGTTCGCCAGAGCGCTGTCGTCGTTGCGTGACGTTCGGATGCGGGCGGAGATCCGCCTGACAGAGGTGCCCGCCCCGACCCGCATCGCGCCGTACGCCGCGGCCCTGACGGCTGACGTCATCGACCCCACCGATCCCGAGGAAGACCTGGCGACGGGTCGCTTCGTGCTGCTCCATGATCCGGCGGCACCCGAGACGTGGGACGGATCGTGGCGCATAGTCACCTTCGCCCGGGCCGAGCTCGAACCCGAGCTGGGCGCCGACCCGATGCTCGGCGCGGTCGGCTGGTCATGGTTGACCGACTCGCTCACCGACCGTGGACTGGGATGGACGGCCGAGGCCGGCACCGTCACCCGGGTGGTCAGCGAGAGCTTCGCCGGGCTGGCCGATCGAGAGCTGAGCGTCGAGATGGAGATTCGCGCGTCGTGGACGCCCGATGGTGGCTCGGTCGCCGACCATCTGCGCGCGTGGGGCGACATGCTCTGCACGGTGGCCGGCATCCCCCCGCTGCCCGATGGGGTCGTTCCGCTTCCCGGGCAGCGCCGGTGACAGCGTCGGCGCCCACGAATGACCCGGACGATGCCACCCCGCCCGAAGCCGCCCCGCCCGAGCTCACCCCGCTGACCGCACCCCGCGACGGAGTTCCTGAGGTCACCTCGACAGAGCGTGATCTCATGCGCGCGGCCGAGGCGATCGCGTCGGGCACCGGCCCGGTGAGCATCGACGCCGAGCGAGCTTCCGGGTACCGGTACGGGCAGCGGGCCTACCTCGTGCAGCTTCGGCGTCGAGGCTCGGGCAGCTGGCTCATCGACCCCATGGCCTGCCCCGACCTCTCTCCCCTCGGCGAAGCCATCGGCGACGGAGAGTGGATCCTGCACGCCGCCACCCAGGACCTCCCGTGCCTGAGCGAGATCGGGCTGCACCCCAAGGCCCTCTTCGACACCGAGCTGGGTGGTCGCCTCGCCGGCCGCCCCCGCGTCGGCCTCGGAGCCATGGTCGAGCACTACCTCGGCCTGTCGCTCGCCAAGGAGCACTCGGCGGCCGACTGGTCGACCCGCCCCCTGCCCGAGCCGTGGCTGCGGTACGCCGCGCTCGACGTCGAGGTGCTGGGTGAGCTGCGCGACGCGGTGGCTGACGACCTCGACGCCCAAGGGAAGGGCGTCTGGGCCGCGGAGGAGTTCGCGAGCCTGCTCGACTTCACCGGCCCTGAACCGCGGGTCGACCCCTGGCGACGCACCTCCGGTATGCACCAGGTGCGGGGTCGGCGGGGGCTGGCGATCGTGCGCGAGCTCTGGCTCACCCGCGACCGCTTGGCGCAGCACCGCGACACCTCACCGGGCCGCATCCTGCCCGACGCCGCCATCAGCGAGCTGGCGATCACCTACCAGCGCGCGACTCGGCCCCCCACCACTCTCTCGTCGCCCGACTCCCGGAGGGCACGGTCGATCCGGCGCCACCACGACGACCTCGTCGACGCCATCGCCACCGCTCTCGCCCTTCCGGAGTCAGACCTGCCCCCTCTGACGTTGCCCCCGACCGGGCCGCCGCCCATCAAGTCGTGGGCCGACCGTGACCCCGTGGCCGCGGCCCGGGTGACTCGCGCCCGCGAGCTGCTGCTCGCCGTGTCGGGCGAGCTGGTCGTACCGGTCGAGAACCTGCTCACCCCCGACCTGCTGCGCCGATACCTCTGGAACGGTCCCGACAGCCCCTCGACCGATGACGTACGAGAGGCGCTGCTCGCCCTGGGTGCGCGGCAGTGGCAGACGACGATCACGGCCCCGCTCATCGCGCTGGCCTGCCGCGAGAACCCGCTGCCCACCTGAACGTCGAGAGGGCAGTTCGTGCTCTTATCGGTGACGTCACGCTGCGCTGCTAGGTGCACGAACTGCCCTCTCGACGGTTGCAGTGGCTGGCCAGGTGAGCGCGGTCACGAACTGAGCCGTTTGGGCGGGAAGTTACCGGGAAGTAGGATGATGGAGGTCGGCCGGGTGTCGACCCTGACCCCGTGTGAACCAGGAGACCATCGTGCCCCGTCAGCTCAATGAGGTCGTCTTCGTCGACGGCATCCGTACGCCGTTCGGAAAGGCCGGGGCGAAAGGCATGTACGCCCAGACCAGGGCCGATGACCTCGTCATCAAGTGCATTCGCGAGCTGCTTCGACGCCACCCCGAGCTGCCGAAGGAGCGTGTCGAGGAGGTCGCCATCGCCGCCACGACCCAGATCGGCGACCAAGGCCTGACGTTGGGCCGCACGGCCGCCCTGCTCTCGGGCCTGCCCAACACGACGCCGGGCTACTCGATCGACCGGATGTGTGCGGGCGCCATGACCGCGGTCACCACGACGGCATCCTCGATCGCGTTCGGGGCCTACGACATCGCGATCGCGGGAGGCGTCGAGCACATGGGCCGGCACCCGATGGGCCAGGGCGTCGACCCCAACCCACGCATCGTGGCCGAGCGCATCGTCGACCCCGACGCCCTCGTCATGGGCAAGACGGCCGAGAACCTGCACGACCGCTTTCCGCACCTGACCAAGGCCCGGGCCGACGCGTTCGCGGTGGGCAGCCAGAACAAGCTCGAGAAGGCCTATGCCGAGGGCCACATCCAGCCCGACCTCGTGGCCGTCGCGACGCCGCACGACGAGCTCGGCTTCGGGCTCGCCACGGTCGACGAGCCACCCCGCCCGGGCACGACCCTCGATGACCTGACGGTCCTCAAGACGCCGTTCCGGGCGCACGGCAACGTCACGGCCGGCAATGCGGCGGGTCTCAACGACGGGGCCACGGCCTGCCTGCTCGCGTCGGAGGAGGCCGCCGCCGAGCTCGCACTGCCGGTGCGCATGCGGCTGGTGTCGTTCTCCTTCGTCGGGGTCGAGCCGGAGGTGATGGGCGTCGGACCGGTGCCGGCCACCGAGAAGGCCCTGGCCAAGGCCGGTCTCGACATCGGCGACATCGGGCTGTTCGAGCTCAACGAGGCGTTCGCCGTACAGGTGCTCGCCTTTCTCGACCACTTCGGCATCGCCGACGACGACCCACGGGTCAACGAGTACGGCGGCGCCATCGCCATCGGCCACCCGCTCGCCAGCTCGGGAGTGCGCCTGATGACCCAGCTCGCCCGGCAGTTCGAGGCCTACCCCGACGTGCGCTACGGCCTGACGGCGATGTGCATCGGCATCGGCATGGGTGGCGCCGTGATCTGGGAGAACCCCCACCACCGCGACTACGTGTCGAGCGTTCCCGCCACCGGCTCGAAGGAGAACGACAAGTGAGCAGCCCGACCCAGTCCACCGTGTCCACCGTGTCGACCGTGTCGACCGACCGCTTCGACACCGAGGTGGTCACCCACGCACACGTGCGCGACGTCGTGCTGCCGCGAGGGGCGGGACCGCTCGCCCTGATCACCCTCGACAACGGCTTCGACCACACGAAGCCGAACACCTTCGGACCTCGATCGATCGCCGAGCTGGCCGGCGCCATCGACACCCTTCGCAGCCGTGCCGAAGCCGGCGAGATCGCAGCCGTGGGCGTCACCGGCAAGCCGTTCATCTTCGCTGTGGGCGCCGACCTGACCGGAGTGGCACACCTCGCCGACCGCGACCAAGCGCTCGAGATCGCCCGCGCCGGCCACGCCGCCTTCGCCGCCTTCGCCGACCTCCCCGTACCGACCTTCGCGTTCGTGAACGGGGCCGCCATGGGCGGTGGCGTCGAGCTCGCGCTCTCGGCGTCCTACCGCACCATCAGCAGCGGGGTTCCCGCGGTCGCCCTGCCTGAGGTGTTTCTCGGGCTCGTACCCGGCTGGGGTGGCTGCTGGATGCTGCCCAACCTCGTCGGCGTCGAGAACGCGCTGACGGTCATCATCGAGAACCCGCTCAGCCAGAACCGCATGCTGAACGGCGTGGCCGCGCATCGGCTGGGGCTGGCCGACGCTCTCTTCGAGCCCGCCGACTTCCTCGAGGAGTCGCTCGCGTGGGCAGCCTCGGTCGTGGCCGGAGACACTGCAGTAGAGCGGCCCGAGGTCGACCGCGACGAGACCCGCTGGGCAGCGGCCGTCGCGAAGGCCAGAGGCCTGGCCGACGTCAAGACGGGTCGCGTGGCGAAGAGCCCCTACGCCGCGCTCGACCTGGTCGGCGCCGCTCGCACCGCGACCCGCGAGCAGGGCTTCGCGGCCGAGAACGAGGTGCTCGCCGACCTGCTCATGAGCGACGAGCTGCGCGCCGGCCTCTACGCCTTCGACCTGGTGCAGAAGCGGGCCAGGCGCCCGGCGGGAGCGCCCGAGCCGACCCTGGCCCGGCCGGTCACGAAGGTCGGCATCGTCGGCGCCGGCCTGATGGCCAGCCAGCTGGCCCTGCTGTTCGTGCAGCGTCTTCAGGTGCCCGTCCTGCTCACCGACATCGACGACGAGCGCGTGGCCAAGGGCGTCGGCTACGTTCACGCCGAGCTCGACAAGCTCGCCGGCAAGGGCCGGCTGAGCCCCGACAAGCTGGGCCGCTACCGGGCCCTGGTCACTGGTGACGTGAGCAAGGACGGCTTCGCCGACGCCGACTTCGTCATCGAGGCGGTCTTCGAGGAGATGGCGGTCAAGCAACAGGTGTTCGCCGAGGTGGAGAAGGTGGTGGGCCCCGGTTGCGTGCTCGCGACGAACACCTCGAGCCTGTCGATCGCCGAGATGGCCTCGAAGCTCACCCACCCGGAACGCGTCGTGGGCTTCCACTTCTTCAACCCGGTCGCCGTCATGCCGCTGCTCGAAATCATCCCCGGAGAGCGCACCGACGATGCCACCCTCGCGACCGCGTTCGCCGTGGGTAAAGCGCTGAAGAAGACCTGCATCAGGGCCGCCGACCGGCCGTCGTTCATCGTCAACCGCCTGCTGGGGCGGTTCATGGGTGAGGCGGCCCGGATGCTCGACGAAGGCACGCCCATCGAGGTCGTCGACCGCGCCTTCGCCGGGCTGGCCCCCATGCCGCCCTTCGTGCTCATCGGGCTCGTCGGGCCGGCCATCGCCCTGCACAACGGTGAGACGTTGGTCTCGGCCTTCCCCGACCGCTTCTACGCCTCGCCCACGCTGCAGCGCATCGTGGCCGCCGGCAAACGGGGCTTCTACGACCTCACCTCGGGCCGCCCGGTGCTCGACCCCGAGGTGGCCGAGATGATCGAGTCCCCCGCCGAGCCGGTCGTGCTCAAGGCGGATGCCGTTCGCGAACGGGTGCTGACCGTGCTGGCCGACGAGGCCCGCCGGATGCTCGACGAAGGAGTGGCGCAGGCGGCGATGGACATCGACCTGGCCATGATCACCGGCGCGGGCTTTACGTTCTGGAACGGCGGAGTCACTCCCCTGCTCGACCGCACGGGTGTGGCCGAGGCAGTCACGGGCAGCCGGTTCCTGCCGGACGGCGTGGCCAACGTCCCCACGGTCAGTTCGGTCAGTTCGGTCAGTTCGGTCGGCTCGGTCAGTTCGGTCGGCTCAGTCAGTTCGGTCGGCTCGGTCAGCTCGGGCGGCTGAGTCGCGCCGGCACGCGACGGCAGATGGGTAGAGCACGAAGCGCACGGCATCCGACTGCGATGGTTTCGTCCGCTTTGCGGCCTCAAGGGCGCGCCATGATTCGTGGGTATCTCATATATGAGTTAAGGTCGGTCGCGTGACTCCGTCCTACCTGACCCGCATCGGCAGCCTCATTCGTGACGCACGGCGACACAAGGGCCTGACCCAGACCGACCTGGCTGAGCTGCTCGCCACCTCGCAGAGCGCGGTGGCGCGCATCGAGCAGGGCCGTCAGAACCTCAGTCTCGACACCCTGGCCAAGATCGGCGACGCGCTCGACAGTGAGTTCGTCTCGCTGGGGCACTCGGGCCCTCAGCACCTGCGCATCGTGGGGGGCACCCGCCTCAGCGGTTCGATCGACGTCAAGACCTCCAAGAACGCCGCCGTCGCTCTGCTCTGCGCCTCGCTGCTCAACCGCGGTCGCACGACCCTGCGCAACCTCGCCCGCATCGAGGAGGTCAACCGCATCCTCGAGGTGCTCGCCTCGATCGGCGTCAAGACGCGGTGGCTGCCCGACAGCAACGACCTCGAGATCACTCCCCCGGCGCAGCTCAACCTCACCGACATCGACGTCGAGGCCGCCCGCCGCACCCGCACCGTGATCATGTTCCTCGGCCCGCTGCTGCACGATCTCGAGGAGTTCCAGCTTCCCTACGCCGGCGGCTGTGACCTCGGCACCCGCACGGTCGAGCCGCACCTGAGTGCACTGCGCTCCTTCGGTCTCGAGGTCACGGCCACCCATGGCTTCTACGACGCCCGGTCCGACCGCTCGGTGGGCCCGACCCGGCCGATCGTGCTGACCGAGCGCGGCGACACGGTGACCGAGAACGTCATCATGGCGGCGGCCCGGTACGAGGGCACGACCGTCATCCGCAACGCCTCGCCGAACTACATGGTGCAAGACCTGTGCTTCTTCCTCGAGAAGCTCGGCGTGCAGATCGAAGGCATCGGCAGTACGACCCTGACGGTGCACGGCCGACGTGAGATCGACGTCGACGTCGAGTACTCCCCCAGCGAGGACCCCATCGAGGCGATGAGCCTGATCGCCGCCGCCGTCGTCACGGACTCCGAGATCACCATCCGACGGGTACCGATCGAGTTCATCGAGATCGAGCTGGCGACGCTCGACGGCATGGGCATGAAGTACCAGCTCACCGAGGAGTACCGGTCGGCGAACGGCAAAACCCGCCTGGTCGACATGACCACCATCGCGGGCCCGCTCGAGGCACCCACCGACAAGATCCACCCGATGCCGTTCCCCGGCCTCAACATCGACAACCTGCCGTTCTTCGCGCTCATCGGGGCCGTGGCCGAAGGCAGCACGATGATCCACGACTGGGTCTACGAGAACCGGGCGATCTACCTGACCGAGCTGACCAAGGTGGGCGCGCGGGTGCAGCTGCTCGACCCGCACCGCGTCATCGTCGAGGGCCCGACGAAGTGGCGGGCTGCCGAAGTCGTCTGCCCGCCGGCCCTGCGCCCGGCCGTCGTCGTGCTGCTCGCGATGCTCGCCGCTCCAGGAACATCGGTGCTGCGTAATGTCTACGTGATCAACCGCGGCTACGAAGACCTCGCCGAGCGGCTCAACCGTCTCGGCGCGACCATCGAGGTCTTCCGCGACATCTGACCGGCCCGCGACGCCGATCAAGCGGCGGATCAGTCTGCGTTCAGTGTTGTTCCCACAGCAGCGGATGCAGACTGATCCGACGCTTGATCTCTCGTGGGCGGTGCGCCCGGGTCAGCGCCGGTCGGCTACGGCCCACGAGGCGGCGGCGCTCACGGCCGCGACCGTGAGCACGGCCGGCCAGGCACCGATCTTCTTGGCGAGCACGTGCGAGGCCCCGAAGCCGCCGAGGTAGAGGGCGGCCAGCCCGGCGGCTCCTGGCACGCCGGCCTTGGCGAGCCAGCTGCGGCCGGCATACAGGCCGGCGCCGCCGAGCACGACACCACCCAGCGGGCGGATGCCGCTCTCCCGGGCCACCACGTAGCCGCCGACGAGCCCGAGGGCGGCGATCGGCGCGGTGCTGACATCGCGGGCATCTCTCATCTGCATGCCACCGATGGTAGGTGGCTCACCTGGGGTGGACCTGATCGGCCGCGGCCCGAACAACCTTCGTGTCCGGCTCGACGGGAGAACGGTCAGAGTCGCGGCTCGAGGTCGCTCACGATGTGCTCGGCCGTCAGCCCCAGCTGCTCGAGCAGCTGACCCCTCGACGCGTGCTCGAGGAACTGCTTCGGGATGCCGTACGGGTGCACAGGAGCGGTGATGCCGGCGGTGTGCAGGGCGAGGCCGACCGCCGCGCCGATGCCTCCGCTGACGAGGTTGTCCTCGATGACGGCCACGGAGTCAGCAGCGCGGGCGAGGGCGAGTACGTCGTCGCCGACCGGCAGCACCCAGCGAGGGTCGACCACGCGCACCCGGTGACCCATGGCGGCGATCTTCTCACCCGCCACGGTGGCCAGCCCGGCGAAGGCACCGACCCCGATGATCAGCAGGTCGACGTCGTCACCGCTGTTCTCGAAGAGCACGTCGACCTCGCCGTGGCGGCGTACGGCCAGCAGCGGGTCGGCCACGTCGCCCTTGGGAAAGCGGATGACGGTGGGGCCGTCGGACACGTCGATGGCCTGGCGCAGGGCGGCTCGCACCTGTTCGCCGTCGCGAGGGGCGGCCAGGCGCAGGCCCGGGACGATGGACGTGAGGGTCATGTCCCACATGCCGTTGTGGGAGGCGCCGTCGCTGCCGGTCAGCCCGGCCCGGTCGAGGATGAAGGTCACCCCGGCGTGGTGGAGGGCGCAGTCCATCAGCAGCTGGTCGAAGGCCCGGTTGAGGAAGGTGGCATAGACGGCGACGACCGGGTGCAGCCCGGCGTAGGCCAGGCCGGAGGCCATGGTCACGGCGTGCTGTTCGGCGATGCCCACGTCGAACACCCGGTCGGGGTGCGCGGCGGCGAATCCGTCGAGCCCCACCGGGATCATCATGGCCGCAGTGATCGCCACGACGTCCGGCCGGTCGCGTCCGACCGCGACCATCTCCTCGTTGAACTCATCGGTCCAGATGCGACCGCTGACCTCGAACGGCAGGCCGGTCTCGGGGTTGATCTTTCCGACGCTGTGGAACTGGTCGGCGGCGTCGTCGATGGCGGGCTGGTAGCCCCGGCCCTTCTGGGTGATGACGTGCACGATGACGGGGCCACCGAACTCCTTGGCCTGGCGCAGCGCCTTCTCGAGGGTCTCCTCGTCGTGGCCGTCGACGGGCCCGACGTACTTCAGCCCCAGGTCCTCGAACATCCCCTGCGGCGCCACGATGTCCTTGAGGCCCTTCTTGACCCCGTGCAGCGCCTCGAACATGGCTCCGCCGACCACCGGGGTGCGCTCGAGGGAGCGCTTTCCCCAGTCGAGGAAGCGCTCGTAGCTTCGGGTCGTGCGCATGGTGGCGAGATGCTCGGCGAGGGCGCCGATCGTCCGGGCGTACGACCGCTCGTTGTCGTTCACGACGATGACCAGCGGCAGGGTGCGGTCGACCGCGATGTTGTTGATGGCCTCCCAGGCCATGCCGCCGGTCAGGGCACCGTCGCCGATGACGGCGACGGTGTGTCGGTCGCGTTCGCCGCGCAGGCGGCGCCCTTTGGCGATCCCGTCAGCCCACGACAGCGAGGTCGACGCGTGCGAGTTCTCGACGACGTCGTGCTTCGACTCGGCCCGGCTGGGGTAGCCCGACAGGCCACCCCGCTTCTTCAGCTGGCCGAAGTCCTGGCGGCCGGTGAGCAGCTTGTGCACGTACGACTGGTGGCCGGTGTCGAAGACGATGGCGTCGCGCGGAGAGTCGAAGACCCGGTGCAGGGCAAGGGTGAGCTCGACGACGCCGAGGTTCGGGCCGAGGTGCCCACCGGTCTTCGATACCTCGGTCACCAGGAAGGAGCGGATCTCTTCGGCAAGCTGAGGCAGCTGGTCTGCCGGTAGCGCTTTGAGCCGCGCTGGGCTCGTGATGGTCTCGAGCAGGCTCACGCTTGC
Source organism: Humibacillus sp. (assembly GCA_030452985.1). GTDB lineage: Bacteria > Actinomycetota > Actinomycetes > Actinomycetales > Dermatophilaceae > DSM-29435. The sequence goes on from JAKDLG010000144.1 coordinate 9,757, forward strand.
GTCGTCCTCTCCGTGGGTTGCCAGATCGAGTCTACGGGTCGACGCGTGAGCCGGTCGGACGGTTGACCGGTGACGTTCATCGCGCCGGCGCCGGCCAGACCCCTCGACGGAAGGTCCAGGGGCCCGCCAGACGCGCGGGAGGTGCTGGCGGCACCTCAGAGCCGCGGAGCGAACACCTTTCCCTGCAGGGCCTCGTGCAGCAGCCGCGCCGACCGTGACGCGGCCAGCAACCGGATCCCCTCCGCCTCGATCTGCAGCAGGATCTCGGCCAGCGCCTCCGGTGGCACGTGCGGCCCGATGGCCACCCGCGCCTCGCGCCAGGCCTCGCGCATGGCCACGACCTGCCCCTCAAGGTGCCTCCCGGTCAGCCACGCGAGGGCGATCGGGTGCTTGCGCCAGCCGTCGTACGCCCGGTAGTCGGGAGGGCATTGGTCGAGCAGCCAGAGCACGGCACGGGCCTCCCACCCCGGGCTGTGCGCGGGGGGCACACCCGGTGGCCAACCGGGAGGGGTGTGAGCGGCCATGCCCCCAGTCTGCCTCGGGTGCAGCCGGCCGACCCGCCCGGCCCGGTCGCGCTCAGGCCCAGTTGGCCTCCGACGGCGGCGGAGGCAGGGGCACGTCGCGGGGGTGCAGGACGTAGGTGAGGCCGCCGTCGTGGCCGAGCCAGGCCCCCTCGAACTGGTCACGACGGTAGACCGCGCGCACCTGGTCGTTGCCTGCGATGCGGTGACTGTTCGGGTCGTTGGAGATCACGTCGCCTTCGGCCGTGAAGCCGATGATCGTCAACAGGTGACCGTCGGTGTCATAGCCGGCACCGTCGAGCTGCTCAGAGGTGAAGCTGACCGACACGACGAGGGGGATGCCGGCCGCGACGAACGCCTCGGCCTCGCGCAGGTCACGCAGCCGGGTCACGTAGGCGCGCAGGCCGCGGGTCGCGGCGTAGGCGACGTTGAAGGCCCAGTTCCCGGCACCCCCGTACGACTGGTCGAACACCCGGCTCACCGCGTGCACCACGGCAGCGTCAGTGACGTCAGTGACGTTGGCGGTGGCGGCGCCATGGGCACTCTCGGAACGCTGCCCCACCCAGGCCACGTCGTCGGCGCCCGGAGCCGCCCCCCAGTGCTCGAGCAGCATCGTCGTGGAGGTGGGTGAGCACCACGACGCTCCGCCGCCGTCCCACTCCGGGAACGACCCGATGTGCAACCGCTGCGAGTGCGGCGGCACCACCACCTCGATGCCGTCGCCGGGCCCGGCCGGGCTGACCCCTTCGTCGCGATCGACCACCATTGCCGACACGGACGCAGCTACCAGCGTGAACTCGGGCCACGGGCCGGCTGACTCCGCGGTGAGCCCGGTCAACCGAACCTGCCAGGCCGAGAACGGGTGGGCCGGGGACGCGACGAAGGCGTCGGCCGCCACGTGACCGGCATCCGTCGTCTGCCCCTCGACCGTGGTGCGGGTGATGGCGCCACCTTCGGAGGGAAGACGGTCGCACCACCGCGCGAAGGTCAGCCACGGCGTCCACCCGAGGCCGCTGCGCACGCGCGCCTCCACCAGCACCCACGAACCGGTCGGGGTGGAGGCGTTCCAGCTGGGGATGAGCTCCGTTGCCGCAAAGGCCGACTCGACGACAGGCGAGCACCACTTCCGGGTCGCCCAGAGCGTGGTGGGCGCGGCGGCGGCGTGGACGTCGGCGTAGGGGAACGGGTCGGCCGGCTCCCAGTCGAAACGGTCTTCCCAGACCGTGAGGCTCGCGTGGCGATCAGTCACGCGAGCAGCATGCCAGAACGCCCGAGGGGACACCTCACGGCAGGCGTTCGCCGAATGCGAACACACTGTGAGGTGTCCCCCGGGCGGGGTCGGGTCAGCTGTTGACGAGCGACCTCAGCACGTACTGCAGGATGCCACCGTTGCGGTAGTAGTCGGCTTCGCCGGGCGTGTCGATGCGCACGACGGCTTCGAACGTCACCGTCTCGCCCGACTCCTTGGCCGCGCTGACGGTGACCGTGTTGGGCGTGGTCCCCTCGTTGAGGGCTGTCATGCCGCTCACCGAGAACGTCTCGGTGCCGTCGAGGCCCAGCGAGTCGGCCGTCTCACCCTGCGGGTACTGCAGCGGGATGACACCCATGCCGATGAGGTTCGAGCGGTGGATCCGCTCGTAGCTCTCGGCGATCACGGCCTGGACCCCGAGCAGACCCGTTCCCTTGGCCGCCCAGTCGCGCGAGGAGCCGGAGCCGTACTCCTTGCCCGCCAGGATGACGAGCGGAATGCCGGCCTGCTGGTAGGCCTGTGAGGCGTCGTAGATGGTGGCCTGTTCGCCGCCCTCGAGGAAGTTGCGGGTGAAACCGCCCTCGACGCCGTCGAGCAACAGGTTGCGCAGCCGGATGTTGGCGAAGGTGCCCCGGATCATCACCTCGTGGTTGCCGCGGCGTGACCCGTAGGAGTTGAAGTCCTTGCGCTCGATGCCGTGGTCGCGCAGGTACACGCCGGCAGGGCTGTCGTTCTTGATCGCCCCGGCCGGGCTGATGTGGTCGGTCGTGACCGAGTCACCCAGCTTCGCCAGCACCCGGGCCCCGTCGATGTCGGCCACCGGGGTGGTCTCCATGGTCATGCCGTCGAAGTACGGGGGCTTGCGCACGTAGGTCGAGTCGTCCTCCCACGCGAAGGTGTCACCCTCCGGGGTCGGGAGCGACTGCCACCGCTCATCGCCCGCGAACACGTCGGCGTAGTCGTCGGTGAACATCTGCTGGCTGATGCTGCTCGCGATCGTCTTCTCGACGTCGGCCGGCGCCGGCCAGATGTCGTTGAGGAACACCTCCTTGCCGTCGTGGTCGACGCCGAGCGGCTGGGTCTCGAAGTCGAAGTCCATCGTGCCGGCGAGGGCGTAGGCGAT
>JAKDLG010000025.1 GCA_030452985.1 Humibacillus sp.
CGGCTCGTTCGGCCTGGTCGGCCCAGCGGTGGCCGCCGGGGTCGTTGGCGACCTGCTGGTGGGCCATCCCGCCGATCAGGGCGCTGTACAGGTCGATGTCGGCTGCCGCGGTGATGCCGGCCTGCCCGCACCGGGCCACGGCACGCCGGGAGAACTCCAGCGAGGGCGCGTAGGCCTCGGGGGATGGTTCGAAGCCGGGCAGGGTGCGTTGGAAGAGCATCTGGTGACGGACCGGGTCCGCACTGGAGAACAGCACCAGGTCTCGAACGAACTCGACCAGCGCGTCGCGTGGGTCGCTGGCGTAGTCACGGCCGTCGAGGTGAGCGAGCAGCTGACGGTAGCCGTCGGCGAACATGGCGTCGTAGAGGGCGAGCTTGGAGTCGAAGTACACGTAGAGGGAGGGCTGTCGAAGCCCCACGGCGGCAGCGAGGTCGCGCAACGAGATCGCCCCCAGGCCGTCCCGTTGGGCCAGGGTCCAGGCCGCGTCGACGATGTCGGCGATCTTGGCCTCGCGCCGTTTCGCTCGAGGGTCTTCAGCGGTCAGAGTCATGGGAGGTCTCCAGACGAGATGTGGCCAGGTACGGCTTGGTGGTGACGTCGGTCGGTGAGGTCGGTAAACGCTCAGGCCATTCGAGGCCCGTGCGGGCTGGAGAACCACGGGGTGAGCCACTGCAGTCTGGGCCGGGCCGCCAGGCGGGCCGGGCGGCGGGCGGCGCGCACCTGCCGGGCCAGTCGTGACTGCTCAGCCTGCTGGATCCGGTCAGCGATCTGGAAACTCGCGGCCTGCTGAATGAGGTAAGGGTTCATGTCAATCCTCCTGAGCCAATCGCCGATAGTGTTTCTATCGACGATTGGAAAACTATCATCGATAGGGTAGATGGTCAAGAGTTTTCCGAATCAGACTGCGAGCAGCCATTGGCCACGTCTGGGGGCTCTGTCCAGACACGTCTCCCTGAGGACACCTACGCTGCTGCCATGGCCCTCAACATCGGAGCGCACGTCGACCAGGAAGACCCCATCGCGGAGGCGCAGGCACGGGGGGCGACTCTTTCGCAGCTGTTCCTCGGCGACCCGCAGAGCTACAAGGGCCCCGTGGTGCGCTACGAGGGCGGCGCCGAGAAGCTGCGCACTGACGCGGCGGAGGCCGGTATCGACCTCTACGTGCACGCTCCCTACCCGATCAACGTGGCGAGCCTCAACAACCGCATCCGCATCCCAGGTCGCAAGCTGTTGCAGCAACACGTCACCGCTGCGGCCGAGATCGGCGCCAAGGGCGTCATCGTGCACGGCGGCCACCTCGGCGTCGAGGAGGATGCCGCCAAGGGCTTCGACAACTGGCGCAAATGTATCGACGGGCTCGACCTGGCCGTGCCGCTGCTCATCGAGAACACGGCCGGCGGCGACAACGCGATGGCCCGCCGGCTGGAGGCGATCGCCCGTCTGTGGGACGCGATCAGCACGGCATCCGGCGCCTCGAACGTCGGCTTCTGTCTCGACACCTGCCACGCGCACGCCGGCGGCAACGACCTCGGCACCGTCGTCGACCAGGTGCGGGCCATCACGGGCCGCATCGACCTCGTGCACGCGAACGACTCCCGCGACTCGTTCGACTCGGGCGCCGACCGGCACACGAACTTCGGTTCCGGGAACATCGACGGCGACGCGCTGGCCGATGTGGTGCGAGCCGCGGGTGCCCCGGTCGTGTGCGAGACCCCCGGCGGCGCCCCGGGGCAGACCGCCGACATCGCGTGGCTGCGCGGCGCCGTCGGCTGAGGCCCATCTGTGATGGAGTTGCACTCTGGTGCCCTGGAGTGCAACATGGAGGGGTGATTGAAAGCGCAACCCTTCCGACGCCGACCCAGCGCAAGCAGTCGACCCTGCGCCGCATCAACATCGCCGCGCAGGAGCTCGCCATCGAGAGGGGCTACGACGGCTTCACCCTCGACGATCTCGCTGCCGCGGTCGGGGTCTCACGCCGCACCCTGTTCAACCACGTCTCGGGCAAGGAACAGGCCGTCGTCGGCGTCACCCCCGACTTCGACCCCGCGCTCGTCGCGCAGTTCCAGGCCGGTGGCCCCAGCGGCAACCTCTTCGACGACCTGTTGGCCCTCATCGTCGAGCTGCTCGACCGCGAGAACGCGAACCGAGAGGATGCCGGCCGCTTCCAGAGGTTGCTCGAGACCAACCCGAACCTCACCCACCGCGTGCACGGCGAGCTGGAGCGCGTCTGCGGCGACGCCGTCGCCATGGCCGGCCACCGCCCCGGTGAGAACGACCCGGTGCGTGCCCGGGTCGTCGTCGTGGTGCTCGGAGCCCTCGTCGCCCACGCGATGAACGAGTTCGTACGCGCCGACGACGACACCTCGCTCGTCGACCACCTGCGACTCGCCGAGGTGACGGCCCGAGGGCTGCTCACCGAACGGCATCCCCAACCTGCCTGACCCGCACCACGATTCGACGAAGCGACACCACCGTCGAACCCGTCCGAACCACTGCCACAATGCCGTGGCCACGCCCACTCAGACCTCCAGGAAAGTGACCACATCGTGGCAACCCGTCTCTACCGCCTCGGCCGACTCGCGTTTCGACGCTGGCCGATCTTCATCGCCGTCTGGCTGATCGCCCTCGTCGGCATCGCCGGCGTCAGCTCGGCCATCAGCAAGCCGATGCAAGACGAGTTCAGCATCCCCGGCATCCCGTCGGAGCAGGCCCAGACGCTGCAGCAGGAGCTCTTCCCTGGGGCGAAGAGTGCCTACGACGGGGCCAACGGCACCCTGGTGATCGCCGCTCCCGAGGGGCAGACCCTCGCCGAGCCGAGCAACACCAGGAAGGTCGACGCACTGTTGGCCGACATGGCCAAGACCCCCCAGCTCGCCCCGGGAACGAAGTTCGTCAACCCGGTCACGGCAGCCGACGCCCAGCGCAGGCAGATCGTCGACGGCGCGGTCAAAGCAGGCCAGCCGAAGGACGCCGCACAGGCGAACGCCGCCGCCGTGTCTCCGCTCAGCCCGGACGAGCGGGTCGGCACCGTGAGCTGGAACTTTGCGGTCGACAAGCCGACCGAGGTCACGAAGGCGACGCAGACCGACGTGCTCGACAACATCGCGAAGGCCCGGGCTGACGGCCTGACCGTCGAGGTCAACGGCAGCGGCATGCAGTCGTTCGAGCTGCCCGGTGGCTCGAGCGAGCTGATCGGCATCGCCATCGCCGCCCTCGTGCTCATCTTCACGTTCGGATCCCTCGTCGCCGCAGGGCTGCCCATCCTGACCGCGCTCGTCGGGGTCGGCATCGGTGCGCTCGGCGTGACCGGTGCCACCGCGTTCGTCAACGTGGGCAGCACCACCCCCATCCTCGCCACGATGCTCGGCCTCGCCGTCGGCATCGACTACGCCCTCTTCATCCTCTCTCGCTACCGGTCTGAGCTGGCTCGCACCGATGACCGCGAGGAAGCGATGGGTCTGGCCGTCGGGCGCGCCGGCTCGGCCGTCGTCTTCGCCGGGTCGACGGTGATCATCGCCCTGGCCGCGCTCTCGGTGGTCGGCATCCCGCTGCTCACCTCGATGGGTATCGCGGCCGCGGCCACCGTGGCCGTCGCGGTGCTGATCGCTCTCACCTTGCTGCCCGCTGTGCTTGGCCTGCTGGGGAGCAAGGCGTTCGCGGGCCGCGTGCGCCGCAACCGCATCGTCTCGGATGCCGTCATCGACGACGCTGACGCTACGCCCCTGACGCGCCGCGAGCGCCGCGCCCGAGAGCGTGACCGCGACAACGGCGGGGTGCGCTGGGCCCAGCGCGTCGGTCGACACCCGGTCGTCTTCGGTCTGCTCGCGGTCGTGCTGCTGGGGTCGTTGACGATCCCCGCCACCGGTCTGCACCTCGCCCTGCCGACCGACTCGACCGCATCCAGCGACACCACCGCCCGGCGCGCCGCCGACCTCATCGACAATGCCTTCGGCCCCGGCCGCAACGCCCCGCTGCTGCTGGTGGTCGACGCGCGGCAGGCCGGTGACGCGAAGGCGACCGGCCAGGCGATCGGCGACGTCACCGCCTGGGCCGCAAGGCAGACCGATGTCAAGAACGCCCAGGTCATCGGGATGAACAAGGCCGGCAACGGCGCCCAGATCCTCATCACGCCCCAGAGCGGCGCCGATGACGTGGCCACTGAGCAGCTGCTCACCGACCTGCGCGACGGGCAGGCCGCGCAGGAGCAGGCGACGAACACGACCCTCGGCGTCACCGGTCTCACCGCGATCCAGACCGACGTGAGCGACCGGTTGTCGGGCGCCCTGGCCCCCTACCTCGCGATCGTGGTGGGGCTGGCGTTCATCCTGCTGATGATGGTCTTCCGCTCGGTGCTCGTGCCGCTCACCGCGACCCTCGGCTTCCTGCTGTCGGTGCTGGCCACCATCGGCACCACGGTGCTGTTCTTCCAGAACGGGCTGTTCGGCCTGTTCGAACCGGCGCCGATCATGAGCTTCACACCGATCCTCGTCATCGGCATCGTGTTCGGGCTGGCGATGGACTACCAGGTCTTCCTCGTGACCCGCATGCGCGAGGCCTACGTGCACGGCGCATCGGCGAAACAGGCTGTCGTCGAGGGCTTCCGGTTCAGTGCGCGGGTAGTCACCGCCGCCGCGGCCATCATGATCTCGGTGTTCTCGGCCTTCATCCTGCAGGACCAGGCGCTGATCCAGTCGATCGGCTTCGCCCTCGCGGTCGCCGTGCTCTTCGATGCCTTCATCGTGCGGATGACCCTCATCCCCGCGGTGATGAACCTGCTCGGAGACAAGGCCTGGTGGCTGCCGACGTGGCTCGACAAGCTGCTGCCGAACGTCGACGTCGAGGGCGAGTCCCTCACCCGCGCGCAGGCCGCTCACGCCCAGTCGGCGACGGACGCCGGCGAGCCGGCGCAGGAGGAGAAGGAGCTCGAAACCGCCGGCGCTCGCTGACCGTTTCGTACGAGCATTCGATCCGGATGCCGCTGAGTCCGTCACCGACGAACCATGTTCGTCGGTGGCGGGCTGCTCTTGCCCTGCGCTAGCCCCTGGGGGCGAAGCCACACGGCAGGCGCTCGCTACCCTTGCCCACCAGTGCCTTCGGCAGGTACCAGAGCAGAAGCCATCCCTTCGGAACGGCCCGTTCGTCGCCCTTGACCTCGCCCCACCCCGCCAGGTCGGCAGCACGGGCCACCACGGGTGAGCTCTTGGTGGGGGCCGCCCGGAGCACCCCGCCACCGAGATCCTCGGGGTCGAAGAAGTCGTCGGTGGCCGCTCCGATGAAGCATCGGATGCGGGCCGACGGGTAGGGCTTGACCTCCATCGCCAGACCGTCGACGATCTTGACGGTTTTCCGAAGCTTGACCGACGAGGGGGTGGCGCAGCTCTTCGCCTTGGTCCCGTCGAGAATGGTCAGCCTGATCTGAGAGGCACCCGCCGGAGTGACAGCGGTGGTGACATCGCCACAGCGGGCGTCGTCGGTCAGACGTTGTCGAACCTGAACTGCTTTGCTGGCCAGCGGATCCCACCGCCACGCGTACGTGGCGATCTGGGCACCGTTGCCCTGAGTCGAACGCAGGGTCAGCAGGGCGTCGTCGTAGCCGTCTTCGTCGATGTCGACGTATTTCTTGGTCACCGCTTTCGAGTCGATCAGCTCGACCAGATCGGGGAAGCCGTTGACGGTGCCCTTCCAGACGCCGTTGCGCAGGGTGATGGTCTGCTGGTCTGCAGCGTCCCACCACGAGTGGTTGGCGAAGTCGACATCACGAATGCTGCGTGAGGCTGCGGCATCCTTCGGCAGCTGCGCGGTGGCCGGTGCGCCCTCGCCGGTCGCGGAAGTCGACCGCGGCGGTCCCGAGGCGCCGGTCGCGAACTGACTCGACGCCGCGGTCTGGGTCGTCGGCGGGTTCGTGGGGTCACCGCTGCCGGTGGAACCGCTCGGGGTCGAGCTGCACGCCGTGACACCGACTACGCATGCTGCCGACAGTGCAGCGACAATGATCGTGGTCACCCGTGGCATTTCCGGTTCCGTCCCTCGTCCGCACATCGGTTCTCGACGGTAACGGTCGGGCCCACCGGTCGTGACGCTTTCGGCGAAGTGGCCGGGGCTGGGTCGTGCAGACATGGCCCGAATGCATCGGTCGTGCGGGTCCGAGCATGCTCGGGATGACTTCAGCTACCTCCTCATCCCCGCCTGCGCGAGGCGGACGCGCCGGGTGCATCAGCCGTCAGATCGTCGTCGAGGGCGCCTGGTTCGGCCCCTTTTGCTGCTGTGAGAAGCGGTTTCGTCTTGCTGACCTGACCCCGATGAGAACCGACATCCCAAGGCCATCCTTGGGGAGGCCGTCGCCGCCCCGTCGCTGCCCCACGAAACGATCATGGCGCGGCGCACCGTCGGCTCGTCCGGACACCGACAAGCGCTCGAACCAGACCTACCATCGGCGTATGCCGACCAGCGAGCCTCCCGCCCCGCCACGGCCCAGCTACTCGGCCAACATCGGCCTGATCGTTGTCGTGGTCGTCGTGATGGGCGGCGCCATTCTCATCGCCGCAACCATCGGGCTCGGAGCGAGCACCATCATCGCCGGGTTCACGGCCATCTTCTTCACCCTCGGCGTCGGGGGTGGCTCGCTGCGCGCCGACCTGCGCAAGGTGGCCTGGTACGGCCCGTTGACCGCATTGTCGGCGTCGGTCCCACGTGTCGTCGCGGAGGACAGCCAGGGAGCGGCCCTCGCCCTGGTGTGCGTGATCATCTTCGTGGCCGGGCTGCTACCCGTTCTGGGCAAAAACTACGGGCAGGCCGGTCTGGGCCTGGGCATCGCCACCGTGCTGGGGTTCGCCCTGCAGGCCGACCTCGGATCGCCAGGTCAGACCGTGGCAGCCGCTTTCGTCGGTGTCGGTTTCGTGGTCGTGCTGCGGATCCTGTTGAAGATGCGTGACCCCAGCGACGTGACGCGTCAGCTCGTGGCCGAGACGTTGACCGACCCCGAACCGGCCTTCGCGCAGGCGTACACCATGTGGTTGCGTGACAAACCGGTGCGCTGGCTGGTTGAGGCCCTGCAGGTGGCAGTGGGGTACCGCACCCTCCGTAGCATCTTGAGCGACGACGACGCCGTCACCGCCGATCTGCGCACCGGCGAGGTGGCGGCTGGCGTCGCGGCGCGCGAGCCAGAGCCACCCCCTCCCGGTGCAGGCGAGCCTGCCGACGACACGCACCCAGTCACTGAGGCGCTCGAACGTGCCCTGCGCGCCCTTGACCGCATCGAGACATCGGCCAGAACCAGGGACACCAAGGTGGTCCCCGACGCTGCGGCCACGAGGCGGGCGTTCGTCCGCGCTTCTGTGCGCTCGGCGCTGACCTGGCGTTCGCAGATTCTTCGCCACGCCCTACGCACCGCCGTCGGGGTGCTGCTGACCTTTCTGGTGGCCTGGGCGACCGTGGGGCCGCACGACCCCTCGTGACCTCCATGGCCACGGCATCCTTCGCGATTCTGCAGATCAGCTGGACCCAGTCGCTGTTCAAGGCCAAGCAACGCATCCTCGGCGTCACCGGCGGCGTCGCCGTGATGGCAGTGGCGCTGTGGCTGCTCCCCGCGTCGTGGCTGCTGCCCTTCTCCCTGCTCGCGGCCCTCGCCGGGTTGTGGCTGATCGCCAGCAACCAGGTGCTGTCGATCGGCAGCTTCGTCGTCGTCTCGGTCGGCATGAACGTCGTGAGCAGAGGGCTGGATCCGACCCGGACGCTCGTCGAGTACCTCTTGCTGCTGTTTGCTGGAGTCGCGATCGGTTTGCTGCTCGGCTTCGCGGTCGTGCCGCACCTGCGACCGGATCGGGTCGAGGAACGGGTGCGCCTGGCCAAAGCAGCCACCGTCGACCTGCTTCGCCGCGCTGCGTCGGTGGTCCCGCCAGCGGCTGGGGCACCTGATCGGTACCGGGTTCCGGACGCGCTGGTGCGACCCCTCTTCCAGATGCGCACGGCCGTGCAGAATCTCGGGTCGCCGCTGAACCGGAAGGACGAGCGGGCGGGGGTCCAGGTCGAGCAGTGTGCTGCCCTGGCCACTCGGTTCGAGACCCTCGCCATTGTCGGCATCCTCGAAGCGGGTGAGGGGCGCCTGACGGCGCAGACCCTCGGCGCGGCAGCCGATGCACTCGCCGGGACCGGCAACGACACCCCCGACGGCGGCGTCGTTCCGGCTGAGTTCGTGCTGCTGGCGGAGGCGGTTGGCCGCAGCAGCACGGAGTTCGTGGCTGCCTGCGCCGCGTTGACGCGGAACTCGTCGTTGGGCGAAGTCGGAGGCCTCACCCACGGGTCAGTAGAGCCTGACTAAGACCGATCGCGTCGTGCGGCGGGTCATGGCCGAGAAGCGCATTTCCTCAAGCGCGGCGCCAGGGTGGTGTCGAGGAAGAGCATTCGTTTTCGGAGTGACGGCGCTCAGTTGATGTCGGGATGCCGTTTCAGCTTCGGCCGCAGTGAGCCTGACGAGAGGCGTGCATACCCAACAGTCATAGACCATCTCCCCATGATCAGTCCCCTATCCAGTCGATCGGCCTCGCACTTGCCCTCGGTCAGCTCCCGCCGACCCCTGCCCGACGCGCTTCCGAGTCCAGGACGCCGGTCACGGGCGGGTCCGCCGACATCACCTCCGCAAAGGCCCCCGCATCTCGGTTGGTGTGCTGCAGCTTCAGAGTGTTGCCGTCGGTCACGTAGTGGGCAGGGTTGTTGGTCAACCCTTCGAGCTGCGCCGCCAAGTGGTCGATACCCAGCTCCTCGAACACGGCCGCCGTCGCATCGATGAACAGCTGCAGGGTCGTGAGTCGCTGCTGGCCGTCGATGATCGACCGCGGTTGCAGGGTGCCAACGACACCGTCCATGGCCTGGATCACGACGGCGCCCATGAAGTGTGTCGGGGCTACTGACGGATTCTTCAGTCGCAGCTCAGCCACGCGGCGTATTTCGCCCCAGAGCGGCTCCCACTGGTCGTCGAGGGTCCACACGTACGCACGTTGAAAGAGCGGGATCACCAACCGCTGTGGCAGGTTGAAGATCTCGAGCGGCGTTCTCACTGCGGTTTCCATCTACGTCCGATCACGTGGAGTCGAGGTGGTGGGAAGCCCGGGGGCGAGACTGATCCGCAGTCGTCCCAGTCGGTCGGGGTCGGCGTCAAGGCCCCGCCGCCGGAGCAGTTCGATCATGTCCTCTTGGCGGGGCTGGCCGAAAGCCAGGCGATAGAGCGCGACGTCCTGTTTGACCTTGCGGAACCTCTCTTCGTCAGAGCTGAGGGCAAACGGCGCTACGTGACGTTCGATCTTTGCCGGGCCGGGGTAGACCCACGACGGGCTGAAGTCGCCGAGCTCGTGCTGGTACTCCGTGGCCATCGCGAACGCTGTTGCCCACGGGTCACGGCCGGGTTTGGCCAGGATTGACCTGTCGTGGCGTGCCGCAATGTTGCGGCGCACCGCGTGGCCGCGGTAGCGGTCGACCCGGCCCTCTCGCTGCTCGAAGTCCACCGGGTTGGCGGGGGTGTTCCAGTGAAAGACCGAGTGACACCACCAGTGGAAGTCGATGCCCTCCTGACCCACCGACGTGGAGGCGAGCACGAAGGGCCAGAACGGGCTGTTGAAGGAAGCGCGCACCTCGGGCTGGCGAGCGTCCTCGGCGTTCTGCTTCCGACCGCCGTACCGCACCGCGAAGCGAGGGACGAAGCGCAGATGGCCCTCGAGATCGTCCACATCGATCGCCTGGTAGGTCGTCGTACGCAAGGAAGCCGCCTCGGCCGCCCTGCGCGCCAACTTCAGGAACGTCTCCGTGGTCAGGGGCGCCTTGAACTGGTCGGTTCGCAAGTGGTGGAGGTACTCGTCGAGAACGGACTGCAGGTTGCCGGCGGCGCAGTAGGCGAGCACTCGTTGCCAGTAGGGCCGCCGAGCGGTGGTCGTCTGCTCGACGATCTTGGTGACGTCCGGCCGGTTAAACAGTGATCGCAGGCCGTTGGCCACGATGACCGAGCCTTGAAAGTGGTCCGCATCGGAGACGTCGTCGTCAGCGGTGAGGATGCGGGAGAGGGCGCGGTACGACGAATTGGCGGGGGAATGCAACGCCACCTCGGCCAACGTCTCAAGAGCTTCATCCGTGACCGGGGGTGACGCCATCTCACGGAAGGTTAGGGCTGCTCCCAGGTGGCGCACGACGCCGTCGTGCTCAGTCTCTCTCGCGTGTTCGTCAGTGTTGCCACCTCCCAGCCACTTCGGCGCCTCCTCAAGGTCCTCATCGCTCATGCCCGGCGGCCAGCCACACGTCGATCCGAAGGCGGCCTGCCAGACCTCTTCGCCGGAATTGCTCGGCAGTTCGCCGGCCTCCTCGTTCTGCTCCTGCGCCGGTGCCGCATCCAGCAGCGATCTAACGGCCGTCATGGCCAGGTGGGTGGCCTCGTCGCAACCGATCGGCACTCCCCCGCTGTTGGCCACCATCCCGAGCGGGTCGACCGCCACCGCCAGGGTTGGCATGGGCCAGAACAGCGTGAAGGTCGACATTTGCGCTGGCCGCCCCCGGCTCACGCTGTACGACAAGGGCGTCGAAAGCCGGTGCCGGCCCTCAGGGCTGTAGCTGCGGTAGTTCGTGCCTCGCGCGGCAAGCCTCTCGGCCTCGTAGCTGAGCAGGCTGGCCACAGCCGTCGGGGTGGCCGTCCACGACGAGAAAACCACCATCTTGGTCACGTCAGTCACTTCAGCGTAGGGCCCGGACGGTTGCAGGTAGGGCAGCGATGGCGGTACCCACAACAGCTTCCAGAGGCCCTTGCCCACCGTGCTGTCCACCAGATCGCGCATTCGTGCGTTACCCGCGTCCTGCTGCTGGAACCGCTCGACGTCTGCGGAGCGCAGGCGTTGGGTGCGAGCGAGCGCCTCGAGCGCCTCTAAACCGAGGGGACCGGTCCGCACGCGACTCCCGAGCTGGTAGCCGTCGCAGAAGTTGATGAAGTAGGGCGCGGACTTCCAGTACTCGGGAGTGACGAGGCCTCGGTCACCCTTCAAAGCCACGTGGTCAGCGGCGTTCTGGAGATCGACGTACCCGAGCAGGTCCGCCGCGGTGACGGTATCCGCCGGGTGAATCCGCTCCCGCATCATGCTTTCTACCGACCCGCGCGGACGTTCTTGGCGCGACATGACCTTGAGCAGGTCGGATCGAATCGTGGTCGCGGTGCCGCCCGGGTCGCCACCGTTCACGACCGTCGAGCGATAATCGCTCAGTGCGGTTCTGACGCGTTCCACGTCGATCGAGTCGCGGCCCTTCGCCAGAAACTCCAAGGTGAAGTAGAAGTCCTCAGCGTGGTTGTCGTCCCTCTCCTCGGCATACGTGTAGGGCTTGTACGGGGTGGCCGAGAGCAGCAGCACCTTGGCGTCGGGGTGCGTGAAGAGCTGATCGGCGAGTTGCCCGGCCTCGTGGCCGGGGTCGAGAAGGTGCCGGAACCGCTGGAACTCGTCGAGAATGACAAGGTCAGGCTCCAAGGTCTCGACACTCGCCGTGGCCAAGGCGTTGCGCAGGTCCCGGACGAGCTGGCCCTGCTCGGCTCGCAGCGATTCGGGCACGCTGTGCTTGCGACCCATCTCATCGACGAGCAGCTCGAACCGGCCGAGCAGCCCCCGAGCGCCTCCCCGGCGGACGCTGGCGCGGAACTGGCGCAGGATGAGCATGTCGATACCGGCGTCCCCCATCGACTCCTCGAGGTTGGACACGGTCGAGCGAAAGGTCTCGAGCCGCCGCACATTGCCCTGCAGGAGCCGCAACCCGGCCGTCCGCCTATAGCCGCTCAGGTCGAGGCACTGCCTGAGCGCCAGGAACAGCATTGCCCGCTCCTCCGCTGTTCCGGTGCTGTGCCCCAGGTCGAAAGAGGTTCCGGGCGTGAACGACACGAGGTTGACCGGCTTGCTGCCCGACCGGCGCTTCTTGAGCCGGGTCGAGTGCTTGCCCAACAGGGTCAGGCGGCTGGAGAAGGAGATGGTCTCGTCTTCAGTGACGTTGAGACGGCCAAGGTTCTGCTGGGCGAGGTCGGCGTTGGCGCACACGTAGACGACATCGATCCGCTTCACGCTCGGCTCGTCTTGGAGGTGCTCGATCGCCCGGGCGATGACGCCCCGCGCGACCATGCTCTTGCCGAGCCCGGTCTCGTCGGCCACCAGGAAACGGTCTGACCCCACCCCGTACAGCTGCTCGACGACATGGTCGACAGACCGGCGCTGAAAGTCAGTCAGCTCGCCCATGACGCTGTCGGCGCAGTAGCGGGTCACGATCGCCTCCTGGCCAGCCGTCGTCTGGCCGTCTCGGCTTCGCTCCAGAAGCGGTCGAACCCCTCGGGCAGCAGCCGGCGCCCCTCGTCAGTCGTAGATAGCCGCCTCACCAGCCGGCTCAGGTCGTCAAGAGCTGCGGGCTTCTCGGCGAGCGCCTGCAGCACCAGCTCGAGGATGCCGGGACCACCCGGTCGGAAGCCGGAGCTGTCTCCGCTTCCTGCCACGGCGCTCAGTTGAGCCAACAGGTAGGGGTCTCCGAGGCTGAGGATGAGGTAAAGAAAGCGGAGGAACTTCTCGGGGGTGTCGATCTGGCGGGCCAGCACCAGGTCAAGCCGATCGGCGGGCGCCCCCACCAGGGTGGCGAGCACCACGGTGCCACACTCGAGCCCCGACGGCGAGGTCATCCGGATGCTGAGGAAGGGCGAGATGTCTGCCGTCTCCACTGACGTGAAACGCTCGTTCACGACGCGGTCTGATTCGGCCTGCCTCGCGATTCCGGGCCGCGTGAGCAGCTCGATGGTGGCGATCCACCCGGAGCCCACCGGATAGGGGCGGGCCGTCGTCAGCACGAGGTCATAGACCCCGGCCGGCTCGGATGCCGCCGCGGGCTCGACCGTGAGGGTGTGCTTGATCTCGGCCACGACCCGCAGCGCGTTCTCGAGCTCACGGCGTTCGGCCTCGTTGGGGTCTTCCGGAGCATCTCCGATCGGGTCGTACTCCTCGACGAGCGAACGAAGCGACCCGTCGACACCCATGAAGACGTCGACGCCCAGAAGGCGACGCGGGCCCTCGAGCTCAACCATGAACTCGACGTTTCCCCCGAAGGCGGCGCCGGTGGCATTGGCCGAACCAATGAACACGCGCGCTCGCTGGGCCCGACCGTGCGGTTCGACCACGAGCATCTTCGCGTGCAGGCCGGTGAGAAGACTGACAGGCGTTCTTTCGGGCGGCGGCGTGCGCGTCGTCGTCGGTTCGTCGTCCTCGTCGAGCGAGATGCCGGCCATAGTGTCGACGACGTACGCCTCGACCCGGGCCAGCTTTTCGGACGTGAGCTGTTCGAACGCCTCCGGGCGCGACACGACGATGACATCCTGATCGGGCGGAGCGACCAGGTCGAGCCCTGAGTCGTTGAGGAACGGGCTCACCACCAGGTGGCGACGGCCGGCGAAGTCGGGTCGCCTCATGCCGTTCAGGTAGTGCAGGGTCACCTCGACGACTCCCTCTGGTCGTTCCCACCCGACGTACTGGGCGGCATGCGCCAGCGCTTCGACGCGCCGGCGGCGCGGTGACGACATCGGCGTCACCGTGCGATCCGGCAGACTGGCGAGGAAGTCGTGGAGGTCACGGTTCTCGGGTAGCCGCCGACGCCAGATGTTCTCCGAGTCAAGCCGCACCACGATGTCCCAGGCATGATCGCTGGTGAGGTTGCGCGTGAGAACGAGCAGGCGGTACGCCTCGCTGCCCTCGTCGTCGACGTAGCGCACGAACCAGACCTTCGGGTGAAAGAGATGGCCCGGGGGGCGCCGAACCGGGTGGACCATGGGTTCGACGAACGCCAGGAGGTCGGGCGCCCGATTCGGGATGAGGATGTTGCCGCCCTGGCAGAAGATGTCGACTCGGTCTGCCGACGACCTCACCGACTCGAGCACCGAGACCGGGTCGGTCAGCTGTGCGCTGCCTCCGAACGAGGAGAAGGCCAGCGGGGGAATGACCGCGGCAGTCAGGTCGAGCGTGAAGGTCGTCGCTATCGCTCCGTCGAGGGTGTGACCGACGGGAGGGCGGAGCGCCTCGATGAGCACCGCCCGGGAGTCAGGCAGCAGCATTCGGTTCCAAACCGGTGACGATGTCGTTGACCAGCCCCCGGACCGTGCCCCAGCGGAAGTCGAGCTGTCCGGCGCCCGAGGCGCCCGACCAGTTTGCGAGCAGCTTGTCGTTAATGAGACGGGACTGCTTACCCTTGCGCCCTTCTCGTTGCCGCACGAGTCGTCTGAGCTTCTTGTCGTCGGCGGCGCCCGCCGTGGATCCACGGCGAGTGGCGCTGATCCAGGCGTCGACGAACAAGCGAGTCGTGGGCTGAACCCTGGGGTTCGCAACCCTGACGGTCTGCCACATCCGCTCGACGTCCCACTGGCCAAGGTCCTGAGCCAATGGACCGATCGCATACTCGTTCCACTCGTCAAGGGCAAAGCGGTAGTGGTCACGAAGGTCCCCGAGCCGGGTCAGCTCGGGCTGGCTCGCGTACCGCTCGGCGACGAGGAGGTTGTACAGCAACGACGCGCCGTGCATCACCGTGCTGAAGCGACGTGCGTGAACGAGTGCTTCGAACTGGGCTTCCTCGACGACGTCCCAGGCGAAGTTCGCCGTGTCAGCGAGGTGACCGCGGCGTTCAACCAGGTGGTGCAACACCGAGTCGGGCACACTCACGGAGACACGCCCGGCCAGCCACCCTGCCTCCTCCTGGGACAGCTGGAACCCGGAGGGGATCGCGTCGGGGAACCCATCCGGTGGATCCGGCAGGCCGGCATCCCAGTCTCCGCGCCGACGTTCAGCGAGCTCGGTCGCGGCCTCGTCCGGCGGTGCGTCAAGGAGTCCGAGGTGACTGGTGTCCGCATCGTGGGTGAGGATGGTGTAGCGGCGCAGGGCGTTCCAGTAGATCGCGGACGGCAGAGTCTTTACCCCAGCACCGACGCGAACGCCGATCAGCCCGGCGGCATCCTCGAGCTGCGCCTCGCGGAGGGACATGATCAGCTTGCGCTCCTGCGCGTCACCTCTTGCCTTGCACCGCTCCCCACTGGTTCCCCGCGCGCGTGCTTGGCTATAACACCACGGCACGAACAGAAAGTAGCGGGCGCGGGTCAACAGCACCGACGTGCCGGGAAAGAGCAGATCACTGAACGCATCCCTGACCTGCCCGATGCCGAGTTCGTCCCTGCTTTCCTGCTGCGTGAACAGCGCGATCAGCTCGCGCGCGATGCGCTGTTCCTCGGCCGTGCTGTCGAGCCACGCAACGGTTGACGCCATGGCCCTCCCTCATCGAGTCGCTGCGACTCAAACCTAGCCCGATGGGCGCCAGATTTGTCAGCCGACGTACGTTTTCAGAGCTTTCATGGGCGCGAAGAGATGGAGCGGTTCGACGGGCGATGGGAGGAAGTCCCCATGACGGAGGTAGAAACGACGGGCAGCATCGTCTCGGCAGTGGACGAGAACCGCCGCAGCTCCGATGCTCTCGCTGAGCCCGACTGATCGGACGAGGGCATCGCGCAGGAGCTCGGCTCCCCACCCGTCGCTTTGCCACCTACGATCGACGGCAAGGCGAGCCAACAAGATGCACGGAATCTGACGAGGGCGATGCCTGGCCAAGGATGCCGGAGCGACCGAATGCTCGTAGGCGGCCATCGCAATGGCGTAGTAGCCAACGACACGGGAACCGTCCGTGGTGACGTACGTCGTTGCGTTGTTGGCGACCTGGTTCTGCCAGGCGTACCGGCGCAACCAGTCGTCCAGCTCCTCCGCGCCGCTGGAGAAATCCGCGCGATCATCCGACTTCTCCAACTTTCGCGGAGGCCCCGGCTGCCGTATCACCCTTCTTCGGGGGCGAAACGTGACTGCCGAGCAAAGAGCTTCTCGAACTTCGCGGTGCTGGGCAGCGGAGCGTCAAGCAGCGTCACGAACTCTGCGAACTGCTCTTCGCTGGCCACGAACCACCGTCGATCGGCCAGGACGCGCTCAGCCTGCCCGACAGCACTGTCCAGGATGAAGTCGGTCATGGTGTGGTCGGTCGCCGCTGCGGCACGACGTAGCAGTGCCTCTTGCCTCTCGGTGGCGCGCAGGTTGATTCGCTGGCTTTTCGGACGCGCGTCTGTCATATCAGACATGATTGGATCCTCCTGTGTACACACGTAGTATGTACACAGCGGTTGAGGCAGGTCAAGAGTCGGATGACTCTCCCATGGGCCTCATCATGCCGTTGGCAACGTACGTTGGAATTTGTGCAGTCCCTGATCGTCGGCAGCGCACGAAAGCACGGCGTCGCCGACCACACCGTGCACCCGATGTTCGCCCCAAGAAGCCACCTGAGGAGATGACCTTGCCGCGCAGTCTGCAGGACATTCTCGACCACGCCGACGAGCTGGCGCGCCGTTTCGAGACCCACGAGCCGAGCGATCTTCATGACGGTGCGCCTTTGCGCGCCGGCCGTGAAGCGGTCACCGAACGCGCCGCCAACAAGCGACGCATCGTCGACACCGTCTTTGCCGCCCGCGAGGCTGGCGTGTCGTGGTCCGCAGTCGGTGGAATGCTCGGCACTTCGGGCGAAGCAGCCAGAAAGCGCTACGGCGGGCACCACGTGACGTCCGCCTGACAGCGACATCCGATCGGGCAACCGTGACGATGACTCACCCGACCGCGTCCCTCCCTCCTGGGTCTCAGACGGTCAGGCAGGTGGCGCCGGTCGGGGTGGTGAAGAGCAGGACGGAACTGCTTACCGTGAGCCCTGCTGACCGCAACAGCTCCTCGTAGGTGCGCAGCTGTGGGCGGTAGAAGGCGGCTCGGGCCGGGAGCGCCGACGCGGGCACGTCGTCGGTCTTGTAGTCGACGATGACGAGCGAGCCGTCGTCTTCTCGGTACAGCAGGTCGATGTAGCCCTCGACGAGGATGCCGTCAGCGTGCACGCCGCCGACGTAGGACTCGCGCCAATGCTCGCGCACCGCTGCCCGCTGGACGACCTCGGCGGCCAGCGCTGACCGCACGAGATCGACCACCAGTGGCTCGAACGCCACGACCCCCTCGGCGAGACATTGCGATGCCGCCGCCTGCGCCAACCTCTCCCCGGTGGCGAGGTCGATCGACTGAAGCACCCCGTGCACGGCCCGGCCGACGGCTGACCCGTACCGGCCCTTCGCCCACGCCGGTTGCTCGGTGTCGCGGGCGCCCTTGGCGGCGCCCGGCGGCAACGACTCCTCTGTGTCGACAGCCCCCTGCGCCGGCACCAGCGCATCGGGGTCGGTTCCCTCCAGGCCGGACGCACTGATCACGGGGATGTTCCGGCTCGCCGCCGCCGACGCCTGCACCCGCTCGAGCCAGCCCTGGAAGTCCGGCGGTGGCGAGACGACCGTCGCCGGTCGAGACCGAGCGGCGATGACGTCATCCCACTCCAGCTGAACGGCATCCGCCGCTGTCGCCGCTCCCGCCCCAGCGAGCTTGGTCGCGTTGCTCTGTCCCCTCGTGCCGCGGTGCAGCGAGACGACGAGGTGGTCTCGGGCCCGGGTCGCGGCGACGTAGAGCAGCCGCATGCGCTCGTAGTCGCTCATCTGCTCATCGACCGGAACCTGCTCGGCGAAATCGTCGGTCTCCACCCCGGCACCGAGAGCAACCGCGAAGTCGCGATCTTTCCACAACAGCCGAACTCCCCGTGGCTGATACGGCAGCGACGACAGCCCCGACAGCACCACCATCGGGAACTCAAGCCCCTTCGCGGCGTGCACCGTCATGATCCGCACCGAGTCGACGTCGGTCTCCGGCAGCACCACCTCAGCCGCTCGCGACCCCTCCGAGGCCTGCGCCGCCGCCCACGCGAGGTAGGCGCGCAAACCGCCGTGCTCGGTCTCCGACCAGGCCCGAGCCTGGTCGATGACATAGCGCAACCGTCGCCACGAGTCGCGGGTTCGCGGTGAGTAGACGGCCGCCTCGAACATCCGCCGATCCACGGCCAGTCGAGTCAGCACCTCGCTCGGGGTCCTCCACCGCGACGTGTGGTGCAGGCGGCGCAGATACCCGATCGCCGCCCCGACCGGGTGCTCCTCCGCTCCGTCCCGGGCGGGTGCGAGCAGGGCGAACGACCCGCCGTCGCGCTTCCACGTGAAGAGGTCGTCATCGCCGCACCCGAACAGGGCCGAGCGCAACGCCGTCACGAGCGCGAACGCATCCGACGGATCGGCGATCGCGCGAGCGGCGGCGAACAGGTCGCGCACCTCCTGCTCGGCGTAGACCAGCGAGCTCGACTCGGTGCGATAGAGCACCCCCGCCTCGTCCAGGGCCTGCTCGAGGTAGGGCAGTGACGTCCGCGCCGGCAGCAGGATCGTGATGTCCCCCGGCCGCAGCGGGCGCCATTCGGTGAGCGCGTTGCCCTGTTCGTCGCGGCCCGACTCGACCTCGGTGGTCCATCCTTCTGCGAGCGCCGTCTGAATCACTCGCGCGACGTCGCCCGCCTCCTGCACCCGCACCTCGCCGGCTCGCAGGCCGTCGTGGGCCTCGGCGCCGACCACGGCCACCGGTGGCCCGACCGACGCGCCACCGCGATGATCGTCGAGCGCCACGTAGTCGGGCTGCTTGCCCTCGTCCGCCACGATGAGGTCGGCGAAGACGGCGTTGACCCAGTCGAGAACCGGGGCCCCGGTGCGGAAGTTCGTGGTGAGCGTGACCTGACCGCCGAGCACGTTCTGAGCCCGCAGGTAGGTGGCGATGTCGGCCCTGCGGAACCGGTAGATCGACTGCTTCGGGTCTCCCACCACGAACAGCGCCCCGGCCGGGACCGCAACGTCTTCCCAGTTTTCCGCGTCGGCGCCGACCCCGCCGGCGATCCGCACCGCGATCTCGATCTGGATCGGGTCGGTGTCTTGGAACTCATCGAGCAGCAGCCGCTGATAACGCTCCTGGAGCGCGCCCCGCACCTCGGCGTTGTCACGTAGCAGGTTGCGCGTCAGCACGAGCAGGTCGTGGAACTCGAGCCGCCCCTCGGCCCGCCGCTCCTGCGCCGACGCCAGCACCCGCTCCCCGCACCACCGAACGATCACTCGCAGTGCTGCCGTCGTGAGGGTGACCACGAGCCTGGCCACCTCGACCTGCCACGCCTTGCAGTCGTTCCGGATGCCGTCGAGCCTGGGTCGTCCACCCCAGTTGGCTCCCTTTCCACCGCCTCCCCACCTGAGCTGGGAGGCACCCCTGAGCAACGAGATCTGTTGCCGCAGATCCGATCCCGCCGCATTCATCTTGTCAACCCACGACTCGAGCGCCGCGAGCACGGGCAAGAACTTGTCGTCGTCGTCGGTGCAGTGGTCGCGCTGGGAGACGAGGTCACGGGCGCGCGCCAGGAGCCCAGCGGCATCCACCGTCGGGGGCGGCCCCGGCGCCGGGCCGGCGAGCACGTGTGACTCGACGAGGTCCCAGTCCCCGTTCAGCCGGGTGATGAGACTGCGGAGGTGATCGAGCCGCACCCCGAGCGCGAAGGCGGTCTCGAGCGTCGGCGCCAGCTGCTCGTCGTCGAGCAGCTGGGTGCGGATCTGCGCCCACCGGCTCTCGAAAGCAACCGACGAGGCCACCTCGTCCAAGACCTCGACGAGCGGGGGGATGCCGGCCTCGACCGGATGCTGCGCGAGCACCCGTTGAGCGAAGGCGTGCAGGGTGCCGATCGCGGCCAGGTCGAGGCCGTCGAGGGCGTCTTGGGCGCGGGTCCTGGCTTCGGCACGGGTCGTGTGCTGTACCTGCTGTTCGAGGCGCTCGCGCAGACGCTCCCGCAGCTCTGCGGCCGCGCGCTCGGTGAAGGTGACGGCCGCGATGTTCTCGATCGGGATGCCGTCGTCGACGACGAGCGTCTGCACCCGGCTGACGAGCGCGCTGGTTTTGCCCGAGCCTGCCCCGGCGTCGACGAAGAGGGTTGAGGCCGTGTCGTGTCGGATGCGGGAGCGCGCGTCCCGGTCGCGCAGGTTCTCGCCGCCCTTCACGACCGGGCCCGACCGTCTTCGGCGACCAGAGCGTCCGGTTCGACGAGGGCGGTGTACGCCGCCAGGGCGGGGTCGTGACGCAACGCCTCCCACCGCTCCCGAACTGCACTGTGGCCCAGACCGTCCGGGTTGCAGTAGGGGCACTGCACCCAGGCGAAGTCGGCACTCTCGGGGGCGCGGGCGACGAACGCTCCACGGGCGATGGACGACACGAGCAGGT
Source organism: Humibacillus sp. (assembly GCA_030452985.1). Classification (GTDB taxonomy): domain Bacteria; phylum Actinomycetota; class Actinomycetes; order Actinomycetales; family Dermatophilaceae; genus DSM-29435. Next base: position 20,208 of record JAKDLG010000025.1, read on the forward strand.
GGACCGTCGCGGCATACGTCTCGCTCACCTCAGGGGTGAGGGCGACCGCGATCCGGCTTCGGTCCTTGCGGACGAACCAGTAGAGCGCCTCCACCTCCGTCGTAGGGCTGCCGTGAGCCGCCCGCGCGGCCAAGGCGTAGACGGGCAGCTGCAGCTTGCTGCCGGCTGCGACGGGGTCGTTCTGCAACGTCCTGAAGTCGCGACTGCTCCCGGTCTTGATGTCGGTGACGAGCAAAGTCCCGTCGCGTCGCTGGTCGAGCTTGTCGGCCGAGCCCCGGAACACGACCGTGCCCATGGTCAGCGGTAGCCGCACCGGGGCGGTGCCGCGCAGGCCGAAGCGGAGCTCACTTGCCACCACTCGGGCGTCGAATTCGGCTCGCCACGCGTTGTCGTCGTCGATCATCCAGTCCAAGACGTTCAACACCTGGGTGCGTTGGCCGGGCCACAGTCGAGCGTGCCCCGTACGTCCCTCGGCGGCGTACCGGTCGGCCTGCACCGCGCCGATCTGCTGCAGTCGGGCCCGCTGCGCCGCCGACCACGACTCGCCGTAGCCGGGCAGCTCACCCTGCTCCCCTGCCTCGCCGACGAGCAGGTCAAAGCTCTCGTGGACGAGGTTGCCGACGTCCATGGCGCTGATCTCGATGACCTCCTCCGGCGACTCGACCGGCTCGACCCGAAGCAGCTGTTTGGCGAACCACGCGTGTGGGCACCCGGCGAAATGCTCGAGCGACGTTGGTGAGACAAGGCGCTCACCGTCGGCGTAGTTCGGTAAGCCCTCGACACCGGCGAGGTTGCCGTCGAAGCGCGTGAACTCAGGTGAGTCGCGGCCTCGGGTCAGCGCCGCCGCCGCCGAGACGATCGGGTCGTTCAGGTCGAGGCCGGCCCAGGCGGCTCGGGACGCCCATTCCTGGGCCGTGCTCGGCTCGTTCGTCGTGAGCACCGAGCCGGCGAAGGACGGTGAGCGGTGTAGCCAACCCGGGTCTGCCGCCTGAAGACCCTTCGATCCCGTGTCAACAGTCGTGAGGCCCTTCTCCCACGCGGTCGCCACGAGGTCCGGCTGACCACTCAAGGCTCGCAGGCTCGGCAGCAGCCAGCGGCTCGGCAACCTGGCTGTGTGTCGTCGGAGGTCGCCGCGGGCGAAGCTGGAGGTCACCATGGGCGCCGAACAGAAGGCCGCGACGAGGCAGCGGTGCATGGCGTCGACACGGGTGCGGATCGAGGGCAGCTGTCCGTTCGATCGGTCTCGGACCCGCTCGGGCAACAGTGAGTCCTCGTGCAACCGCCCGGGGTAGAGGTCTTCGGAGAGACCGACGACCCAGACGGCATCGAGGTCGAGCCCGACCGCCGCAGAGATCGGGGCGACCAGCACGCCCTCGCCGAAACGGCCGACGCGCGGGCGGGCGGACTCGAGGTCGGCGCCCAGTTCCTCGGCGAGCGTGATCAGCGAGGGCCGGAGCGCCTGGCCGTCGAGGGCGTCGAGGCCGGCGAGGGATCGGTCGATGACCCCGAGCGCGTACTGCTCCTCGGCGGGCAGACGATCACGGTCCTGCTCGGGCAGGAGGGAGTTGAACAGGTCTCGCGCCCAACGACCGAGAGCGGCCCACGTGAGCAGTTCTGCAGCAGAGTCGAATCGACGCCTTAGTTCGTAAACGAAGTCTCGCATCTCGAGGGCGAGGTCTCGCTGGTCACGCGCGCGCTGCTGCCTCCACTCGCTGACGTCGGTCCTAAGGTCGCGTTCGTGACGATCGGCATACGTCGCCAGGCGCAGCTCCCAGTCGGGGCCACCGACGACACCTGCGGCTCGCGAGAGCCGTTCCCAGCGGGAGATGCTGATCCGTGAGCCGGTGAAGGTTGTCGTCGACACCTCCCCGAGCGCGCGCAGCAGGTCGGCGCGCCGGAACCCCGTACGCGCCGCCTCGAGCAGGCCGAGCAGCAGTCGGCAGGTGGCCCGCTCGTTCGCGGCGCGGTCCCCCGGACCGTTGACGACGATGTCAGCCTCGGCGAGGTGCTCGTGCAGCAGGCGAGCGTACGGCGAGGCGTTCGCGTAGAGCACACCGACGCGGTGAGCCGGGCGTTCACGTATCACCGCCACGACCTCGCGGACCACGCAGCGTACTTCGTCGTCGGAGTCGGAAGCCGTCAGCACGCGCTGAGCCATCGCCCCGGCTTTCACCTCATTCGATACCGGCCCGGCGGATGCCGTTGAGCCGGCCGCCGCCGGGCTAATCACGTTGGGCGCGACGGCGCCCAGGGCAGCGAGCGTGGCCAGCACTGCGGCATCCGCGCGCTCGCTACCGGTGCGGGCCGCGATGACGTGCAACGGAATCGGGCCGCTGGACCGTGCCAGTGCCACCAGCAGGGCGGTCTCGCACCAGGTCAGGTCTTGCGGAAGGTAGAGCACGAGTGTTCCGAGCTCATCGGTGCTGACCTGGGCGTCGGCGAGCAGTCGAACCGCTGTGTGCAGCAGGTCGGTCTGGTCGTAGAACTCCACCGCGAGTCTCGCGCGCGTTTCCCGGTGGAGCCTGATGACATCAGTCGAGAGCGTGCTCGTCGTGGCGACGCCGTCCAGGGCGAGCTCGTCGAGGTCGCGCAGCGACGAATGGGCCACCGCAAGGGCACGCGAGGTGGCGGGGTGTTCTGCCACGGGAGCGAACACGCCGGGGGCGGCATCCAGTGAGGCGCGGATGGCCGCCGCCGTCACTGAGGCCACCGCCGGGCGTCGGCCGTGCGCCACGAGGGTCGCGGCACTGATCTGCTCGGCGAGGTGACGCACGGTGCTGAAGCGGATGCCGACGATCGCCCCCCGACCGTTTCCCAGCCCGCGGGACAAGTGACGCCTCGCGACGATGCCCGCCACGTTGTTCGGAACCAGCACCGTGACCGGGGCCAGAGGATCGACCCGCTTGACCTGCCCGACGACGCGACGCAGCTCAGCCAGGGCATCGGCACCGTAGCGTGTGCTCGAAACGACTACCGCCATCGCTTCTCCTTCTGATCGCTCTGACGGTTTCAAGGCTATCGTCGGTGATGTCTCATACACCGTCTATCTCCGCTTCGGGCCGTTCGCCCATCGCACCAGGTCGTTGCCGATCGCCGCTGCGAGGCCCGTCCCGTCGTACGGTGGGTCATGGCTACCCAACGGGTTCCCTCGGGCACCGTCCACCATGTGCCGACCGACCTGCGTTCAGCGCTCGTCGCAGACGGCGCCGCCCTCGACGCGTGGCGCGACATCACCCCTTTGGCCCGCAACGAGTGGATCTGCTGGGTCGAGGACGCCAAGCGTGACGACACGCGAACGAAGCGCATCGAGCGCACCCACACCGAGCTCGGCGAAGGAAAACGGCGCCCGTGCTGCTGGCCCGGCTGCAGCCACCGTGAGAAGAACGGGAAGTAGCCGCGGCCGCCATCGGGCGGGCCTGTCGAGAAGAGCCGGCCGGCTCCGACGTACCGTTCGTCAGGCGGCATCCGGATGCCGCACACCAGCCGAAGGAGCCAATCGTGACCACCCACGACGACACCGTCGCCCCCACCACAGACCCCGAGACCGAACTGCTGCTCGGCCACCTGCGCGCCCAGCGGCAGCACGTGCTCGGCATCGTCGAGGGCCTTGACGACGAAGCGCTCAGGCGACCCGTGCTGCCCTCCGGCTGGAGCATCGCGGGCCTCGTCAACCACCTCGCCGTCGACGACGAACGGTTCTGGTTCCAGGCGGTGGTGGCGGGCGACACCGACGTGATCGCCGAGATCGATGCGGGCGCTGGCGACGCCTGGCAGGTTCCGAACGAGGTCTCAGGCCGGGAAGTGGTCGACCGTTACCGAGCCGAGGCGGCGCGGTCCGACAGCGTCATCCTCGCCACTCCACTCGACGACGAACCACGCTGGTGGCCGGTGTTCTTCGGCGAGTGGCGGATGAACAGCCTGCGCGAGGTGCTGCTGCACGTCCTCACTGAGACGGCCTGCCACGCCGGGCACCTCGATGCCGCCAGAGAGGTCATCGACGGCAGACAGTGGATGGTGCTCGACTGACCACCCCGACGCCGGGCCGCTCAGCCTCGACGACCCCCGTGGTCCCTGCGCTGCCACGCATCGGGCAGCGCAGGAATCGGGCGGCGTCGCAGCCACGCCTGGCTGCTGCGTTCCTCCTGCTCGAGGTCGAGCTGGCGGAGCAGCTCTTCGACGGCCGCCAATACCGGGCCCTGCAGCATCCAGGCGTCGGTGTCGTCGGCGGGCGCGACGTCGAGAAACCGCAGCTCGGTCAGTACGGCCCGCATCTCGGCGACGATGTCGAGGGTGCGATTCAGCGCCTCGTCGGTGTGTCCGGGATTGTTGCTGAACTCGGCGTCGACGAGGTCGGCGAAGGCCCGTAACGCGTTGGCGAGGTCGTCGAGGATCATCGCGAAGACGCGGCGCAGCTCGGCACCGGTGGCGCTCTCGGAGGCTCCCTCGCGGGCCGGCATCTCGGTGCCGATGACGGTCAGCAGGGTGCGCTCCGCCGCCAGGCACCGCTCAAGACGGCGGAGCACGCCTTTCAGCCCGGGGTGAACGGTCGCCGCGGCCAGGGCCCGAGGGTTGAGGGTGCGGCCCTGCTCGGCCGCCTGAACTGCGTCCGCCGCCTCGTCGATGTCGCCCCCGATGTGGTCGGTCCACTCGAACCACGCCGTCACCTCGTCGGGATGCGGCGCCCGGCTGCCGAGACCCAGCGCCACCTCGTCGAGCAGGGCGGCCTGAGAGCGGGCCACCCCGCGCACCGTCTCGCGCGCCCGGGCGTTGGGGATGGCGACCGGGACGAGCAGGCTGAACGCGATACCGATGGTCGTGCCGATGAGGGTGTTGACGATCCGCACCTCGGCCGCCAGCTCGGGAGACGAGACCGCGAGGATGAGCATCGAGCTGATCGGGGCTTCGAGCGACTGGTCACCGAGGCGCAGCAGCTTGGCCAGGATGAGCGACGCCGCGATGACCAGGGCGAGGCTCCACCACGAGAGCCCCAGCGCCGAGGCGACACCGACCGCGACCAGAACGCCGGTCAGTACGGCGCCGACCCGCACGAGACCCATCTGCAGGGTGCCGACCGTCGAGGCCTGCACGACGAGCAGTGCGGTCAGGGGCGCCGTGAGGTCGCCCGTACCGGGTGACCACGCATTGGCGGCCACAAACGAGATCACGGCCGCGATGGTGAGCCGGCTGATCTGCACTGTGGCCGGGCGCAGCCGATCGGGTACCTGCGACCAGGCGGTCGGGAACGAGGGCCACAGCAGCCACACCTTCGAGCGCAGGCGGGACTGCATCTGCGCGAAGAGCCGTCGCAGTGACGACACATCTGCTCCCATCACCCTGATGGTCCACGAAGGCGCTCAGACGGTGCCGTCTGGGCCCAGCTCTGACGGTACACAGCCCTCCGCGTCCCGGCCCACCTCTGGCCGGCCAACAACGTCATCTCCGCGCCGACCGGCGAACGTTGTCGACACGACCGGCACGCCGGTCACGGCCTGCACGGCTCGCCCGTCGCATCGAGTATCGGGCCGCGACGGCCGAGACCGGGGTTCGTCGCGGCCGGGCCGCGTACCCCAGCGCCCGGCTCCGGCGGATGGTGTTCCAGAGCTCGTGCGTCTGCACGCACCAGAACACCGCGAAAAGCACGATGAGCACCCCCTCGGCCCAGAGCAGTGCGTGCTGCCAGCCGGTGGCCCAGCGCCACCCGACCATCACGACGAGCGAACCGACCATCAGCACGGCGATCAGGGCGTACCGGTTGAGGTAGGCCTCCACCCGCGTCGCTCCGGCCGCCCCGCGGGCCGCACCGAGGCCTTCGGCGTTCATCAGCACCACGGTCACGATGCAGGCGAACATCACGAGCGCCGCGACGTAGTGCCCCTTGACGAAGAAGGTGGGCCGAGCCCAGAAGTAGCCGGCCGCGACGACGAGGATGGTCATCACCGCAGCGGGAAGACCCATCCGTGATCGGCCGGCCGGGCGGCCCGCCACGCGTTCGCCCCGGGCCACGAATCCGGTCACGACCACGCCCGCCACCCCCATGACCAGCAAGGCCCCGATGTTGTTCATGATGCTCGCGCTGGTGTCGTAGACCGGAACCGCGACCGACCGGCACTCCCCCACGTGCACCGTAGGGACGAACGCGACCACCGGGGCCAGCATGCCGGCCACGTTGAGCAGCACGTCCTCGGTCTGGGTGTTGCCCTTGATGACCACCAGACAGGCCCCGATCGCAACGAGCGCGCCGACGAACACCCCCTGTGCCGGCGTGTAGTAGTAGCTGCTGATGGACTCCTGCACACAGCGCCGGCCCCCGGCGAACCACTCGATCGTCAGGGCAGCGAAGAGCAGCAGCACCAGAGCGGGCATCGCCAGGCGCAGGTAGCGGTAGGTCTTGATCGAGTTGACGGGCGAGGATGCCGGGTCGTCGACCCGCGTCATCAACGCGCGCCTTCCTTGTCGATGACGGGCGCGCACCTCGGCCGTCCCCTCTGCTCATCGGCGGATATGTCCGGCTATCTCGAACCGCCAAGGTACCGGACGCGCGGCGCATCTGAGCCACTCACGAACCAGCGGTTCAGCCGGGGGCCCTGCCCGTCGACGGCTCCCGCCTCGTCATCTGTTCGGCAAGAAGAACGGCTGCCCGCGGCTGGTCCCGGCCGGGCCTCACCACACGGGTGGCCGCAACCAGGGTGAAGTGCCCGATGACGAGATCGCCCCCACTCACCGGGATGACGGTGACGAGGTCGGTCGGGAGCCCTCGACGGTCGACGCGAAGATTGCGCCCGTCGACGTGCACGGCTCCGTCACGGCCTACCACTGGAGCGTTCGGGCTCGGCTCCCCCCGCATCCAGGCCACTCGGTCGACCCCGAGCACCTGGGTGATCGCAGCGCCGATCGTTCTCGGCAGAGCGGCATCCGACCCGGTGGCGATGACGTCGGAAAGCCCCAGAACCCCGTCGATGTAGCCGGACCGCTCACGAGCCACCGCCTGCTGGCGGTGGCCCCACAGCGCGAGCTCGGTCACGGCCAACCCGACGACGACCAGCACGATCGCGAGCTCGACATCGTCGCGCTCATAGATCGACAGGCTGTAGTACGGCACGGTGAGGAAGAAGTCGAAGGCCACTGCGGCAGAGACGGCCGAGGCAACACCCGCCACAGTATCACCGGTGGCGGAGGCACCGACCACGGCAAGCACCATCACCAGCGCCGCAGTGCTGGGCGTCAGCTGGTCGCGGAGCAGGGCGAGAACGGCAGCGAGCAGAACGGGGAGGCCCACCGCGGCCCAGCGCAGCACCCCGCGATGGGCAGCCATCCAGTCATCGGACATGCTGTCCACGCAACCATGCCTGCGTTCTTCACAGGGGTCCCCCGACGGCATCCTGACGACGCCTTGACGCGATCCTGATGCGGGTCCGGCAGGGCGTAGAACGAGCGAAGCCGACGAAGGAGCGACTGGTGACGATGCACGACGACGAGATCCCCGTCGACGCAGGCCTTGTCGCGCGGCTCGTGGCCGGACAGTTCCCCGAGCTGGCCGGGCTGCCGGTGCGCCGACTGCGCTCCACCGGAACGGTGAACGCCATCTTCCGCGTCGGCGACCACCACTGTGCCCGGATGCCGCTGACCTCCGACTGGGCGTCCGACCTCGACCGCGAGCTGGCCTGGCTGCCCACGCTCGCCCCTCACCTGCCGCTCCCGGTACCCCGACCGGTGGGGCGGGGACACCCCACCGGCAGTTACCCTCACGACTGGGCGCTGTTCGACTGGATCGACGGGCAGCCTTATCCCGCTTCACTCGTCGACGAGTCAGCGGCAGCGATCACCCTGGCGGGTTTCGTCACGGCGTTGCGCGGCATCCCCATCATGGGTGGTGAGCCGCCGGCGGGTCGAGAGCCGTTGGCCGACCTCGACGACGACACCCGCAGGGCCCTGCACGAGGCGGGCGACCTCGGGCTGCTCGACGAGGGCGCCGCGCTCGATGCCTGGGACCGCGCCCTCGAGGCGCCGACGTTCTGGGGCGACGGCGAGCCCGCGGTGTGGATCCACGCGGACCTGCTGCCGGGGAACGTGCTCGTCCACGGGGGGCGCCTGGCGGCCGTGATCGACTTCGGGTCGGTTGGGGTCGGTGACCCCGCCGCCGACGTCATCGCGGCCTGGACGATGTTCGACCGTCCCGCTCGAGCGCTCTACCGGGCGAGGCTCGGCGTCGACGACGGCACGTGGGCCCGAGCCCGGGGCTACGCCCTGACCCAGGCCGCCATGATCATGCCCTACTACGTCACGACGAACCCGCAGTTCTGCGCGATGGCCGGCCGCAGCATCGCCGCCGTCGTGGCCGACACCACCTGAGCGCACCTGATGGGCGCGGCGTCGTAAAGGTTCTATCGCGCAGCCGAACCCGGCGCTAGCGTCGCTGCCATGACGAGCACCTCGACCTTCACGACGTCTGACTTCGAGATCACCGACTACGTACCTGCGATCACCACGGGTCTGCCCACGGGGCACCTACGTATGAACAAGACGTACGTCGGCCAGGTCGCGGGGCGCAGCGTTACCCAGTTCACCTCAGCCTTCGACCAGTCGAGCGGGATCGGCACCTACGTTGCGATGGAGTCGTTCGAGGGCACCGTCGACGGCCGCCACGGCGCCTTCAACTTCGTGCACGCCGCCTCGACGACCGGTTCCGACCGATCCGACGAGTACGGCCTCATCGTGCCCGGCAGCGGCACGGTTGAGCTCGACGGCATTCGGGGCACGGTGCGACTGCGCATCGACGCCGACGGAACGCACCACATGGACTTCGACCACAACCTGTGAACCGAGGGTTCGTGACGCCGGGACACTGCCACGGGCCGGCCCGCGAGCAGAGCGCGTTTTCGCTCTGCGCGTAGCGGCTTTCCGGGGTCGCATCGACGTGCGAACCTGAGACCACCACACGAACGGAGCGGGCCATGACCCAGACTGCACCACGGCCCGAATCTCGGCTGCCCCTGCGCCCTCGGCTGACCGTTGGCGCTCGGCACCTCCGCCGACGCCCGCCGCTGCTCAGGGAGGTCTACGGTCGGCTGATCCGCCGGCTCCGCAGCCGTCAGGGCCGCACCCTCACCGATGTCGCCCGCCGAGCGGGCGTATCGGTCGCTTACCTGTCCGAGATCGAGCGGGGCCTGAAGGAACCGTCCTCCGAGGTGCTCGAGGCGGTGTGCACGGCCTTGGACTCCAGCATCACCCACCTCGTCGGGGCGGCGCACCGCGAGCTGGTTCTGCAACCGGGCTCCGCCGGGCTGCGCGTGGCCGGGCTCGAGAACGACGACTTCGAAGAAGGCTACGAGCCGATCGAGGCCGGCGTGCTCGACCTGACGCGCCGGTCTTCTGGTGGTTCGGGCGTCGCCGACGAGCCGACAGTGGCTGCCCCCACGCGCTTCGGCGAGGCCAGTCTCATCGCGGCCTGACCCGCCGCCATCCGAGCACGTGGCCGGCGAGTCGGCTCAGGAGCGCCGCTGCCGCGCCCAAGCGAGGATGGCGGCCACGATGGCCAGCAGGGAGGCCGCCAACCACCTGCGCTGGGAACGGTCCATCACGGTACTGGCTGCCCGCCCCAGCACCACCACGCCGATGGGGGTGGGAGCGAAACGCACCCGCCCCTTCTCGTCGAGGCGAGCCCGACCCAGATCATGACCCTGTGACGTCAACCGCACGTTCGTGCCGGCGAAGACATCACGCGGGAAGCCGACCGGCAGGTCGCGGGTGAGCGACCGCGTCGGCAGGCTACGGAACAGCGTCGCGGGCGACGCCACGTCCAGAACCAGTCCCGACTCGTCGTTGCCGAGGTGGGCCCGGGTCACGCCGTGGGGGCCGTCGACCTCCATCGAGACATCAGCCAGATAGACCAGCGGCCCCCTCGAGCGGCTGTCAGCCACTCTTGACGGAGCCCCTGTTGTCCTTGTCGCTGGTGGTGATGCGCAGCGTGCCGTTCAGCTTCCAGGTGGCGTGCTCGGTGTCGGGTCCGGTGGTGCGAGGCACGTCGACCGCCATGTCGACGAAGGTGTAGTCGATGGTGGCCTCCTTGCCGGTGAGGTAGCTCCACATGTCACGACCGAAGTCGGAGATGGAGGTGGGCTCGGCAGCGGTGTTGGCGCTCATACGTGCTCCTGTTCGAAAAGACGTTGGTCCCACCACTATGTGGCACAGACCCCTCCACCGCTACTGCTACTCATCGAGGCGGCAGTCTCGGAACGGGTGAATCAGCCTGTCCCACCTGCCTGTTCGACCTGTGATGCTCGCTCGATCACCTCGTCGACGATGCCGAACGTCACCGCCTCGGATGCCGTGAGCACCCGGTCGCGGTCGGTGTCGACCCGCAGCTGCTGGGTCGAACGACCCGTGTGACGGCTCAGCACCTCCTCGACCTGGGCGCGCACCCGCAGCAGCTCGTCGGCCTGCAGGGCGAGGTCGCTCACCGTGCCCTGTCCGCCCGCCCACGGCTGGTGCAGCAGCACTCGGGAGTGGCGCAACGCGAACCGGCGACCCGGCTCCCCCGCGGCCAGCAGCACCGCGGCCGCCGAGGCGGCTTGGCCGAGGCAGAAGGTCGCGACCGGGGTCGGCACAAACTGCATCGTGTCGTACATCGCCATCAGCGAGGTGAACGAGCCGCCCGGGCTGTTGATGTAGAGCGAGACCTCGCGGTCGGGAGCAACGTCGGCCAGGTGCAGCAGCTGGGCCATCACGACGTTGGCCACCCCGTCGTCGATCTCGGTGCCGACGAAGATGATCCGCTCCTGAAGCAGGCGGCTGTAGATGTCGAAGCTGCGCTCCCCGGCCGGTGTCTTCTCGATGACGTAGGGGATGGTGTAGCTACCGGCTGCAGTTGACGGTGACCCTGAGCTGGTCTGCGGCAGTGGCCAGTTCATCTCAAACCCACCTTGCGCTCGACGCCGACGGGCCGCACGTCGGCGAGCGAGCTCACCACGTGGTCGACGATCCCGTACTCGCGGGCCTCTTCAGCGCTGAACCAGCGGTCGCGCTCACTGTCGGCCGTGATCTGTTCGACGTTCTGGCCGGTGTGCTCGGCCTGCAGCTCGTTGACCCGCCGCTTGACGACCTTGAGGTTGCCGGCCTGCACCTCGACGTCGGCGGCCGTGCCCTGGATGCCGGCCGACGGCTGGTGCATCATGATCCGGGCGTTCGGCAGGGCGAAACGTTTGCCGGACGTGCCGGCGCCGAGCAGGAACTGGCCCATGCTGGCGGCAAACCCGAGCGCAAGCGTGCTGACGTCGTTGGGGATGACCCGCATGGTGTCGTAGATCGCGAGGCCGGCGGTCACGGAGCCCCCCGGTGAGTTGATGTAGAGGCTGATGTCAGCGCGGGGGTCGCGGGCCGAGAGCAGCAGCAGCTGGGCGGTGATGCGGTTGGCGATCGGGTCGTCGACCTCGGCGCCGAGAACGATGATCCGCTGGTGCAGCAGCTGCATGGCCAGCTGGTCGTCAAGCGGGGCGGGGCTGAGTGGCTGGGTGGTCATGACTCCAGCGTGCGCGATCTCAGCGGCATCCGGGGGCCGTATCTGCCGCAGGCGAATTCGCCATCAGCGAACCGGAGCAGCGGATCGTGCTGCGGACTGCCTTTCGGGGCACGAACTGCTCGGCGAACGACGGCCAATGCCCCGAAGCGCAGTCCGGGGGTCAGACCGCAGCCCGGCCCAGCACCACCGCAGCCGGCAGGTCGCTCGGGTCGGCATCCGGCCACTGCGACGGCACCGGTCCCAGCTCGTGCAGCGCCGCCACCTGGGTGGCGCACCAGGGCGAGACGTCGACGCGGCCGGCGATGACGTCGGCCGCGAAGCCGACCCAGTCGACCCGACCGTGCCACCCCACCTCGGCGGCGTCGGGCTCCACCGACGCTCCCTCGCGCAGCCGGGCCACGAGCACGGGGCACAGCTCGTTCTCGACCACGTCGTTCATCTGCGCCCGGTAGGCGAAGTCGGCGAGCACGAGCCGCACGTCGACGACGTCGTCGACCGCGATACCGAGCTCTCGATGCGCACGCCGGCGCACGGCATCCGCCAGGGATTCACCGGGCGCGGGATGCCCGCACACCGAGTTGGTGAGCACCCCGGGAAAGGTCGCCTTGTCGCTCGCGCGTCGGGTCACGAGCAGGTCACCGTCGTGGTCGAAGAGGTAGCACGAGAACCCCAGGTGCAGCGGTGTCGCGGCGTGGTGCACCCCGCTCTTGGCGGCCGTGCCGATCGCAGCGCCGTCGTCGGCAAGCAGCACGACCACCTCTGGTGCTGTGGGGGCGGCCTGGTCGAGAAGGTCCGTCATGGCCCCACTCTAAGGATGACCGGGTAGGTTTCGTCGCAACGCCCAGCCCGCAACACACCGAGCAGTCGGCAACACACCGGGTTGTTCCTCGGTGTGTTGGCTGTTTCTCGGTGTGTTGCGCGTAGGTCGCCGTGGGCGGCGGGTCGGGCTCGAGAGCAGGGAGAACGTGATGGGAACCGACGTCGTCGTCGTGGGCGCAGGGCTGGCCGGGCTGGTCGCGACCGCCGAGCTGGCGGATGCCGGTAAGCACGTCGTGCTGCTCGACCAGGAGGGCGCGGCGAGCCTCGGCGGGCAGGCCTGGTGGAGCTTCGGCGGCCTGTTCCTCGTCGACTCCCCCGAGCAACGGCGCCTCGGGGTCAGGGACAGCCTCGAGCTGGCCACCCAGGACTGGTTCGGCTCCGCCGCGTTCGACCGCGCGGAGGACTACTGGCCGAGGCGCTGGGCCGAGGCCTACCTGAACTTCGCGGCGGGCGAGAAGCGGGCCTGGCTGCACGAGCAGGGCCTGCGCCTCTTTCCGGTCGTCGGCTGGGCCGAGCGGGGCGACGGGCGGGCCGACGGGCACGGCAACTCGGTGCCGCGCTTCCACGTGACGTGGGGAACCGGGCCCGGGGTGGTCGAACCGTTCGAGCGCCGGGTGCGCGAGGCGGTCGCCCGTGGACAGGTGACTCTCGCCTTTCGTCATCGCGTCGACGACCTCGTACTGAGCGGCGGCCAGGTCACCGGCGTACGCGGCGCGGTTCTGGAGGATGACGGCGCTGCACGAGGGGAGGCCAGCACCCGCACCGAGGTCGGCGAGTTCGAGATCTCGGCCCAGGCCGTGGTCGTCACCAGTGGCGGCATCGGGGGCAACCTCGACCTCGTGCGACGCGCGTGGCCGGCCCGGCTCGGTCAGGCGCCGGCGAACATGGTGGCCGGTGTGCCCGCCCACGTCGACGGCCGCATGCTCGGCATCACCCGCACGGCGGGAGGCAACGTCATCAACGCCGACCGGATGTGGCACTACACCGAGGGCCTGCGCAACTGGGACCCGGTGTGGGACAACCACGGCATCCGCATCCTGCCCGGCCCGTCGTCGCTCTGGCTCGACGCGGCCGGTCGCCGGTTCCCGGCGCCGTTCTTTCCGGGGTTCGACACACTCGGCACCCTGGGGCACATCATGCGCTCCGGCCACGACTACTCGTGGTTCGTGCTCACCCAGCGCATCATCGAGAAGGAGTTCGCCCTGTCGGGGTCGGAGCAGAACCCTGACCTCACCGGCAAGAACGTGGGTCAGGTGCTCGGACGCCTCAAGCCGGGTGCCCCGGGGCCCGTCGACGCGTTCCTGCGCCACGGTGCCGACTTCGTCATGGCCTCGGGTGTCGGCGAGCTGGTGCGCAGGATGAACGCCCTCACCGGTGACGACCTCATCGACGAGGACGCCCTGCGCCGCACCATCGTGGCCCGCGACAACGAGATCGCGAACGACTTCACCAAGGACGCGCAGATCACCGCGATCCGCGGCGCGCGAAACTACCGTGGTGACAAGCTGATTCGAGTGGCCCCACCGCACCGGCTGCTCGACCCGAAGGCAGGGCCCCTGATCGCGGTGCGGCTCAATATCCTCAGCCGAAAGACCCTCGGGGGCCTCGAGACCGACCTCTCCGGACGCGTCCTGCGACCTGGCGGCGAGCCGCTGCCCGGCGTCTACGCGGCGGGCGAGGTCAGCGGCTTCGGAGGCGGAGGCATGCACGGCTACAACTCCCTCGAGGGGACCTTTCTCGGCGGCTGCATCTTCAGCGGCCGGGTCGCCGGGCGGGCCGCAGCCGCCGCCCTCTAAGGCTCCCGCTGACCCTCCCACCCTGGTTCGATGTATTCGACGGTCACCCGTGACCGTCGAATACATCGAACCAAAGACTGTCAGAGGATGAGCCGGTGACTCCGGAGCCGATTCACCGCACGACCGCACGCGTGATCCCCGTCAACGACGCCGGAGAGGTGCTGTTGCTGCGGGGTCACGACCCGGCCCGTCCCGACCAGCCCTACTGGTTCAGCATCGGCGGCGGCACGGAGCCGGGCGAGACACCCCCCGAGACCGCGGTTCGCGAGCTGTTCGAGGAGACCGGCATCCGGGCCGGCGTCGACCAGCTCGGCGACCCCTTCCACCGCGGCCGGCACGACTACTCCTACGACGGGGCCAGGTACGTGGCCCACTCCACCTTCTTCGCGTTGGCCCTCGGCGCCGTCGAGCTCACCTTCGAGGGCGCCGGAGAGAACGAGGTCGTCACCGGCGCCGGCTGGTTCACCCCCGACGACCTCGAGCACGTGCCGTTGTCGAACCGGACTCTTCCCGACGTGGCCCGCCGCGCCATCGCCCACCTGCGGTCGAGGGCCAACGACTGAGCAACGCGATCCGATTCCCGGCGGCCTGCTTCCCGGGTCAGAGGCGGCCTCGGATCGGGGTGCGCTCGGCGGGATCTCCACCGTCGGGCATGACCATCTCGGCGCGCACTCCGAGCAGCCGCACCTCACGGTCCGGGTCGAGACGCTCGGCCAGCGCCAGGGCCGCCGCGATGACGTCGCCTCGGTCGGTCGTGGGCGCGGCCAGCTTCTTGGCCTTGGTCGAGGTGAAGAAGGGCGCGTAGCGAACCTTGAGCGTCACCCTGAAGACGGGTCGCCCGTCGGCTGCCGTGTCGTCGAAGGCCTGCGACGTGAGCTCCCGCACGGCAGCCGCGACCTCGTCGGGGGTCGTGAGGTTGCGCTGGTAGGTCGTCTCGCGGCTGTGGCCCCGGGCGATCCACGGGCTGTCGTCGACCACGGTGCTGCCGATCCCCCGACCGAGCTGGCCGTACCAGACCCCCATGCGTGGGCCGAACTCCCCTACCAACACAGGCTCGTCGGCGTCGGCCAGCTGTCGGACGGTGTCGATCCCGTGCTTCGACAGCCGTTGTGACACCTTCGAGCCCACCCCCCACAGCTCGATGGTGGGCAGCTCGCCCATCACCTCGAACCAGTTGTCGGCCGTCAGCCGGAACACCCCTCGGGGCTTGCCGAAGTCGGTGGCGATCTTCGCCCGCACCTTGTTGTCGCCGATCCCGACGGAACAGTGCAGTCGGGTCGAATCGAGCACCGTCGCCTGCGCGCGACGCGCGAACGCCTCGGGGTCATCGCTCTCGACCCCGAGGAACGCCTCGTCCCAGCCGAGCACCTCGACCACCACCCCGAGCGACCGCAGGCTGTCCATCACCTGCTCGGACGCGGCCAGGTAGGCGGGGGCGTCGACGGGAAGGATGACCGCATCCGGCGCCTTGCGCGCGGCCAGACGCAGCGGCATCCCTGACCCGACGCCGTAGCGGCGCGCCTCGTACGACGCGGTAGAAACGACGGCGCGCTCAGTGGGGTCACCGCGTCCCCCGACGATGACCGGCAGGCCCGAGAGCTCAGGGCGTCGCAGCACCTCGACGGCGGCGATGAACTGGTCGAGGTCGACGTGCAGCACCCACGGCGTCGCGCCCATGCTCCTGGGTCACCCAGGCCGTGGGCCGCGTGTCTTCGCGGGCTCGGTCGGCGCCGACCCGCCCGCCCCGTCGTGACCGGTGGCCCTCGAGGGAGTGACGCGGTCGGGGCCACGTCGCGCGGTGGCGCTGCGGCGCTCCGCCGCATCCTGCTCACCGGCCGCGGTCATGATGCCGCGATAGACCAAGAACGCGGTCAGGGCGGTGACCAGCCACGCGCCGCCCGCGAGCGCGACCGAGTCGTGCCCCCCACCGACCTCGGAGCCGAGCAGGTGCAGCCCAGCAGCGACCGCCCCGGTGACCACGGCCGCGACGAACCAGATCAGGCTCTCCCGCGTCATCGACGTTCCCACCTCGCCACTCTCGCACAGGCGCGACATCACCGGGCGCAACCCGGCCGCCGGCGCGGTCAACCGGCGGATGCCGTTCCGTGCCCGACGCACCGTACTCTGAAGCCCATGAACCGACCCTTCCTCGTCGCCATCGGCGTCCTGCTGTTCCTGACGGGATGCCTCTGGACGCTCCAGGGTCTGGGGGTCGTCGGCGGCAGCGCCATGTCGGGCAACACCGTGTGGGCGATCATCGGCCCGGTCGTCGCCCTGCTCGGTGTGCTGCTTGCCGTCCGTTCCTCCCGCGGGATGCGCTGACCTCCCACCGGCCCGCACCAGACCGGCCCGAGCACCCGCCGCGTCAGGGCCCTTCGTGGCTCTGGTGGTCCTCGTGACTCTGCTGCCCCGCTCGCCCACGCGGTTCCGCCTGGCCCTCCCACGGCAACGCCTCGTCGTGCGCGGCGGGATCGAGGGGGATGACGATGATGGGATGGTGCTGTCGATGCGCCAGGTGCACCGCGACCGAACCGTTGAAGAACTCGAGGGCGCCGCTGCGCAGGCCGCGTTCCCTGGTGCCGACGACGATGGCCACGGCGTCGAGCTCGTCGGCCAGGGTGGCGAGCTCGTGAGCGGGGTCGCCGGCCAGTGCGCGCAGGCGCCACTGGACGCCCGACGGCTCCAGCAGCTCGCGTACGTGGTCGGCGAGCTTGGGGTCGACGACCTCCTCGACGACCTCCGGATCATCTGCGTCGATCGAGAAGGCGGCCACGATTCCCACGGGATCGTGACGAACCGTGTACCTCGTGTTGTCGACCGTGGCGAGCACCAGCTGGGCGTCGAGTCGTTGGGCGAACTTCAAGGCTCCGCGCAGCACGCCGTCGGGTTGGCCCTTCTTGACCCCGACGACGAGCACCGACGTGGGCTCTTCGCCCGGGGCCCGCTGTTGACCGGTCATGGTCCTTGCTACCACGACGCCGACCGTGAGGGTAGGTGCGGTGGGCAGCGCACATGGCGGGCACTCACAGTGCCTCGTGTAGCCTCGCAGACCAGGTGATGGATCCCACCTGAGCGACACCGCCCGAACCGCCCTGTTGGCTGATGGTTCCTACCGAAACTCCGAGCGAGCGAAGGTGGGCAGCGCGTGCAAGACCCTCACCCCCAAGGTGATTCGGGCGACGGCGAGGTCAACAGCGACCAGCTGCCCCTTGACCCCGACGTGGAGGTCGACGACGTCATCAAGGGGGCCCGCCCACGGCCGGCGCATCTGCGTTGGGGGCCCATCGGTCTCGTCGCTGTCGGTGGTGCGCTGGGCACCGCGGCCCGCGAAGGCATGAGTCTCGCGCTCCCCCCGACCGGCGCGTTCCCCCTTGCCATCTTCCTGGTCAACGTGACCGGCGCGTTCGCTCTCGGCCTGCTGCTCGAGATGCTGCTGCGTCACGGCCCCGACCGAGGGCTCCGCCGGTCGTTGCGCCTGCTCGTCGGCACCGGCTTCATGGGCGGCTACACGACCTACAGCACTCTCGCCGTGGGGGCCGGGCAGTCCGTCATCTCGGGTCAGCCGGTGCTCGGTCTGGTCTACGCGTTCGTCAGTGTCGTGGTCGGTGCCGCCGCCGCCTTCGCCGGCATCGCGACGGGGGCCGAGGTGCACCGTCGGCGCGGGCCCGAGCGCGAGCGCGAGAGACGGTCATGAGCCCCCTGGAGTTCGTGGCGGTCTGCGGCGGCGGTGGGCTGGGCGCCGTGCTGCGGTTCGTCGTCGACGGCCTGGTGCGCGAGCGGATCCGTTCCCCCTTCCCGTTCGGAACCGCGGTCATCAACCTCAGCGGTTCGCTGGTGCTCGGGTTTCTCACCGGTCTGACCCTCGCGGCCGTCGTCACGCCGACGTGGGCGCTGGTCGCCGGCACCGGGCTGATGGGCGGCTACACGACCTTCAGCACCGCCAGTGTCGAGACCATGCGCCTGCTCCAGACGCGTCGTTACGCCCTGGCCTTCGGCAACGGGCTCGTCGTGCTGGCCCTCACCGTGCTGCTCGGCCTGGTCGGGTTCTGGCTCGGCTCAGCGCTCTAGCGAGCTTGATCGGGGTTGGGGCCGGCGAGCGGCATCCGGGCCATCGGCTCCGCGCTTTCGGATCAGGGACCGTCATCGGCGCCGCTGGCCCCGCTCACCCCACCGACCCCATGGCCGTCGGTGACGGGGTAGAGCCGGCCGGCCACCCACGCGTCGAGCTGGTCGGCAAAATGGGCGCTCCCGGCCTGGGCCGACGACCCGAAGGGCACGACCCACCGGCTCGCCGCCCGGTCAGAGAGGTCCCAGACGTAGCGGGCCACCGGGCCGATGGTGCAGACGTCGGAGACGCCAGGGGTGCTGCCCGCCGCCAGCACACACCCCTGGTCTCCACCGGGCGACGCCAGCGCTCGGGGCAACCCGGGCAGTGGTTCGAGCGGGTGCGCGGGTGCGAGCGTGTGCCGCCCGCCCCACGTGGCCCGGGCGCCCGACCCAGGGTGGCTGACGTCGGTCACCGCCGACCCCAACGCCCACCGCACACCGTCGGCAACGTCGACGCCCCGGGCCCCGGCCCCCCGGGCCAACGACGGCCAGGCCACTCCCACCTGCACGGTGACATCGAGCGGCCCGTCGAAGAGGCTCGAGTGGCCGGTGGGCTCGTGCAGCGCCGCGAGCGCCGGATGCCGGGTCAACCACAGCACGAGGTGGTGGCGCCAGACGGCGAACACGGCGGCGCCCTCGCTCTCGGCATCGCTGTGCCCGTTCCACGCCAGCAGCCGTTCTCGCACGAGAGCAGCCGCACCGGTCACCTCGGCTGCCTCGACGAGCTCGCGCATGAGCGTGGCCTGGCCGTTGAGCGTGTCGACGTGAATAGCGGCGCAGGCTTCGACCGTCAGGGCCGGGCTCCGGTCGATCAGCTCGCGGATCCGTCGCGCGCGGAAAGGGCTCGCGTAGTCGACCCCGAACCCTCCCCCGCTCGCCCGGTCGTTCGCACTCACCATCACGTCGTCGACGTGGGTCACCGGCCCCGGCGCCCACCCCGGCTCCCACACGTGCCGCGCGTCCCATCCCGGCACCGGCAGCCACTGGTTGTCCGGATGCCGCTGGGGCACCCGGCCCACCACGAGGTGGCGCATCCGCCCTCCGGCGTCGGCGACGAGCGCACTGTTGACCGGCTCCACCCAGAGCGAGAGAGCGGCCGACACGTCATCGACGGTGCGCGACCGCAGCAGGGGCAGAAAAGCGGCGAACCCCAGGTCGAGCCCGACCTGCGTGGGCGTGCGCAGGCTGTACGTCGGTGCCACGGCTTCCGAGGCAACCGAGGCTTCAGAGGCGGCCGATGCAACCGGGGCGGCCGTGTCGATCGCATCGACCGTGTCGACCGGGGCTGCCGGGAGACCGGCCGCGTCGAGCCCCGTGACGACCGGGCCGCGCGCGGTGACCACCACCGGCACGCTGACGTCGGCCTCTCCCCGCACGAGCACCGTCTCGACCGTCTCCTCGGCCGGCTCCCAACCCCTCAGGCCTCGTGCCCGCAGCCGCCCGTCGGGCGCGCGCTCCAACTGCTCGAGCGTGAGGTCCTGGTAGTCGGCCATCGCGTTGGTGATGCCCCAGGCCACCGGCCCCGCGTGGGCGAAATGCTGCACGCCGGGCACGCCAGGAAAGCTGAACCCGACGATGTCGAAATCAGGGCAGGCGAGGCCGATCTGCTGGTAGCAGCTCGGCAGGTCGATGGTGCGGTGCGGGTCGCCGGCCAGCAACGGGGCACCGGTCGCCGTACGAAGGCGCCCGACCACCCACGCGTTGCTGCCCGACCCGGTCTCGCCATCGGCCGCGAAGAGCGGCAGCCAGTCTGCTCCGAGCCGCTGCGCCACGCCGGCGTTGAACAGCTTTGACGGGAAGGTCCCGAACAGCAGGTGGATCGCCCAGAAGATACCGAGCGGGGTCCACGGCTCCCACGGCCGCGGTCTCTCGGCGTACGAGCCCAGTCCGAGCAGGGGCAACTCCTGGGCGCCCGACAGGCCCAGCGGCATCCCCTCGTTCACGCCCGCGACGTAGGCCTCGACCCAGGACCGCGTCTCCACGCCGAGCCGGAGGTAGCACGCGCGGGCCGTGTGCTCGAGGCGCACCTGGCGGGCGAAGCGATCCCACGGCAGCCCGGCGGCGCCCTGGTACTCGGCCGTGCGGCCCTCCATGCGCCAGCGCTGGTACTCCATGGGCCAGGCGCGGTCGAGCGCCGTCTGGTACCCCTGCAGGCGAGCGAGGGAGAGCACGTCGTCGGCCCAGAGGTGGGGGATGCCCCGAGCGTCACGGTTGACGCGTGCTGTCATTTGAGGTCTTTCAACCGACCCCACCCCTGGAAGCGCTCGACCTCCACGATGACCGTCACGCGGGGCTGGTCGCGCACCGGGTAGGCCCGGCCGGTGTAGTGCATCGAGATGCGGTCGATGTCGCAGAGGTCGGCGTCGTCGGTGATCGAGGCCACGCGGCCCTGAAGGCTGATGTGGGAGTACCAGTCGTCGGGGTCCATGGCGCTCAGGCTCACCCGCCCGTCGCGGCGCAGGTGGTCGAGGCGGGTGCGGCCGGCGTCGAGGTTGACGACGATGTGGCCGTTCTCGAAGAGGTACCAGGTCGGTACCGAGACGGGTGAACCGTCACGCTTGACCGTGCTCATCGTGGCGATGTTGGGCCGGGCGAGGAAGGCCGAA
>JAKDLG010000328.1 GCA_030452985.1 Humibacillus sp.
GTGGGGGGTCAGGTGAAGGCGCGCTGCATGAGGCGGTCGCAAGAACAGAGCAAGCGAGCACACCCGAGGTCGCAGCCCGACCAATGCCGTGATGCGACCTCATGGATGCCTCCGCCTGAGTCGTTGGCCAGCTGACGCCCCGCGCCGATCCCGACGCTAGCGGGGAACGCCGATCGCGGTTGCGCTTTCGTGCAAAGCCGGGGGTGGTCGACTCCTCGTGGGCGTTTACGCACGTCAGCGGCTCGACACGCCGGACGGGGCGGGTCCCTCTTGCGGTCTGACTCACCCATGCCTACAGTTACCCCTACATCTAGTAGTTACATGGCTGTAAGTCGTCCACATATAGTCCCCAGCCTAGAGGGACTTACCCACAGGACATCCCCAGATCGTCCCCAGCTCCATCCCCAGGCTCGCCGTCCGGCGCGGCTGGGGATGGAGTTGGGGAGGCAGCGGAGCGGCATACGGGGTGTCTCGTGGGCGTTGAAGTGGTGGCGGCCAGGGGTGGGCCCACTGACGTGTTCGTTTCTCGGAAAGGAAGGTGGCGGCCGTGCACTGTCCGTTCTGCCGGCACACCGACTCGCGGGTGATCGACTCCCGCACCACCGACGACGGCACGGCCATTCGCCGGCGCCGCCAGTGTCCCGAGTGCAACCGCCGCTTCACCACGCTCGAGACCTCGAGCCTCAGCGTCATCAAGCGGTCGGGGGCGGGTGAGCCGTTCAGCCGCGCGAAGGTGCTCTCGGGCGTGCGCAAGGCCTGCCAGGGCCGGCCCGTCACCGAAGATGACCTCGCGCTGCTCGCCCAGCGGGTCGAGGAGAGTATCCGTGGCCAGGGCAATGCCGAGATCGAGGCGCACGAGGTTGGTATGGCGGTGCTCGAGCCGCTCCGAGAGCTCGACGAGGTGGCGTACCTCAGGTTCGCCAGCGTCTACCAGGCGTGGGGCAGCCTCGAAGACTTCGAGGGCGCCATCGCGGTGCTGCGTGCCGAGCGCGACGCAGTCGGGCAGGAACCGACCGTCCGCGCCACCTAGCCGCACCAGCCGCAGTTTGGCAGTCCAGCAGCACACGATCGGGTGTCAGACCCCCCGGGCACACTCGAAGCACGGCAAGCACGCAACATGACCCACCAGCATCACGACCCCAGCACCACGGTCAGGGAGGCCGCAGACATGACGGAAATCGGTAACCGGAGCTCGCGCTCGAAGGCAGCCACGAACGGCGCCGCGAAGAAGGGCGTTCACATCGAGCGCATCTACACCACGCCGGGCGTGCACCCCTACGACGAGGTGAAGTGGGAGAAGCGCGACGTCGTCCAGCAGAACTGGAAGACCGGCGAGACGATCTTCGAGCAGCGCGGCGTCGAGTACCCCGACTTCTGGTCGGTCAACGCGAGCACCATCGTCACCACGAAGTACTTCCGCGGCGCTCTGGGCACTCCCAAGCGCGAGTCCGGCCTCAAACAGCTGATCGACCGGGTCGTGCTCACGTACGGTGCGGCCGGCAAGTCCAACGGTTACTTCGCCACCCCCGAGGACGCCGAGATCTTCGAGCACGAGCTGACCTACGCCCTGCTCCACCAGGTGTTCTCGTTCAACTCCCCGGTGTGGTTCAACGTCGGTACGTCCAGCCCGCAGCAGGTCTCGGCGTGCTTCATCCTCGCCGTCGACGACTCGATGGACTCCATCCTGAACTGGTACAAGGAAGAGGGAAAGATCTTCCAGGGCGGTTCGGGCGCCGGCCTCAACCTCTCGCGCATCCGCAGCTCGAAGGAGCTGCTCAGCAGCGGCGGCACGGCCTCGGGCCCGGTGTCGTTCATGCGCGGCGCCGACGCCTCCGCCGGCACCATCAAGAGCGGTGGCGCCACGCGCCGCGCCGCGAAGATGGTCGTGCTCGACGTCGACCACCCCGACATCGAGGAGTTCGTCGAGACCAAGGCGAACGAGGAGAACAAGATCCGCGCCCTGCGCGACGCCGGGTTCGACATGGACCTCGGCGGCAAGGACATCGTCTCGGTCCAGTACCAGAACGCCAACAACTCGGTGCGCGTCAACGACGAGTTCATGAAGGCGGTCGAGGGAGGCACCGAGTTCGGGCTGCGTTCGCGCCTCGACGGCTCGGTCATCGACACCGTCGACGCCCGCGAGCTGTTCACCAAGATCGCCCAGGCGGCCTGGGCCTGCGCCGACCCCGGCATCCAGTACGACGACACGATCAACGACTGGCACACCAACCCCGAGACGGGGCGCATCACGGCCTCCAACCCGTGCTCGGAGTACATGTCGCTCG
Source organism: Humibacillus sp. (assembly GCA_030452985.1). GTDB lineage: Bacteria > Actinomycetota > Actinomycetes > Actinomycetales > Dermatophilaceae > DSM-29435. The sequence continues at coordinate 2,286 of JAKDLG010000328.1, forward strand.
ACAACTCCTCATGCAACCTCGCCTCGCTCAACCTGCTGAAGTTCCTGCGCGACGACGACACCTTCGACGGTGAGACCTTCCGATCAGTCGTCGAGCTCGTCATCACCGCGATGGACATCTCGATCTGCTTCGCCGACTTCCCGACGGAG
>JAKDLG010000145.1 GCA_030452985.1 Humibacillus sp.
AGCGTCTGGGGGCCTTTGGGGCCCACCGTGGGTGTGCGTAAATGGGGGGGTGGGCTGGCGTAGAGGTCGGTCAGTACGCGCCCGACGGAGGGTCGTCGTCGATGATCTCGCCCTCTACGACCTCGTCGCTCGACTCCGACCGGCGGGCCCCCTGCGGGCCACCGGCACCGGGAAAGGCAGCGTCGGCGGGGCCACCGGTGACCCGGGGGTCGGTGGTGAACCCGTCGGTCTGGGCGACGATCCGGCTGGTGATGGCGGCGGTGAGCAGGTTGCGCGCGACCGGTCGGGTGAACGGCAGCACGAGCAGCAGGCCGATGACATCGGTGATGAAGCCGGGGGCGGTGAGCAGCAGCCCGCCCGCGAGCACGAGCGTGCCGTCGGCGATCTCGCGGGCCGGCATCCGTCCGCTCTGGGCCGCGCTCTGAAACGCCCGGAACGCCTTGGACCCTTCGTGACGGATGATCCACAGACCGAGCAACGACGAGGCAAGGATGAGCAGGAAGGTCGGCCAGGCGCCGATCGCGCGCCCGACGGCGATGAGGACGACGACCTCGAGGATCGCGAGGAGCAGCAGCCCCATCGCCGCGATCTTGGTGGGACGCAGCCGGCGGCGACCGGGGGTGGTGGTCACGAGTCGACACCTTCCCTCGGACGATGGAGCAGACTCGTCGGCGCGGGGCGATGATGGACCAGGCCCCTGACCTGGCCGGCGCGGTAGGTCACGCCCCAACGGGTCACACTGGTGAGGGCCTCGCGGATGATGTCGTGCCCCATCTTCGACACGCCGATCTCGCGTTCGACGAAGGTGATCGGCACTTCGACGACGGTCAGGCCGGCGCGGACGGCCCGCACGGTGAGGTCGATCTGGAAGCAGTAGCCCTGCGACTCGACGCCCTGCAGCCCCATCGTGCGCAGCGCATCGGCCCGGTAGGCCCGGTAGCCCGCCGTGGCGTCGTTGACGCGCATGCCGAGCATCACCTTGGTGTAGACGTTGGCCCCGACCGAGAGCGCCTTGCGGTGGGCCGGCCAGTTCTCGACCGCTCCCCCGCTCACCCAGCGAGCCCCGATGGCCAGGTCGGCGTCGGCCAGGGCCGCGATCAGCCGCGGCAGCTGCTCAGGCCGGTGTGACCCATCGGCATCCATCTCGACGAGAACCTCGTACCCGCGATCCATCGCCCAGGCGAACCCGGCGAGGTAGGCCCGCCCGAGGCCCTGCTTGCTGGTGCGGTGCAGCACGTGGACCTGCTCGTCAGCGCCGGCGATCGCGTCGGCAACCTCCCCGGTGCCGTCGGGTGACCCGTCGTCGAGCACGAGCACGTCGGCGGTGGGCACGGCAGAACGCAGACGGCCGACGATACGAGGGAGGTTCTCACGCTCGTTGTAGGTCGGGATGAGCACGATGACCCTGCCCAACGGCTCCCGCATCGTCTTCGCCATCACTGTCCTTCATCTGTTCGGCCTTGATCTGTCCGGCCGCTGTCCCTTCGGCCACTCTCTCATCGCTCACGGCTTCCGTCGCTACCCGCGCGCCCGCGTGCGCCGCGTCATTCTCCGTTCACCCCTGCTGGTGACGAGCGTCACCCCGACCAGCACGAGCAGGCCGGCCGCGGCTAGCCACTCGGGTGCCGCACCCAGGCGGGTGGCCAGGGTCATGCTGCTCCGTAATGGTAGAGCCCCGCGAACTACCGCCTGTGTGAACAACGACGTGACCTGGTGCGCGGTTCCGTCGGGCGTGATCAAGGCGCTCTGGCCCACGGTCGAGACGTGCACGACACTGCGCCCGAACTCCATGGCGCGCAGACGGCTGATGGCCAGCTGCTGGGGCGACTCGGCCGTGTAACCGAACGTGGCGTTGTTCGTCTGCACGACGAGCACGTTCGCCCCGGCCTCGACGGCGTCGCGCATGATGTCGTCGTAGGCCACCTCGAAACAGATGGCCAGGCCGGCCCTGATCTGCTGGCCGCTCGTGCCGGTCACCGTGAACAGGCCGACGGAGGGACCGGCGACGAAGTCGTGCGAGACGAGGTCGACCTCCTTGCTGAAGAGGCGCCAGAACGACCGGTTCGGGATGTACTCGGCGAAGGGCACCGGATGCCGCTTGACGTACTCGTCGGTGAGGCCCGTGCCCGGTTCGAAGAGCAGGCTCACGTTCGAGACCTCCCCTGGCGGCTCCTCGAGCAGGCCGCCCACGATCAGCGGCCGCTTCAGCGCGTCGACGGTCTCGAGGATCAGTGACTTGGCGTCCTCGTTGCGCAGCGGGTCGATGTCGGAGGCGTTCTCGGGCCAGATCACGAGGTCAGGAACGGGTGCCCGACCGGCGCGGACCGCCTCGTTCGCCTCGAGCGTGGCGGCCACATGGTTGTCGAGCACCGCGCGACGCTCGGCGTTGAACTCCAGGCCCGGCCGCGGCACGTTGCCCTGCACCCCGAGGAACTGGGCCAGAGGGCCGTTCGTGGGCATCGGGACGGCAAGGCCCACGAACGCCAGCGCGAGCGCCACCGCCACCGGCACCACCACCCTTCGGACCCCGCCCAGCGGCATCCGGTCAGACGGCTGCGCGGCCCTGTCGGCCGACCTCAGCTGCCCCAGGCGTGTCACAGCGAGCGCGAGCAGGCCGCCGCTCAGGGCGATGACGAAGGCCACGAAAGCCGGTCCACCGAGCGCGACGAGTCGCCCGAACGGCGAGTCCGCCTGGCCGAAAGCCAACTTGACCCACGGGAACCCGCCGTAGGGCAGTCGGGCCCGAAGCCCCTCAGCGACGACCCACGAGAGGGCGAAGGCCAGCGGGCGGATGCCGCTGTGCCGGCCGTGCGTGCTGAGCCAGCCATAGACGCCCCCGAGGAGGCCGAAGAACAGGGCCTGGAGACCCGAGAGGGCCAGCCATGGCAAGGCCCCGACGTAGATCCCCGACCACGACAGGGTGGGCACGAAGAAGGCCAGGCCGGCCGCCAGGCCCAGCCCGAACCCGGCCCGCGCTCCTCGGCCGGTGAGCGTCCAGGCCAGCAGGGCCAGTGAGAGCGGGGCGGCCACCCAGATGTCGAAGGTCGGGAAGGCGAGGCACAGCACGCCCCCGCTGGCCAGGGCCGCCACAAGTCGCATGACGGAACGGGGGGACGGGCGCACCGCCTCACCGTATGCCTCGCCCTTCACCGTCGAGAGGGCAGTTCGTGCTCCGGCCCACCGCAGGCTGACCGTCGAGAGGGCAGTTCGTGCTCCCGCGCACCGCGGCCCAACGTTCACGAGACCGCACGAACTGCCCTCTCGACGGCTGAGGGTCAGGGGACGACGACGGTGCCGCGCGCGGTGGTGGCCACGACCGGCGGATCGAGCACGTCGGCCGCGCTGGCGTTGCGCTCAGGGCACCCTCGGGCGACAACGAGAACCTCGAACTGCAGATCACGCGAGCGTGCGCCCACCCGCACGATCTCGGCGCTGACCTCGATGACGTCACCGGCCTGGATGCGCCCGGCGAACTGCACGTCGGTGTACGAGGCGAACAACCCCTCGTCGCCGTCGGTGATGATGCACATCTCGGTCGCGACGTCGCCGAACGCGGCCAGCGAGTAGGCCCCGTCGACGAGGTTGCCCGCGTAGTGGGCGTGGTCGTAGGAGACGTAGCGCCGGTGCACCACCCGCAGGCCGAGTTCGGCCCGGGTCGGTGGCTTGGATGGCTCGTTCATGGGTGCTGTCCTCTTCTCGTCGTCATCTCGTGCACGAGGTAGCTGGCGACCTCGCCCGGGGTGGTTCCCCGCCCGAAGATGCGGTCGACGCCGAGCGCAGCCTCCGCGCCGTCCTCGAACCGGGGGCCACCAACGATGAGCACCGGCACGGTTCCCGCCGGGTAGGCCTCACGGAACGCTGCCGACATCTGCGTGGTGTTGTGGATGTGGGCATCCTTCTGGGTGACGACCTGGCTGACCAGCACCGCGTCGGCCTTCTCGGCCCGCGCCTGCTCGACGAGCTCGGGCACGAGCACCTGGGCGCCGAGGTTGACGACGGTGATCTCGCGGTAGTACTCGAGCCCCTTCTCGCCCGCGAACCCCTTGATGTTGAGGATGGCGTCGATGCCGACGGTGTGCGCGTCGGTGCCGATACAGGCACCGACGACCACGAGCTTTCGGCGCAGGGTCTTCTTGATGGCGAGGTTCACGTCCTTGGCCGACAACAACGGGTACTCGCGCTCGACGACGTGCACGTCGTCGAGGTTGACCAGGTGGGTCGAGCTGCCGTACACGACGAAGAAGGTGAAGCCCTCCCCCATCGGCTTGGCGTGGACCAGCATGGCCGGCTCGAGCCCCATCTTGCGGGCCAGCTGCAGGGCCGCCCCTTCGGCTTTCTTGTCGTGCGGGATCGGCAGCGTGAACGAGACCTGCACCATACCGTCGCCGGTCGTGTCGCCGTACGGGCGAATGATGTTGCCGCTCATGGCGTTCCCGCCCTTCCGGCCGGAGTCGGCGCCCCGGCGTCGAGAGCGGTGGTAGCGGGGTTGTCGTAGTCGGGCGCCCGTTCGACCACCCCGTCGAGGCCCTTGCCCTTGTCGGCCGGGCGCTTCATCAGTCCGAACGTGCCGTCGCCGATGGCCGCGAGCAGGGGCGCACCCGCCGTGTGCCCGGTGCCGGAGGCCGTGTCGTTCACGATGCGGTCGAGCAGGTCGACCGCCTCCGAGAGCACCTGACGCGCCCGGGTCTGGATGAAGCCGTCGCGGGGCGGGCGGAAGTCTTCCGTCAACCCGCTGGCGGCGTTCATGACGTAGCGCACGTTCTGGAGGGCGAGGTCGCGGTCGGAGAGAAAGGGGGTGACGACGGCCTCGGTCATCATCCCGACCAGCAGGATGCTCTGGCCCGTCATCGCGCCGACGAGGTTGAAGAACCCGTCGAGCAGGTAGCCACGGAAGACGTCTCCCGTCATGTGCTTCGTCGGCGGCATCCACTTCAGGGGCGCGTTCGGGAACAGCCGCCGGGCGAGCATGGCGTGCGCGAGCTCCAACCGGAAGCTGTCGGGCAGGTCGGGGTTGATCTCGAACGCGTGCCCCAGGCCGAGCTGCCAGTCCTGCAGGCCCGCCTCCTTGGCGAACCGCTCGTTGAGCAGCTGGCTCACGGTGACCGTGTGGGCCGCCTCGACGGCATCCGCCGTGGTGAGGTAGTTGTCTTCTCCGGTGTTGATGATGATGCCGGCCCGGGCGTGCACCTGACGTGAGAACCGTTGGTCGACAAAGGTCCTCACCGGGTTGATGTCACGAAAGAGGATGCCGTACATCGAGTCGTTGAGCATCATGTCGAGCCGCTCCATGCCCGCCAAGGCAGCGATCTCGGGCATGCACAGACCCGAGGCGTAGTTGGTCAGACGCACGTAACGGCCGAGCTCCTTGCTCACGTCGTCGAGGGCGGCGCGCATCAGCCGGAAGTTCTCCTGGGTCGCGTAGGTGCCGGCGAAACCCTCGCGGGTCGCGCCCTCGGGCACGTAGTCGAGCAGGGACTGGCCGGTGGAGCGGATCACCGCGATCACGTCGGCGCCCTCGCGAGCCGCGGCCTGCGCCTGCGGGATGTCCTCGTAGATGTCACCTGTGGCCACGATGAGGTAGATCCACGGCGTGGTCTTAGGGTCGCCGAGCCGCTTGACGAGCCGCTCTCTGGTACGGCGAGAGGCATCGATCGTGCGGAGGCCGACGCCGACTCCCTTGGCGGCCGCTCGGCGAGCGGCCGCGGCCTCGCGCCCGGAGGGAAGCCGGAAGGCGACGTTGCCACTGGCGGCCTTCTGGGCCAGCGTGACGAGGTCGGGCGCCTCGCCCCGCCGCAGGGCGTCAAAGACCGGGCTGGTCACGCCATGTTCCAGACCGACCTCTCGGCGCACGGCATCCACCAGGTGGTTGACCCAAGGCACGCGTTCGTGGTCGGCGCCCGAGAGCCCGGCCAGGCGAAGCGTGGCCCGCTCGACCGAGACGGTGGTGTGGCTCCTGGCGATCTTCACGACCGGGGCGGCGGCGCGACGCGCAAGCGACCGCGCCCGGCGCACGACAGCCGGGTCGAGCTCGAGGGTGGCCGGTGTCGTGGTGCTCACGTGTCTGATCCTCCCGCAGCAGGCCCTGCCCCGCCGCCCTCTGCCGACAACACACCGGGCGATCGCAAAGCCCCTCTGGCGCCGCCTGCCTCGGTTGACGGGTTCTCGGTGTGTTGCGGGGGCGGGTCGGCGGCCGACCGTTCATGGGCCAACCGTGCCTCGAAGAGCGACCGGACGCCGGGCACCTCGCGCAGCAGCGACAGCGCGAGGTCGGCGTGGCCCGGCGCATAGCCGTTGCCGACGATCATCCGTACGTCGGCAGCGAGGCCCTCAGCGCCGAGCGCCGCCGCAGAGAAGCTGGTCGCCATGCTGAAGAAGATGATGGTGCCGCCCTGCGCCGTGGCGAGGATCGCGGGTTGCTCGCACCCGGGGGCGTCGACGCACACCACCGTGACGTCGGCCGGGCCACCCGCTGCCTCGACGGCGGCGCTCAGCCCGAGCGGCGAACGGGCATCGGCCAGTACGACGGCATCGGCCAGGCCGGTCGGCTTGAGCAGCGCGACCTCCCTCTCGACCGGCACGATCGCGATGACGCGACCGGCGCCCGCACGCCGGGCCGCCGCCAGCGAGAGGCTGCCCGACTTGCCGGCCCCGCCGAGCACCAACACCGTCGGCGACGCAACCCTGGCTGCCCTCTCGCCGACGACCCGCTCGACCAGGGCGGGCGCGCCGCAGACATCCATCACCATGAGCGACAGTCGCGGGTCGAGGTCGTCGGGCAGACGAGCGGCGATGCTGCGACCGAAGAGGATGGCGTGACCGCGAGCCGGCACTTGTTCCCCACGCCCGTCCCAGCGAGTCAGCCCGTCGGTGATGACGAGCGGGGTCAGCGACAACGACACCAGGGTGGCCACCCGGTCGCCGACGGACAGACCGAGCCTGCTCTCGGGCCCGACCGCCTCGACGGTGCCGATCAGCATCCCCCCCGAACCCGTCACAGGATTCTGCATCTTGCCGCGGGTGGCCACGATCTCGAGCACCTCGTCGCGAACCGCGGCCCCGTCGAAGTGGTGCTTCTCGGAGAGCTGTCGAAAGCTCGCGGCATCGAGGTTCAGGGTCTCGACCGCGATCCGCACCTCGTCGGGCCACAGCTCGGATCGGGCGTCGAGACGCTGGGCCGCCTGGGGCAACGGCACGGCATCCCCGTCTGCTCCCGGCGGGTCGAGCACCCGGTGCAGCCCGACCGGTGACGACATGCGGGGGTGCTGGGCCGTACTGAGGGCGGGGTCGGCCGGGTGTGACACGTTTGCAGATCCTTCGGTCGAGTCGGTTCAGAACCGGAAATGCTCCGCCAGCCTAGGGCGACCAGCGCATGAACAACGGCAGATTGGGTGCTCAAGATGATTGAGCTGCCCCATGCCTACCGCTAGCCTGACGGAATGAGCAAGGTGCAGCAGCCCTATGCCTACCGACGACGCGAACTCGTCGAACCCGACTGGACCCGGTTGCCGGGTTGGCGGCAGGTGACGGCCGCCGACTGGGACAGCGCCCAGTGGCAACGCGTCCACTGCGTGAAGAACGTCAAGCAGCTGCGCGGCCTCATGGGGGATCTGCTTGACGACCGCTTCTACGTCGACCTCGAACGCGACCAGGCCGAGCGGGCCACGATGTCGATGCTCGTCACCCCGCAGATGCTCAACACCATGGTCGACGGCGTGCAGGCGCCGATGCCGGCTGCCGGGCACGACTTCACCGAGGCCTTCTTCGCCGACCCGGTGCGCCGCTACATGCTGCCGGTGTTCAGCGATCGCCGTACCGACTGGCCGTCGCACCCGCACTCCTCTCGCGACTCGCTGCACGAGCACGACATGTGGGTGGCCGAGGGCTTGACCCACCGCTACCCGACCAAGGTGCTCGCCGAGCTGCTGTCGACCTGCCCCCAGTACTGCGGTCACTGCACGCGGATGGATCTCGTGGGCAACTCCACGCCGCAGGTGGCCAAGCTCAAGTTCGATCTCAAGCCGGTCGAACGGTACGCCTCGATGCTCGACTACCTGCGCCGCACGCCTTCGGTGCGCGACGTGGTGGTCTCGGGCGGTGACGTGGCGAACATGCCCTGGAAGAACCTCGAGGCGTTTCTCGACCAGCTGCTCGAGATCGACGCCATCCGCGACATCCGTCTCGCCACGAAAGCCCTGATGGGCCTGCCGCAGCACTGGTACGCCGCCGACGTCGTCGACGGTGTCGGGCGGGTCGCCACCAAGGCGCGCCAGCGTGGGGTGTCGCTCGCCATCCACACGCACGTCAACGCGGCGGCATCCGTCACGCCCGCGGTGCAGCGGGCCTCGCGGGCGATGCTCGATGCCGGTGTGCGCGACGTGCGCAACCAGGGCGTGCTGATGCGCGGGGTCAACAACTCGGTCGAGGCGTTGCTCGACCTGTGTTTTGCCCTCAGCGACGGGGCCTCGATCACGCCGTACTACTTCTACATGTGCGACATGATCCCGTTCGCCGAACACTGGCGGCTCTCGCTCGCCGAGGCGCAGCACCTGCAGCACTCCCTGATGGGCTATCTGCCGGGGTTCGCCACGCCGCGGATCGTGTGCGACGTGCCGTTCGTCGGCAAACGGTGGGTGCACCAGCAGGAGGAGTACGACACCGAGCACGGAATCTCGTACTGGCGCAAGAACTACCGCACCTCGATCGAGGGCGACGACACCGAGGCGCTCTCGCGCGACTACGTCTACTACGACCCGATCTACACGCTGCCCGAAGCCGGGCAACGGTGGTGGCGTGAGACCACCGACCACGACGTACTGCTCGCGGAATCCGCTACCCGGGCGGCGAAGAGCCGCTCGGTGGCCGAGTCGCAGCTCGTCTGACAGCGGGGCAGCCGGACGTGGCCGTCTCCTAGAATCGCCCCGTGAACGCCCCCTTGACCGGGTCGTCCCGCGGCGCGGGCCCGACCACCCCCGCGACGCTGTGCCTTGACCGGTCTGGCGTGCCGTACGAGCGGCACGTCTACCACCATGATCCCCATGCCGTGAGCTTCGGGCTCGAGGCCGCCGACGCGCTCGGTATCGACCCGGCCAGGGTCTTCAAGACCCTGCTGGTCGACCTGGGCGGACAGGGTGCCCACCGGCTGGCCGTCGCCGTGGTGCCCGTCGCGGGGCAGCTCGACCTCAAGGCCGCCGCCGCCGCACTCGGGGTCAAGACGGTGTCGATGGCGAACCCGGTCGCGGCCGAACGCAGCACGGGCTACGTCATCGGAGGTATCTCGCCCATCGGCCAGAAGCGCGCGTTGTCGACGGTGCTCGACGAGAGCGCCTTCGACTTCGAGACGGTCTACGTGTCGGGTGGCCGCCGGGGGTTTGACATCGAGCTGGCCCCGGACGACCTGCGGGCGCTGACGCACGGGGTTCGGGCGACCATCCGCCGCGCCTGAAGAAGATTTCAGCACCACGCGCCAAACCAGCCACGGTCCGATCCGCGCGCAGCGTCAGACGGTCTGGCGCGAGGCGCTCGGTTCGGACGACGAGGCCCGGCGCCCCTCCCAGGGCGTCGAGAGCACGACCGTCGTGTGGGTCGAGACGCTGGCGGCCGCGCGGATGCGCGCGAGCAGGTCCTCGAGGTCGCCCGGCATCGCGACCCGCACCTTGAGGATGTAGCTCGGGGCCCCCGCCACCGAGTAGCAGTCCTCGATCTCGGTGATGTGGGCCAACCGTTGCGGCACGTCGTCGGGGGCGCTCGCCTCGAAAGGTGCGACCGAGATCAGGGCCGCCAGTGGAAAGCCGAGTGCCTCCGGCGACACCGTCGCCGCGTAGCCGGTGATGACGCCCCGCTCCTCGAGCCGCCGCACTCGTTGGTGCACCGCCGAAGTCGAGAGCCCGGTCGCCTTGCCCAGATCGGTATAGCTCATCCGCCCGTCCGCCACGAGCAGCCCCACCAGACGACGATCGAGATCTTCCATGGCCGAAGGCTAGACCAGCGCCGCCTCCGACGCGGATATTTCTCAGCCGGGGAGGCACGGGTACTGGACAATCGCGGGTTTCATGGTCACCGGGCAGGATCGGGCGCCCGGGCGGCGTTGAACCGCCACGCCGCCGTCTTGGCCCAGCCCCGGGCCAGCCCCAGACCCCTGCCCCCCGGCACCCAACCGGGGCCAGCATGGGCAAGGGGACCTGGTGGTGGGCCACCACCATCGACCAGTGGGAAGCCGGCGTCACACTGCGCCGATGCACGGTCTGCGGCGCCCGAGTCCAACGAATCGGCACCCACATGACGAAGCACAAGTAGCCGGAGGGGATCCGGACACGCTCAATGTTCACCTGAGGGCAGATTGTTTGATTCCCACTGGTGGAAGTCGGAGAATCGCTAGCCTTCCCAGCCATGAGAGAAACTCGAACTCAGGTGGGACTGCTCGCCGTGGCGGCTTCCTTGCTAGGGAAGCGCTGACGCAACGACGAACTCCAGATCGAGCGGCACATGGTGACCCGGCTCGACCCGGTCAAACCAACCCCCACACCCACCGGCTGGAGAGTCATCGCGGCGAGACCAAACACCCGGCACAAGGCCCGATTGCAGGGCATGCTCTCATTGCGCACGGTCGCAAACTCGGATCGACGAACGAGACTAAGGGGCTTCATATGACTGAAAATCCCATCCGGTCATCCTCAAGCGATGGGTCACGGCACACGCCGTCAGACCGAGGGAATGTGTCGCCGCCGCTGGTGTGGCGCGTCGACCCAACGGCGTACGCCCTTGCCGCGAGCGCTAAGCGTCTACGCGACCCGAGCCTCCCACCAGATGACGCCCTGTGCGCTGAGATGGGACGGCGACTCCTGCTGGCACAGTTCGAATTTAGCCAGTGGGTTCTGCGGCGAGTGGAGAAAGTCGCTTTTGCATCTGACCGGCGCATATCGAGGAGATCCTCAATCGAGTTTCGTATTCGTGATGACGCACCGATCTTGCAACTCCCCCCCCGCGGCGCTGGCGCCGGTGACGACTGGGCAGCCAACAGTGGCGAGGATGCGGACCAGGCCACTACACCCGGCTACTGGCTGGTTCCCTTGTCGGTCATGCGACGCAGGACCTTGGTGGGGCTCGACTTACGTGACGAGACGGGTAGCAGCCTGAGACTGCTAGGGCTGCGGTTCACCCAGAAGCTCGACGAGTCGATGCTGCGGGCGGCCGCGATGCTCGGGGAGCCGACCCTAAACGGTGCGCTACCCCCAGAGCTCGATGCTTACGTGCGCAGGGTCATCTCGGGCAACTACGACGAGGTGAAACAGGCCAAGCAGGACTACCACGAGTGGCAGAACGCCAAAGGCGATAAAGAGGATATGCAGGAACTGCCATCCCATATTGCCGAACTCGATCGATACTTCGACAACGTACTGTTCGCAGCAGTTCTGGAGCGGATGTGGCACAACTTCACGCTGTACGTCATGCTTCCCACGAACCGGGGGCGCCATCGCTTGCTGCAACTGGCATTCGAGGAGCAGGTGACATGGAACTACCAAATACCAAGCCTCGATCCCCCGGGCTACAGGCATCGCAGCAAGCAGGGTGACGGCCCCAGCCGCGACGTGCTGTCCTACTTTCCCTCACAACGGGTAAACGCCAAGGATACGGTTCGCGAGAAGTTTGGGTTCAGGACGACTCGCGTTCGATTCCTTACACCCAGTGCAGAGAATTGCGCCTCGTACCACTTTGAGCTCACCGCGCCCACCGGACTTGGAATCTCGGACGCCGCCTTCCTGGCAGGGCGCCCGAACGACCAAGAAGAGAAGTCCACGTCCAAGCCATCCTGGGACCGAGTCGTCAATCCAGGTCAGACCGTCGGACTTCACGCGGTTGAGATCCCCAACGGCTCCCTGTGCCGCGCCCAAGTTGACTTGCGGATCCCGAGCAGGGGTTGGCTCAGCACCCTCACGGTCTCGGTACTGGCAATCACCATCGTAATGGTCACAGTCGCATACCATGCGCGCCTGCTCGACGAACGTGGACAATGGACGGTCAACCAAGTGACCAACATCGTGCTGCTCTTGGTGACCGTCACCGCTGGTGCAGCGACCTACGTGGCCCAGCACCAGGCCGGCGCCGTCGCCTCACGCATGGTTTCCAAACTGCGGCTTTTCGGTATGGCCGCGCTCGCCATCCCTTCGATGGCCGCAGTACTACTCATCTACCTGCGTGGTGAGCCTGTCAGCTCGAACAAACCTCTAATTTTAGGCTTCCTCATATTCCTGACGGTGCTTTGCGGTTCGGCCGCTGCCAGCCTCGGTAGGGCATGGGTATTTACCTACCTCGATGAGGGGCGGTGCGGTCGACCATCGCCGTGGGACATGTCAAGTATCGATGACCCTGCGATGCAGACCCCTGGCCGAATCCGGAGCTGCTTCCTTAAATTCTTTGGCGCGCAGGCAGGCAAGACTGCAGAAGAGTCGCAGGACGCACCGTTGCCAGGTCGAGACCTTTCCTTCGACGCCTACTCGAGCGAACTCGGATTCACTAAAAAAGCGATCGGGGTCGCGTCCGCGGAGGGTTGGCACGAAGTCTACGGATGGAACGACCACCGACACCCTGTGCGTCAGGATTGGGTGAGACAGGTCGGTGATTTCCTTCCCTCTGCACGG
>JAKDLG010000329.1 GCA_030452985.1 Humibacillus sp.
TTTCGCAGAGGCCACGGCGAGCAGAAGCCGCAGGTCACACGACCTGCGGCTCACCCATCAGCGGAGATCTGGGGTTCTGTTCAAGCTTCTTGGGCCGCGACGACGTGGTAGGTGATCGGGCGGCGGTCGCCGGGCAGCCGGGCGGGCGTGTTGTTGAGTTCCTCGGTGAGCAGGGTCAGGGCGCCGGCGATCGGGGGGGTGTCGGGCCGGTCGAGGGTGACGGTGATGTCCTTGCTGGTGTAGTGGATCTGCCCGTCTTGGTGGAGCAGGTGCCGGGTGATGGCGCGGTACTCGTTCGGGTCGGCCAGGTAGGCGTTCAGGTGTTCGGCGAGCCACGCTTCGGCGTTGAAGGCGAGCAGGCGCAGCACCATCTGCAGGCCGCGGCGGGCCAGGTGCGGTCGGGCGCGTTTGGCGTCCGGGTCCAGCTCGGTGATGGGGATCTTGGCCGGGACCGGCTTGAGGACGGTCTTCGCTTCGGCCAGGACGGTCTTCGCGTCCCGGATCCGGGCGTGGACGGCCGGCAGGGCGGCGTTCTTCTGTTTCGGGGTCGCCTCGCTGTCCAGCATCTGCGGTAGCGCGCGTTCCGCGGCGGCCAGCTCGGCCTCGGCGGTCTTGACGTTCTTGCGGGCGGCGGCGCGGGCCGGGTTGGCCACCTTGCGGGTGTCGGTCTCGATGTCCATCCCGTAGCAGGCCAGGGCGTCGATCCCGTTGTGCTCGGCCGCGTACTTGAACATGTTCTCGATCCGCCACCGGGAGCGGAGCCAGCAGAGCAGGTCCGCGCCGGTGCCGGTCGTGACGGAAGTCAGCACCTGCAGCACCACCTGCTCGTGCTCGTACAGGGTCAGCTGCCGGGCCTGGCCGTAGTCCTTGAGCTGCACGCTCTCGTCGGCCAGCATCATCGTGACCGGTTTGCCGTCGCGCAGGGTCACCGACTCGGCCGGGCTCACGCTGGTCTCCGCGAGGGGGGCGCGGCGGTAGGTGACCCAGTGGGCGCCCGCCTTGCGGCACGCGGTGAACGTGGCCGGGTACGCCCCGCCGCGGTCGAACCCGAGCAGTACCGGCGCGTGCGGGCCGATCACCGCCCGCAGCTGCGCCAGGACCCCGGGCAGGGTCGTACTGAGCCCGGTCGGCTCCCCGGACCCGAACACCACGGCCCGGCCGCGGGCATCGACGATCAGCGTGTCGTCCCGGCCGGGCTGCGCGTGGCGGCGTTTGGTGTTCCAGCCCTTGGCCACCGGCCGCGCCCCGGCGTACGGCACGAAGTGGTCATCGACGAAGTAGACCGGGTCGGGCGCCGGGTCGACGGCGAGCATCCGCGCCGCGAACGCCCGCTGCAGCGCCAGCGGGTCGGTGCCGTCCGCGAGGGCCGCGAGCCGGGTCCGGATCGTCTTCAGCTCGGGCAGCGTGCTGGCACCGGCCAGCGGCCCGGCCTGGGCGCGCGGCAGGTGCTTGGCGCCCTCGATCGTGCCCGCACCGAGCGCGAACCCGAGCGTGACCCCGGTCAGCACGCCCAGGTCGTCGTAGCGGCGCGCCGGGCCACCGGTGACGGTCTTGAAGATGGCCTCGGCGCCGAGGCGGTGCAGGTAGGCGTGCAGCAGCATCGCCCCCGCGTACCGGCACGAGAAGACACCTTCCCCGATCCGGGCCGACCCGGTCAAGAACGCCTCCCCGGCGTTGTCCGGCCGTCCCGGCACCTGCCGCCCGGCCTCTTCCCCGGTGGCCTCTGCTCCGGTGGGCTCGGGCAATGCCTGCCCGCCGGCGGGCTCACCGGCCGGTTCTGCCTGCTCGGCCGGTTCGGGCAGCGCGGGCTGCACCGGCGCCGGACCGGAACGCGCGAGCAGCTCGCTGATCACCGACTGGGCCACCCCCAACCGGCCGGCGACCCGCTGCTGGGGCCAGCCCCGCGCCACCCATTCACGGGCCCGGGCCTGCTGACGGCCGGTCAGCTTCGGGGGCCGGCCCCGGCGACGCACCAGGCCCGCCGAGCCCTGGTCCCGGGCCCGGCCGCGCAGCGTTGAGACATAGTTCGCGTTCAACCCGAACGCCGCCGCGACCTCGCTGACCATCCGCCCGGCATCGGTCAACGCCACCACAGCCAGGTTGCGCATCCCCAGATCCTGCGCGGCGTACCGGTACAGCAGCACCCGCCCACACGTGACCAGGACCTCACCATCGCTGGTCATCACCTGCAGCGGCGCCACCGCCGGCATGCCGTCCAGCTCGGGTTGATCCACACCCCCGACCCTACCAAGGACCTCGACTGATTACCGATGAGACACGCGACAAGAAGAGCCCTGCCCACAGGGCCAACCGTCCACCTACTTCCGGAGGTCTGGGCCTGTTGGGCGAGGCGACCGGAGAAGGCACGGCTCGCGTCCTTGCTGCCACGATA